>SFDP01000024.1 GCA_004558185.1 Lachnospiraceae bacterium | reverse complement strand
TAAGAAACGGCACACAAAGGCAGAGATAAGAAGTAAAATGTAGGATTTAATCTGCGGCAGAATTGCGGCAGGAGAGAATTATAATTTGACGCGTGACAACTATTCAGAACCCTGTTTGCAAAACCGTTGCCATCCATACGTTCAGTTAATATCTTTGCAATAGATAATCCCAACCCACCTGAATTACGGTTGGCTTCCACTGTGTAGAAACGATCAAACAATCTGTCAACTACCACAGCATTCAAGTTCTATGCACTATTGGTAAAGGCTATACGGCCATCTCTGTCCATCATCACCGTGAACTTAATCGAAAGCAGTTTTCAATCTGTTCACAAAGTCCGTTCATATTGTGATATAATGTGTTATGTAATTTCTTCCCCCTTTATTTTGCCATTGCGAATGGGGTTCTGAATAGTTACATAATTTATAACAGTTAATAATATATATGATATATGGAGCAAAAGTAGCTTTGGCACTCACGTCATATATACACATAGAAATGAAACATGAAAGGGTAAACATGAAAAATTTTTTTATACAGCTTGGAAAGGCTTTCTGTTATGTCATTTTGTTTGGAGGAATGCAGTATATTGTCAGCATTTTAGCGATTGTATTTTCTGCTTTAAAGGTAACTGCCCAAATAATGGCAGAAGGGCGTCAACCCACAGAGACAGAGCTTATGGAAGGGATTTTCAAGTTTGCTGTTGCTAATAGTAATTGGCTTCTGGTAGTGGCAGCAATAATGACTCTGTTCTTTGCCTGGGTATTTTTTGCCATACGGAAGAAAAAACTGTTAAAAGAAGCTAATGTGGTTCCTTTCTCAGTGAACAGAGTATTACCCATTGTTATTTTGGCCATAGCCTCTGTATTCGTTGTGGAATGTACCTTCTCCCTTTTGCCCATACCGGAAGAAATAATGCTGGAATATGAGGATTCAATTATGAGCCTGTTAGAAGGCAGTACACTGGCTATTCTGATTTCTACCGTTTTCGCTGCTCCCATTGTGGAAGAAATTATTTTCCGAGGTCTGGTACTGTCCAGACTGAATAAGGCGATGCCTGTTGCTGCGGCAGTTGCTCTTTCCAGTATTGCATTCGGATTGTTTCATGGTCAGCTATTGTGGATTTGCTATGCAGCCATTTTGGGGTTGGTGATGTGCTTTGTTGCCATCAAGTGTGAATCCGTTCTGGCATCTATCCTATATCATATGGTATTCAATCTGCTGGGAGGACTTCCTCTTGTGGGTTATCTGGTTGGGGACAGCATGAGTTCCATGGTAACTGTTGAGGTGCTATCCATTGCGGTTTGTGCAGTGATGATTTACTGGATATTAAGACTGTCCGAACGGGAAAAGGAGGAGAAATCTAAGGAACCTGCTGATTAAGCAGCCACCTGTTTGCCCATCAGGTTAAGTGGTATCAGCATTTTTGTGAGGGTTTCTAAAATGAAAAAGTCATGTAAGCTTCTGCTATTTTTTGTTATCATCATGCTTCTTGAAGGTTGTCGAATGAAGGAGGAAACAGAGCCGGTGCATTTATCCATGATCCATGGTTGGGGAGGAACTCTGCGTGCTCATTCCGTTATGCGGGAAATATATGATGAGTTTGGTACACAGAATTCAGATATTATTTTGTCCTCCCAACCATCATCAGACAGTTCTATTGCAGTGGAAAAAGCAAATGATATGCTGGCCTTGGATGAAATGCCCAATATTGTCAGTACCAATGGGCAGTCTTTCTATGTGGAAAATGCAATAAAACGTGGAAAACTTTTGGACTTAATGCCTTATATTCGCAGCGATGAAGAGTTTATGAAACTGATTCACCCATCGATTCTTGAGGTTTGGCTCAATACAGATGGAACTCTTTATACACTGCCGGATGCACTGGAAGTAATGGGCTATTGGTATAATGAACGCTATTTTAAGGAAGCCGGTATCGTAGATAAGAATGGAGAGGTGGCTTTACCAGAAAACTGGGAGGAATTTTATGAGGCTTGTGAGAAGCTGGAAGTATGGAACAGGGAGTCCGGCGCACTGAGAAGTGTTTATGCCCTGGAAACGGTACAGGTGGTGGAAAATCTCTTTCTTGCAAGACTTGGAGGAGAAAGTGCAGAAGGATTGAGTATGGCAGCAGATACTCCGGAAAGCTATGATACAGAATCATTCCGCAACGTAGTCAAGGATTTTTCGAATATTTATCGTTATTCAAAAAATACAGATAACTTAGAAAATGCGAGGCAATATTTTATCGAGGGTACCACGGCCATATATTTCAATGGAGTATGGGAAAGTGAGATTATCCAGAACTGTGAGAGGGGCAATGAAATTGCCTATGCAAATTATCCGACAAATTATGGAGTAGAGCTATCTTATGTCTCACCGTCATCAGGATATGTTGTATATGACAGTCCAGATGAAAGAGAGAATGAAGCGGCGATTCGATTTTTGAAATATATGTTGAGCCAGGAAACCCAGACGAGACTTGCAGCCCAGACGGGGCAGGCGCCATCTAATCCAATGGTGGATAATCAGGTCATTGCAGAAAAATACCCACTGCTGGGCAATGCTTTGGAGAGTGCACATCATGCGGAAATTCAGCTAAAGACCATTACCTCTACATGGAACAGTGAAGCAATTGATATTATTTCTGAATCACTTGAGAAAGCCTGCATAAGTGAAAGGGATTTGGAAAAAATGATTGAGAGCCTGGAACGGATGAATTAGGATGATTTATAAAATGCACTTTTTTGACTGAAAATTCAAAAAAGTGCATTTTTTCATGATTAAAGAGAATCTGGATAAAAAAGTACGGAAAACAAAAGGTTTTGTTTATTCTGCTATTTACCCTCCGAATGCTAAACTTCATATACAAAGTCTCTAGGAGGGAAAATCTATGAAAAAGAAAATTATTAGCTTATTAATTGGCACAGCTTTAGCTGCATCTGTGATAATTGGCTGTGGCGGACAAAGTCAAGAAACGGGTGGAGAGTCTGCAGCAAAAGAAGAACCTCAGACAATCGAAAGCGAGATTCCTACAATCACATTTACTCATGGCTATTATCATGATGAAGCCGAATGGCCGGCAGCGGCCGAAATGCGTGCAATCTATCAGGAGTTTGCTGATGCACATGCTGATGAATTCAATTTCATAATTGTTGCAGATGAATCAGGTGCAGAGGGGATTTACAACACAGCATTGAATGATTTAGGTGCAGGTACATTTTATGATATTGCTGACTTCGGGGGATGGGACATTACCCCGGTGGCGTCAGCAGCAGGTGCGATCCTTGATTTGAAACCATATCTGGATCAAGATGCAGCGTTTAAAGCAGGTGTCGGAGTTTGCTATGACCAAAACCTTACAGAGGAGGGGAATGTTTATTCTGTTCGTGAACAGATTGAAGCTGTCGGATTCTGGTATAATGAAGCATTATTCGTAAAAGCAGGAGCAAAAGTACCTTCTGAATGGGAAACGTGGGCAGAATTTGATACAGCGGTAGATGAATTGGCTGCAGCAGGTATTATTCCGTTTGGTCTTAATGCCGGCTGGCCGACAAACATTCTTCTTGCAGGTTATTCTCAGAGAAGCCAAGTTTCCAGAGCATTTTACCTGAATGGAAAAACAGTAGAAAGCTTTAATGATGCATATTAAAGATTCTCTGGAATTTATACAAAAAAATGTTTTACAGAAAATTGATGCAGCAAGCTTCGGACCGGGTGGGGATTCTGATGAAGCTTACAGAACCGATTTTTTTGCAGGAAATACAGCAATGCTTTTTAACGGTGTTTTATGAACAGGCGGCAAAAGAACTCTATGACATTATCTATGGTGTCAAGAAAAAAATCTTTGATGGTCGAAAATGTATGGTATCCTGTTCGAGCGGTATTTTCAAAGTCGGAGATGTGATCATGAATCCCTTTGTGAAACTGCTTGAAGCAAACGGAATGGAATTGACAGTGCCCAAGGCAGAGCCTTATGTAGGTGCTGTTTTGCTGGCAAGATGCTATTATAATGAACAACTTGCTGATACCCGGTTTAACTGACAGCCCCTTGATTTGGAAAGAGCCTTAAAAAGTTCATAAAAACCTGTCTACAAAATACGCTCTCGTTACCTCTTAATTATTGATCAGTAACGAGAGCGGCCGTACATTTTACAAAAACGTATTTATCTGCCAAGTACTACAGAAATTGTGATTTCCTTTTCTATGCTACTCAAATCGTATGCACCATTATCTTCCACCGAAACATGGATCTCATAGAGTGTATCAGTAGATAATGTGGTAGGAATTGTTCCATCTTCCTGCTGGATATGCCACTGCTCTTTCGGAACCTCCACCAGTTTGCCATCATCGCTGTAAGCGTACAGTTTCAGCTCTCCGGCATTTCCGCTCAGGCTGTTCATGCGGATGGCAACCGTTGTATTCGGATGCACATTTTCGACTGTAATTGTATTAAGCCAGCCAATAACACTGCCCTGCCCACCGTTTTGCATAAAGGTATCCTGGCTCAGGACATTTCGGTTTGCCTTGTCTAGATCGACATTACGGTATGGCATTTCAGGCAGATAGACAAATCGATCCTGCAATCTAAGCAATTCCAGATAGCCGGTTGGACAGTACAGAGCATTGCCGCTGTTGCCTGCATACATTCCGATAGCCATATTGTTATATCCGTAATGCTCAGAAACATCCATAGTAAAGACTGTCTGTCCTGTCTCAAAGTCCAGAATGATATACTGCCACATACCGCTGTCTATATCCTGTACATAGCCATAAATATAGCCAGTTGCGGTGGAGAGCTTCAACATAGAGGTGTCCCGTAAATCATTTCTACACCAGATACTCTTCATCTCATAACCGTTTGGGGTTTTGAGCGTATCCACCCGTTCCACACCGGGCAGAATCATGCGGTTACCTTTGGCAATCCAATTCGCATCGTAGAGATTGTCATAGCTTTGAACAGAAGAGTCGTTGTCGGCTTTGGACAGATTGGCACTGCCTGCACCGAACCAGTTGCATACGATGGTACTTACCGTACCTGCACCGTTATCGTATACAATGACAGAATTTTCGACGGATACCTGCATTCCCTTTGGTAATTCATCGAGTACAGGCATACTTGCAACCACTTCACCGGTTTTAATATCTAAAGCAAGTAGATTTACCAGATTCTGATTATCTGTAATCATTACAAGGTTCGGTGTTAATGAAGGAGAGCTGCCTCCTCCCCAGGCAAGACCACCGCCTGTAGTTTCGTCTCCTTCCACGCTGCATTTTGCGCCAACACTTTCATAAGGAGTTTGCCAAACTACTTCCACTCCATTATCGGCGTTGAGCAGATAGCAGTTTTGATTTGTAAGGATGACCGCCCCCTCTTTGCAGGAAGCAATACCATTTTCTGCACCTTCGCCGGGGGTTAGTCCATAAACGAATACTTCTTTTGCCAGATCCACTTCCTCGCCGTCAAGGATCGTATTAATGGCATCGCAGGTAATATACCCCATCACACCCTGTTGCATACGATCCGGATAGATGCGAAAACCACCGGTGGCAAACCACAGATTTCCTTCATAATCAAATACAATAGATAACAAATTTTGATCCAGAGTTTTGCCCAGAGCTGCTTCTGCCAAAGTCTTGATATCGATGTCTAACACTTTTTCAAATACAGGAAGTACGTTCCCGTCACTGTCCGTAGCTTTCAGTATCAGAACATGATTATTACTGGTGGGACACACGAGTCTGTTATCCGCATCGATGAAAGAATAGGAACTTTGGATTGCATATCTGCCGCCGTCATGCTCTGTAGGAGAAAAATATCCCAAAGTCGTTGTATATTCCGAATTGATATCCCGAATGGCAAGACCGCCAAGCATTGGAAGGGTTTCAGGTTCGTGCTATGCACTATCTTGTGAAGCCCTATACAGAAGACGATATTCGCCAGTTAATGGATGAAATCATTTCCCGTATCCCGAAGCCGGATAATTATATTCAGGTGAAAGTTAGCGGCAGTGAGGTGCGACTGCATTTCCAAGATATTGTGTATGCGGAGCATCTTTCCCACATGATACATATTCATACAGCAACCCAAAAGAAATTGATTACCAGACAGACTTTCGGGGAATTTGCTGCACCACTTAGAAAAGATAGACGATTTTTCCTTTGTAGCCGTGGTGTGATTGTCAATATGGAACACGCTGCCGATTTTGATGATGCAGCTTTTGTCATGGATGAGGGGAGCAGAGTTCTTGTCAATTACGGACTTTTGAAAACTGCCGTCAGACATTTATGGATTTTCTGTTTCAAAGGGGGCATATATAAATGGAGAATATACTGCGGCCCATGCTTGAAATTTCTGTAGTGATACCGGGTATTTTGCTTGCTTATTTTCCAGTCAGATCTTATTTAAAGCAATCACCTGTAAAACTTGCAGGCTGGATGCTGCCGTTGCTTTTGCTCATCTCCATACTGGGTGCCTGCATCAGCTTTCAGTTGAATATTTCTACATCTCTCTTTTTGGTTATTGCAATGTTAATTGCTGTTTTGGTATATACAAGAACGATTCAAGTTTCGTTGTGGAAATCCTTCAGTGTGGCACTTTCTGTCTGTGGGGTATTTTCCTGTATCAACAGTTTGTCCAGAGCAATCAATGCCATGCTGATTGTTCATCATCATTCGACAGAAAATGAATTATGGTTTTCTCTGATGGGTGGTATTATTTACAATGCCATTTGCTGGGGGGCTGTTGTAATTGCATATTATCCTGCTACTCATGACGTACGAACAATAATCGAAGACGAAAATTTTGCCCAAACCTGGTATGTGTTCTGGATATTGCCGTTAGTGTTTATTGCATTGAATCTGTTTATGATTCCAACATATCCGAATACTTTATACACAGGACGAGTGTTGCAGGGATACATTGTAATTAGTCTGGTTTTGCTGGTACTGCTTGTTTTGTTTTATATCATGTTTATTTTGGCGGCAAATAGCTTGAATCGAAATGCTAAGTTGCAACAGGAAAATCATTTTCTGTCTATGCAGCAGGAGCGGTACGATAATCTGCGCATGGCAATCGAAGAAGTAAGGCAGGCAAAGCACGATATGAGACATCACTTTCGCCAGCTTTCTGTTATGGCAGAAGCCGGGGAGTTGGAAAAAATAAAAGAATATCTCTTCGGAGCAGAGAACAGAATCCCGAATCTGGATATGCAATTTTGTGAAAACAGAGCTGCAGACAGCGTGATCGGTTACTACTATGAAATGGCAAAACGACAAAACATTCCGTTCCATGCCAGGATAGATTTACCGCCTCAAATTCTGGTAGATGAAATAGATATGTGTCTTGTAATTTCCAATCTTTTGGAGAATGCCTTGGAAGCAAGCATAAAAACGGCAGTGCCAAAAAGAGAAATCAAGGTAGAAGCCTATATGCATAAGAACAGCCTGTTGTTAATACAAGTGGAGAACAGTTTTGATGGAGAAGTACGCATGAAAGATGGTGTTTTTCTGTCCACAAAGCGTAAGGGAAATGGCGTTGGAATTCAGTCTGTCCGCCGTATTTCTGAAAAAAACGGTGGTGCGAATTCTTTTACATATACGAAGGGAGTATTTACTGCCAAGGTTATGATTCATGGGTGATTTGCAACTCATATTTTCTTGACTATAGAAACATTAAGAAAAAGGTGAAAATACGGTAAAGGAGTATTTTTCAAATCCGTTCCAACCATTCGCCTCATTGGGTGAGGATAACTATCAGCATATTTGAGTTTAGAAATTACCTGTTATGGGGCTATTGCTAAAACCGGAGTATCTGTTTTCTATCATCTTATTTCTTCTGCCAGTCGAATAAATTCTGCCATTTCCCTGGTCATCCATTTATCCTTATGATAGAAAATCTGACGGTACATGGAGACATGAAAGCTGTCTACTTCAAGGAGAGTGAGCTTGCCTTCTTCCACGCTTTTTCGAACAGTAAAATAAGGCAGGAAGGAGATGCCGTTGCTTTCTGAAAGCATTTTTATGATAAATTCCGTATTACTGATTTCCAGGAAGGGAGACATGATCATTTTTCTGGAAGCCAGGTAATGATCAAGGGCATGACGGTAGTTGGCGTTTTTTTCTGTAAGAAAGAAAGGGTACTCCAAGAGCTTTCCCAACGTCAGCCGATGAATATCTGCCGGCTCAGATGTTGATGAGGCCACGAAAACAATATTTTCCCTGACTTCCATGACTTTGTTCCAATTATTATTGTATTTGGGTTCATCAAGTATGTAAATTAGATCCAACTGGTTATGTTCCATCATTTCGATCAGTTCTTCTGGCGATGCAGTAGTGATGCGAATAGCTACTTTGGGGTAGTTTTCGCGGAAATAGCTGAGAATGGGAGGTAATTTTGAAAAGCAGAGGGACTCTATCGTGCCGATGTGGAGAGGCTTGTTCAACTCTGTATCATCATTGAGGGAAAGTTTAGCTTTGTTGATTTCATTGAGGATGCTGTAAGCATAGGTAAGGAACTCCTGCCCCTGAGCGGTAAGGGTGATGTGTTTGCCGATTCTATCAAACAGTTTGGTATTCAGGTCTTCTTCCAGAAGGCGGATCTGTACGGTAACCGCAGACTGAGAGTATCCAAGATTTTCTGCTGCTTTTGAAAAACTTTGAAGCTGAGCTACTTTGATAAATGTAACAAGCTGACGAATTTCCATTTCGATTTCAAATCCTATTATTAAAAAATTTCAATACATATATAAAATCCATGAATTTAATTTGTGTATAATGCTATGATATAATGACGTTACCAAGACGTCAAGGGAAAATGTGCACTAAATAAAATAATACAAGTAACTATTAAAATCCATACAAACGAAAATAGGTTATTGGAGAAGGGGAAATTAAAAATGGAGATAAAGAAATTTAAACTGGGACTTGTACCGAAATTGTTTATGGCAATTATTGCAGGTATTCTGATTGGGCAGTTTTTACCAGAAGAGGTTTGTCGGTTGGTTGTGACACTGTCAGGATTTTTCAGTTCATTCCTCAAATTTGTTATTCCACTGATGATTTTAGCTTATGTAACAATGGGAATTGCAGATTTGTCACAGGGAGCCGGGAAGCTCCTTCTGATTACTGTGGCACTGGCCTACAGTTCGACTCTGATTGCCGGATCCTGCTCCTATCTGGTATCTTCTGCACTATTTCCGCATTTCATGAGTGAAGGGGCACTGGAACAGATTGCTGCTACTGCTGGGGTTTCTGTAGAATCTTACTTCAGTTTGGCCATTCCACCTCTTCTGGATACTATGTCAGCGGTTGTGCTTGCATTTATCCTTGGGCTTTGCCTATCGGGTATGCGCGGCAGGGACATTGGGGATACGCTGTATAATACCATGAAGGATTTTTCAAAGATTATTGATAAGGTACTGCATACTATCATTATCCCACTGCTGCCTCTGTATATCTGTGGAACATTTGTGGACATGACAAAATCAGGTAAGACATTTGCTGTATTAAGTATTCTATGGAAGGTTTTTTTGGTAGTGATTCTTATGCATCTGATTTGCATCCTGCTTCAGTTTATTATGGCAGGCATTGTAGGTAAAAAGAATCCACTAACATTGATTAAAAATCAGATTCCCGGGTATACTACAGCTCTGGGAACCCAGTCATCAGCAGCAACCATCCCTGTTAATCTGGAGTGTGCAGCAGCAGATGGGATTTGTGAACAGATTCGAAATTTTGTTGTGCCGCTTTGTGCCAACATTCATATGGCAGGCTCTATGATTACAATTTCTGCCTGTGCTACGGCAGTCTGTCTGATGAACCAGATACCTATCAGTCTGGTGACGGTTCTTCCTTTTATTATGACACTGGGTGTTGCCATGGTGGCTTCCCCAGGCGCTCCAGGCGGTTCTATTATGACGGCACTTCCTTTCCTGTACATGATATTCGGAACAGTTGCCGGTGATCCGGAAGGGCCTATCTGTGCAATTATGGTAGCGCTTTATATAACACAGGATTCCTTTGGAACGGCTTGCAACGTCTGCGGGGACAATGCTATAGGTGTAATTATAGACACGATTTACAAAAAATTTATCTTGAAAGATAAAAACGTACTTTAGGAAACTGAGTGAAACGCTTTAGAATGGGGATTAATATGTCATTTATTAGTGTATTCGATGTTTTAGGGCCCATTATGATTGGCCCTTCCAGTTCCCATACGGCAGGTACTGCACAGATCGCATTTCTGGCGCAGAAAATGATTGGAGGAGCTGTAAAGAAGGTGGAGTTTACTCTTTATGGCTCTTTTGCCAGAACTTATCAGGGACACGGCACAGATCGTGCTCTGTTAGGAGGAATTATGGGATTTTCAACGGATGATACCAGGATCTGTGATTCCTTTCATATTGCACAGGAACGAGGATTGGAGTTTTCTTTTAAGATCGACAAGAAAGATATGGATATATATCCGAATACGGTGGATATTCATATGCTCAGCTCCGGTGACCGGGAGATGACTGTACGTGGAGAGTCTCTGGGGGGCGGCAAGGTGCGTATCGTGCGGATCAACCAGGTGGAAGTGGATTTTACAGGTGAATATAGTGCTGTAATCGTCATACATCGTGATAAACCGGGTGTAGCTGCCCATATTACGAAATGTCTTAGTGACAGCAGTGTGAATATTGCGTTTATGAGGATTTTCAGGGAAGCGAAAGGGCATACTGCCTATACGATTGTAGAATCGGATAATCAACTGCCTGTGGACATTGCAGCTAAAATCCAGCAAAATAGCTATGTATCTGATGTAATGATAGTGTAGCTGTAAAGAAATAAGGAAGAAGGAGAATGAAAATGGATTTTAGAAATGCTGAAGAGCTTCTGGATTTATGCAATAAGAATCAGATACAGATTTCCCATGCGATGAAGCAGCGGGAATGCAGTCTGGGAGAAACTACAGTTGATTCAATCTGCTACCGTATGCAGCACGTGCTGGATGTTATGCGTCAGTCTGCTATAGCGGCTGTGAAAAATCCCAGGAAATCCATGGGAGACCTTATTGGAGGCGAAGCAAAAAGACTGAGCGTACATCGGGCAAAAGGGAAGGATATCTGTGGTAATATCCTTGGTAAGGGGCTAACCTATGCGATGGGGATACTAGAGGTCAACGCCTCCATGGGCCTGATCGTGGCAGCACCTACTGCCGGCTCATCGGGGATAGTCCCCGGCCTTTTGCTGGCTCTTCAGGATGAGTATCATATATCCGATGATCGTCTCGTGGATGCTTTATTTAATGCAGGAGCCATTGGCTACCTTGCTATGCGTAACGCAACTGTTGCAGGCGCAGTAGGGGGATGTCAGGCCGAGGTAGGGGTCGCATCTGCTATGGCGGCTTCTGCGGCTGTGGAACTGATGGGAGGTACACCAGAGCAGTGTCTGAATGCGGCCAGTACGGTTCTCATGAATATGCTTGGTCTGGTCTGTGACCCGGTAAGAGGGTTGGTAGAATGTCCTTGCCAGAATCGCAATGCAGCCGGTGTAGCCAATGCATTGATTGCGGCAGAAATTGCACTTTCCGGTATTGATCAGCTTATCCCACTGGATGAGATGATTGCGGCTATGTATATGGTAGGAAAAAAGATGCCTGCAGAATTGCGTGAAACTGCTTTAGGTGGATGCGCAGCAACACCTACCGGCTACGGACTGTGCTCGGGATGCGGTAAATAGTAGAAATCAAAATACGCAATAAAACCTATTGACAAAACCGTATATACACTGTATATATTTAGATATACAGTGTATATACGGTTTTTGTTTTAGAGGAGGTAGGCCTGTGCGAATAGAAGTGGATCAACTTAATAAGAAATTAGGGAGCTTTTCTCTATCCCAGATTTCCTTTACTCTGCCGGAGGGATATATTTGCGGCCTGATTGGAAGAAATGGAGCGGGAAAAACCTCGTTGCTGCACCTCCTGTCAGGAGTCTATAAACAGGATCAGGGAACCATTCTTATAGGGGGAAAGGCCTATGGTGAAAAAAGTCGGGAGATTCTTGATGAAATCGGCCTGGTTCTTCAGGAGCCTCTTTTTGACCAGGCAGAAACACTTTATCATAATGCCTGTTTTTATGGCAGCTATTATAAAAGATTTGATCTGGAATTAATGAGGGAATATCTGAATCGATTTGGACTGATGGAGAAAACACACTATGGCAGACTGTCTAAGGGAGAACAGCTTAAATTTCAGTTTGCATTTGCTCTTTCGCATCAGGCTCGACTATTGCTTTTAGATGAGCCTACGGGAAACTTTGATCTCCGGTTTCGGGAAGAGTTCCTTTGCCTGTTAAAGGAATTTATCTCCAATGGAAAAAACAGCGTAATTCTTTCCACCCATGTTACCGGGGACTTGGATAAGGTGGCAGATTATATTCTTTATCTGCAGAAGGGAAAGCTCCGATTGTTTGCAGATGTGGAGACTTTAAGAGACAGCTATCGCATGATTCAGGGAGAAGGCTATAAGATTAGATTATTGAAAAAGGACAGAATCTTATATCAGGAGGAAGGCGTCTTTGGTACCAGAGCTCTGGTAACGGCAGGAAGGAACAGCCATTTTGATAAAAGTCTGCAAGTGTGGAAGCCCACGCTTGAGGAACTGATGTATGGTTTGGAGAAGGGGAAATAAAGCAAATGTGGAAAAAAATAATGAAAGACTATTGGTGGGATTTTAGCTTAATAAAAATTAAGGAGCTTTGGAAAAGCGGCCAGGCATCTTGGGTAGTAGGCTTTATCATCTATGGTGTTTACACATGTAATAGAATGGGGATTCAAAAAGGGATGGTGTCCTATGGTTTTGGAATACTCCCCTTTTTCTTCCAGCTTCTTTCCGGGCAGCTTCACTCCATTAAAATGCCGAAAATATTCTATCTTTGTCCCATGGAAGAAAGCACAAGGAGACACTTTATTACAGGAAGGATGATCTGTAATATTGGTATACCTGCACTGGCAGGCGCTCTAGGGACATTGGGACTGGTGGCAATGCACATTGCTGATGGTTTCTGGGTGCTGCTTTTTCTATTCAATTTTGCTCTGTCAGCACTTATTTTCTGTGGCTTTAATGGATGGATGATGAATGAAAAGGGAAAAGAGAAGAAAAAAGGCAGATCAGAATGGACTATATTAAAAGAAACCTTTTGTGTAATAATTTGTATGTGTTCTAATTTCTTTTCAGTGGTTTTTCTGGTTGAATCCGAAGGTAATGAGCTAAAGCTCCCCTGGCTCATTTGTACCTTGAGTCTTTCGCTTCCTCTGGCCTGGAGTCTCAGGAAAGCCTGGAAGGAGGAGTGGCAGAGGGCGTTTGTGTATGAAGATTGAAGGAGAGGCTGCAATGAATATTGTAATCCAACCCCAGGGCACCCTGGCAATTTATGAGCAGATTGTGAATCAACTGAAAAATCTTATTCTCACCCATCAGCTTGCTGAGGGAGAAGCCCTGCCCTCCATTCGCACCTTGGCAGGCGATCTGGGAGTAAGCGTAATTACCACTAAAAGAGCTTATGAGGAACTGGAAAAGGAAGGGCTGATTCGTTCCGTTCCGGGAAAGGGCTTTTATGTTTGTGAATATAATTCTGATTACCTGATGGAAAAGCAGTTAATGGAATGGGAGAAGCGTCTGGCAGAAATCATAGGAGAGGCTAAGCAGGCAGGAGTTACTACCAGACAGATAAAGGAAATGGTAGATACATTATTTATGGAAGGATAAGGGCAATGGAGAAAATGATATTGGAAGTTAAAGAGGTCAGTGCAGTAAGAAAAAAATTCCGTCTGCAGAATATTTCCTTCTCGCTGCCAGAGGGCTATATCATGGGTCTTATGGGAAAAAACGGAGCCGGAAAAACTACCCTGTTAAAATGTATTGCCAATGGAAAAAGCAGATATCAGGGGGATATTTTAGTAGCAGACAAAAATTGTCACAGCAACCCTCTTTGGACCGGAAATAAAATTGCTTATCTTACAGAGGAAAGCAGATTTTTTCACGAGGAAACGCTGGAGAGAAATGCGAAAGTCTTTGGGCTTTTCTATGAGAACTTTTCTCTGGAAGAATGGAAAGAAGCTATGGAAAGGATAGAGCTTTCTGGCAAGAGAGTATATGGCCGCCTTTCCCGAGGCGAAAAAATCAAATTTCACTTGGCCTTTGCTATGGCGTATCAGCCCAGCCTGTATCTTTTAGATGAGGTGACTGCGGGAATGGATCCTGTTTTCCGGGCAGAATTCTTTCAATTATTACATAAAATTGTTGAACATGGGGGAGCTTCCATTTTGATGACCAGCCATCTTATGGAGGAAATGGAGTTAAAAACAGACTATTTAGGACTATTGGAGGAAGGGAGCCTGAGGGCTTTTGGGGAGACCCCGGATATCCTGACGGCGTTTAAGGCGGGAACTCTTGGTTGGGTTCGAAAAGAAGAAGAGGGGAGACAATGAGCATGGAGGAAAAGGAACTGGAAAAACGGCAAAAAACGGCTCTGGAAGCCTTTTATCAGGAGGTACTTCCCTGGAGGTATGAGCCCTGGATGCAAAAGTTTGGTATAGGGGTAATGGCATTTCTGGCAATGGGTTCGGGGGCATATTTTTGTCTGGAAGATGGAGCAAGGACAGTATCGGTTCTGTATGGCTATGGTACTCTGGCCTGGTATATTTCTTTCTATATGAATATCGGACTGGAGAAAAAAGGAAGAAGGGACAAAAGACTATGGAAAACGCTCTATTATGTACCGGTATCTGTCAAAATTATGAGAAGCTATTGGCAAAAAAAGATGATTCGTTTCTCTCTTTTCTTTTATCTTGTTGCCCAAGTCACCCAGCTTTTGGTTCTGTTTGCTGATGGAAACAGAATCACCTGGGAGAATATAGGCGGCTTGTTTGTTTGTCTTTTTTTCCTTCCTTTAGTGCTGATGAACCTTTTCCTGTGGCTGGATTCCTATTTTTTTCATCAATTTCAGGAATAAACCCCACATTGGCAGCATATATATTATAAAGGAGGGAAAAGGAATGAGCAGACAACCTTTTTTTACATGCGCTGCCATATTGGGGCTGGCGTTATTCGGACTGATGAAGCTGGATGTACACGGTGAAAATCTGGTGGGACAAGCTATGGAACTGGAGAGGGGAACCTACTATGAAATCTGGGATGCCTATGATGAAAATGAACAATTGCTGGAGCCTGCAGCCCGTATGCTATATGACGATGGAGGAAGGGATACAGGCTGGCTGAAGTACGATGGAAATTATCCCAACAGCTACTCTCGAAAATATAGCTGGCGGTTTGAAAAAACGGATGCAGGACAGTACAGTATGAGAAATATGGGAACCGGATTTGCAGTCCTGGGAGAGGGCATTATGGGTCACCAGGGCTACGAAGATAAGGAGTTTGTCGTTTCTGATAAGAACAGAGAGAATATAGGCGGCCAGTATACTCTGGAAATTAAGGCTATAGAAGGGGATATCTGCTATGTGACTATTCGCAGTCAGGCAACGGGAAAATACCTCAGCACAGAGAATGGGGAAGGAAACCGTACATATGCGATTTTCAAGGAAGGTGACGGAAGCAATAAAACAGATGCCTGGTGGGGAATCCGCAAGGCTCAGTTGATGCCGCAGCAGGAAGGAAAGCAGGCTTTGTGGGAAACGGCTGTAGGAGAGGTGCACTATCGGATTCCGGCCATTACCACAGCCAACAATGGAAATATCGTTGCGGTGGCAGATTACCGCTATAATACGGCCAGTGATTTGGGAACCAATTGGGAGGGATACGCTAATCTGGGCCATCAGATTGATCTGGTAACAAGAACCTCACTTACCAATGGAAAAACCTGGTCCGCTTCCCGCAATCTGACTGCAGGGCTGACCAGACCGGGAGTACGGGGGCAGGAACTGGCGATCGGCTATGGAGATGCGGCTCTTGTGGCAGATCGTGAATCGGACAAGGTATTGTTAGTCAGTGTAAGCGGCTCCTATGGCTATATGGATGTAGGCAAAACCCAGGCTTCCACCATGCTTTCTGAGGATAATGGAGAAACCTTTGGTGCTCCGGTAAGAATCGATGAGCAGATTTACCAGTTGAATCCCAAATGGCAGGCTTTCTTCTTTGCTTCCGGCAGAATCATGCAGTCCCGCTATGTTAAGGTGGGCGACTATTATCGTATTTACAGTGCGATCCTGGCCAGAGAGGGTGGTACCAATACCAATGCCAACCATGTACTGTATTCGGATGATTTTGGAAAGACCTGGAAGGTATTGGGAAGCGTAGAGGCATCCCCGGTACCTGCCGGAGATGAGGCAAAAATAGAAGAGCTGCCTAATGGAGATGTACTTATTTCCAGCAGAAAGGGAAGCGGACGCTATATCAATGTTTTCCATTATGAAAAAACAGACAATACCTATAAAACAGGTGCCTGGGACAGCAGACAGGAGCTGAATTTTCCGGCAGGAAACAGCACCAATGGAGAGGTTTATATTGCCTATGTGAAAAATACCCAGACAGGAAAGTATGGCTACCTTGCGCTGCAGTCATTGCCCACATTAAGAAATGACAAGCGTGTGGGAGTAGGGATTTATTATAAGGAGCTGCAGGAAGGAGATACTACGGCAGCAGCCTATGTCAGCGGTTGGAACACCAATAATTTTTATCTTTTGCAGCAGTATAATAGCGCTTATTCCACCTGCACTCTGCAGCCGGATGGGAAAATGGGCTTCTTGTGGGAAGAAAGAGACAGCAACTATGATATTGTTTATCGGGGAGTAAGCATTTCGGAAATTACCGAAGGAAAATACGAAAATGCTTTCCAGGGAATCGGTTCCAAGACCATGCCCTATGTGGTTGCCACCAGGGCTCAGGCAGAAGCAGTAAAAACGGTTTATGCCAATGAGCTGGTAAACTGGAAGTATATTGGAGAAGCGGCTTCGCTGGAAAATAAATAGAAGCATTTGAGTTTAAGAAAAAAAGCTGTTATACTGTCAAAAAGCAATACCAACCGGCAAAAGGGAGGGATTATGACAGGACAGCTTTTTTTATGTGCTACTCCAATAGGAAATCTGGGGGACATGACGCCCCGGGTCGTTGAATGCCTTAGAGAGGCAGATTTAATTGCCGCAGAGGATACCAGAAACAGTATTCGCCTGTTAAACCATTTTCAGATAAGAACACCCATGACCAGCTATCATGAGCATAACAAATATGAAAAGGCAGAGGTACTGCTTGGACACCTTCGGGCAGGAAAAAGGATCGCACTGATCACCGATGCGGGTACCCCCGCCATTTCTGATCCCGGTGAGGTTTTGGTAGCAAGGTGTCAGGAGGAGGGGATTCCCGTTACCTCATTGCCGGGAGCTGCAGCCTGCATTACTGCACTTACCCTTTCCGGCCTGCCTGCCAGGCGGTTTTGTTTTGAAGGCTTTCTTCCAGCGGATAAAAAAGAGAAAAAAGCAATTCTGGAGGAATTGAAGCTGGAGAGCCGAACCATCATCCTCTATGAAGCCCCTCATCATTTGAAGCAGACCTTAAAGGAGCTGGAGGGGGTCTTGGGAAATCGCCGAATTACCCTGTGCCGGGAATTGACTAAAAAATTTGAAACCATATTTCCGACTACCTTAGAGAAAGCCATAGACTACTACGAAGAAAATGAACCCCGAGGGGAATATGTACTGGTGGTAGAGGGAAGAAGTCTCTATGACAGACAAAATGAGCAAAGGGCAGGCTGGCAGGCTCTTTCCATTAAGGAGCATATGGAGTATTATGAGGAGCAGGGGATAGAGCGTAAGGAGGCAATGCGGCTGGTGGCAAAGGATCGGGGCATCAGCAAGAGAGAGGTGTACCAGCACCTTTTGCCCCCAACATCATATGATTAAAGGATAAAAGCAATGAAGAAAATCGGTTATCTAATTCTAATTGGCATCATTCTGCTGTCCGGCTGCAGTAATCAGAGCCGCAAGGCTCAAACTCAGGTTCATGAAGGAACCAGTAAGGCGGCCAATATTCAGTTTACCCTTCCACAGGAATGGACTGTCTGGGAGAACGCTCCAGAGGATAGTAAAGGGGGAGAGGAGACAGGGCTGCTGGCTGAAAATACCTTAACCGGAAGCAGCATTAGAATTCAGTATGAGGATTTGACTGCCATCAAAGGAGGCACCCTGATTCGAATGGAGGATTATGTCCGGCTATATCGGGAAAAGCTCATGACCTCCAAAGAATATACCTATAGCTGTACGGAGGCGGAAGAAGCCGAGCTCTATCAGGAAGTATATTATTGCTTTACGGCGCAGGTGGAAGAAACCAAGGCAAGACAGCATTTTTATCTGCGTCGTATAGATGATATGATAATGGTAATGACCATAACTCTCTATGGGGAAGATACATTGGAAAATGTGCTGGAATATGGGAAGAGTTTGTAAATTATTGTTGCATTTTTGGGAAATAGTGCTATGATGGACAAGTAATGTATAAATATGCGTAAAGAATGATTATGGTGCTGTTCATACAGCAAAATGGAGGGAAACATGAAAAAATTAATTGTCAGCTTGATGATGTCGGCCATGGTTTTTGGGCTGACAGCCTGTGGAGGATCCAATGTGCCTGCCAATACCGTTAACTCGGTAGATGATTTGCCCGGTAAAACGATTGGCGTACAGTTAGGTACTACCGGAGATATTTATGCCAGTGATTATGAAGAGGAAGGTTCCACTATTGAACGTTATAATAAAGGGGCAGATGCCATTCAGGCTTTAAAGCAGGGGAAGGTAGACTGTGTCATTATTGATGAGCAGCCGGCTATTGCTTTTGTAAAAAAGAATTCTGACTTAAAGATTCTGGAGGAGGAATTTGCACTGGAGGAGTATGCCATCTGTATTTCAAAGGAAAATAGTGAATTAAAAGAAAAAATCAATGGTGCTTTAGCCGAACTTAAGGCCAATGGAACTTTGGATCAGATTATTTCCAACTATATCGGTGATGATACCAAGGGTAAATTCCCTTATGAATCGCCCGCAGATGTACAGCGTACCAACGGAACTCTGGTTATGGCTACCAATGCAGCGTTTGAGCCTTATGAGTACTATGAGAATCAGGTGATCGTAGGAATTGATGCAGATATGGCTCAGGCGGTGTGTGATATTTTAGGTATGGAATTAAAGATTGAAGATATGGAGTTTGATTCCATCATTAATGCTGTCACCAGCGGGAAAGCAGATATTGGCGTAGCAGGAATGACGGTAACTGAGGATCGTCTGTTGAGTGTAGATTTCTCTGATTCTTATACAACGGCCACCCAGGTGATCGTTGTGCGTGGTAAGTAGGAATTATGGAAGAATTTAAACAAAAATTTTATTTGAATTTTATAGAGGATAATCGGTGGAGGTACATTACCAACGGTTTGGGAACTACCTTTACCGTAACCATATTTGCCATCCTTCTGGGTGTGGCCTTAGGCTTCTTGGTTGCTCTGGTTCGTTCTACAGCAGATAAAAGCGGCAGCAAAAATATTCTGTTAAGGATTTTGGACTGGGTGTGTAAGCTCTACCTGACGGTAATCCGGGGAACCCCGGCCATGATTCAGCTATTGATCATGTACTATATTATTTTTGCCAGTCCGAATGTCAGCAAGCAGTTTGTAGCGATTTTATCCTTCGGAATTAACTCGGGAGCCTATGTGGCAGAGATTTTCCGCTCTGGAATCATGTCCATTGATCAGGGCCAGTTTGAGGCCGGCCGCAGCTTGGGCTTTGGTTATGCTCAGACCATGTGGTATATTATTACGCCTCAGGCCTTTAAAAACGTATTGCCTGCTCTGGCCAATGAATTTATCACGCTGTTAAAGGAAACCTCGATCTGTGGTTATATTGCACTGACGGACATTACCCATGGTGCCAATACCATCAGAAGTCAGACCTATGAGCCATTGCTTCCTCTGCTGGCGGCAGCAGCCATTTATCTGGTAATCGTATCCTGCCTCAGCTTCGGTGTGGGAAAACTGGAAAGGAGGCTGAGAACCGATGCAAGATAGAACGGCTTTATTCGAGATTAAGGATTTATGCAAATCCTTTGGGGATCATCTGGTTCTGGATCATATTTCCACCAATATCTACCAGGGCGAGGTAGTGGTAATCGTAGGGCCCTCAGGCTCCGGTAAGTCCACCTTTCTGCGGTCACTGAATCTTTTGGAGGAGCCTACCGGAGGAAGCATCTGCTTTGAAGGCTTAAACATTACCGATCCCAAATGCAATATTAATAAGTACCGTCAGAAGATTGGAATGGTGTTCCAGCACTTTAATCTTTTTCCTCATAAAACGATTCTCCAGAATATGACTCTTGCACCCATTAAGCTGCTGAAAAAGTCCAAAGAGGAGGCCGAAAGTCAGGCCGTGGAATTATTGAAAAGGGTTGGACTAGAGGAAAAGGCTCATGCTTACCCTTCCCAACTGTCCGGTGGGCAGAAGCAGAGAATCGCCATCGTTCGTTCCCTGTGCATGAACCCTGATGTTATGCTTTTTGATGAGCCTACCAGTGCATTGGATCCGGAGATGGTAGGAGAGGTACTGGCCGTAATGCGAGACCTGGCCGGACAGGGCATGACCATGGCTGTAGTCACTCATGAAATGGGCTTTGCCAAGGAGGTGGGAACCCGGGTCATGTTTATTGATGAGGGACAGATCAAAGAGGAAAATACACCGGGAGAATTTTTTGAACATCCCGAAAATCCCAGACTCAGGGAATTTTTATCAAAGGTGTTATAAAGAGATAGCATAAAAGGACATTTGTTAAAAAAGACATTTGTCCTTTTTTCTTTATTTGTGTTATGGTATAAAAAACAAGAGAAAATGTAACTATTCAGAGCCAGGCAAATGTTCAATAAAATGAACATCCTGCTTGCAGGAATGGACATATCATTGAACATTTATATGGCGAAGTAACCACATGAGCAAAAGGAAAGCTGCCAAGCAGCGATTTTGCGAATGGGGTTCTGAATAGTTACGGGAAAATAATGCTATGGAGGGATAAGGCTATGAAGTATTCAGAAGATACCGGTAGACAGTATCATATTCAGGTAGGTAAGGGAGATGTGGGGCGCTATGTCATTATGCCCGGGGATCCCAAACGGTGTGAGAAAATTGCCCGCTATTTTGATGATGCAAAGCTGATTGCAGACAGCAGAGAGTATGTAACCTACACTGGCTATCTGGAAGGAGTGAAGGTAAGTGTGACCTCCACCGGAATCGGTGGTCCGTCAGCTTCCATTGCCATGGAGGAACTGGTGAAGTCAGGGGCAGACACGTTTATTCGTATTGGTACCTGTGGCGGGATGCAGCTTAAGGTAAAGAGCGGAGATGTGGTGATTGCCACGGGAGCGATCCGCATGGAGGGAACCAGTAAGGAATATGCACCCATTGAGTATCCGGCAGTAGCCGACCTGGGGATCACCAATGCGTTGGTGGCCGCTGCAAAGGATAAAAAGGTACAGTACCATGTAGGTGTGGTACAGTGCAAGGATTCTTTCTATGGTCAGCATGAGCCGGAAATTAAGCCGGTCAGCTATGAGCTGGTAAACAAATGGGAGGCATGGAAAAGGATGGGCTGTCTGGCCTCTGAGATGGAATCAGCAGCGCTGTTTATTGTGGCAAATTATCTTCGTGTCCGTGCGGGGAGCTGCTTCCTCGTGGTGGCCAACCAGGAAAGAGAGAAAGAGGGATTGGAGAATCCGGTAGTTCATGATACGGATCTGGCTATCCAGGTAGCTGTAGAGGCACTGAGAAAACTGATTAAGGAGGAGAAAGAGAATGGAAGCATTGAAGCAGGATGTGATTGAGAAGCTGATTGAAACGGCTCTGGCACAGCGAGCCTTTTCCTATACCCCCTATTCGGGATTTAAAGTAGGGGCGGCGCTTATGGCAAAAGATGGAACCATTTATACCGGCTGTAATATTGAAAATGCGGCCTATGGACCCTCCAATTGTGCAGAGCGTACAGCCTTCTTCAAGGCAGTGAGCGAAGGGATCAGGGAGTTTCGTGCCATCTGCGTGGTAGGGGGCAAGGGAGAAAGTCTGACGGAGTACGCAGCTCCCTGCGGAGTCTGCCGTCAGGTAATGATGGAATTTTGCTGCCCGGAAGAGTTTGAGATCATTCTGGCAAAAAATAAAAAAGAATATGATGTTTATCCACTAAAGGAACTTCTTCCATTAGGATTTGGACCGGCAAATCTGGCATAAAAAAGGCTGCTGTAAAGCGAAAATCTGTGGCTTGGATGATCAGTTTTACAGCAGCCTGTTTTCTGTTAAAATTGAACAATAACATGGGGAAATTTCAGGAAATAGTTAGATGTTTTTGTGGAAAAGATAGAAACATAAAAAACATGACAAGTGTCGTTTTTTTTATGTATTTCTACAGATACAATTTAAGCAGATAGATGATTTGACTGAAACCGACAGTAAACTTTACAATCAGCGATAAAACAGGTACAATGAACGAGGAAAAAAACGATGAAATCCAAAGACCAGCTTTTACAAATTATCGGACAGTTGCCGGAGCATGACCACAAGTACCTCTGTCGTCTGTTCGAAAACTGTCCGGATGAGGTGATTTCCACAATTAAGCATACCCGGATGGTGAGAGATGAGGTGCTGATTCAGAGCGCTGCTCCCAGCAGATACGTTTATATCATAATCAAGGGAAAGGCCATAGGCCTGGATTTACCTTTGGTAGGAAGTGTCTATCTGTTCATGGAATTCCCACAGATGTCCGTAGTAGGCGATTTTGAAATCTTCGGTGGTATTTCCGAATACAGGGCAACCATACGGGCGGCTACAGACGGAGAGGTGCTGATTATTCCTTCAGCGGTTTATCTGGAATGGATGAAAAAGGATGTGAATGCGTTATTTATGCGGACACAAAATCTGATGAACGGATTAAGCAATCAGACCTCCGGTGAACGCAAATGGTTTTTTTCCAACTGCAAAAAAAGATTAATGCTGTATTTGGTGGAATCCTACGAAAAGAATGGCAGCAAGGGACAGATGAAACTGCAGAAAACACAGACACAGTTGGCTGAGAGACTGGGCTTTCATGTCAGAAGCGTTCAGCGAAGCATTCAGAAGCTGAAAAAGGAAGAGAGGATCAGTGTGGAAGGCGGGAAAATTTGCATGAACCGAAAGCAGTACAGTCAGATGAAGCTGGAAACGGAATAGTTGATCAAAGGATTAAATTGGAGTCTATCCATTTTAATAAAAAAGAAAAAGGAGAAGAAGAATTATGAAAAAGAAACTATTGGCAGTAGTATTGGCTACTACCATGGCACTTTCCCTGGTGGCGTGTGGTGGTCAGAACACAGGAAACGGTAACACAGGTACCGAAAGTACAGGAAGTGAAAGTGCAGTTACTGAAGAAGCAGGTACGGATACTGCAGTGTCCGGGGAAGGCCTGAAAATCGGACTGGTAACAGATACCGGCGGAGTAGAGGATCAGTCCTTCAACCAGTCCGCCTGGGAAGGATTACAGAAGGCAGCAAAGGACTTCGGGGTAGAAGTAAACTATCTTTCTTCCTCAACCGATGCTGATTATGCACCTAATATTGAAACCTTTATTGATGAAGACTATGACCTGATTATCAGCGTAGGCTTCCTTTTGGCAGATGCTACCAGAGCAGCAGCAGAAGCTAATCCTGATGTAAATTTTGCGATTATTGATGACAGCAGTTGTGCAGATCTTGCCAACGTAACCTGTCTTACCTTCAAGCAGGAACAGGCTTCCTACCTGGTTGGCTATGTGGCAGGTTTAATGACCGAAAAGGACAATGTAGGTTTCGTTCTTGGTATGGCAAGTGATGTGATGCATCTGTTTGGCTATGGCTACTGTGCAGGTGTTTTGGATGCTAACCCTAATGCAAAGATTCAGCAGGGTAATGCCAATAATTTTGGTGATCCGGCAATGGGAACCACCCTTACCACCAACTTCGTTACCAATGGCGCTGACGTGGTATTCCATGCTGCAGGTGCTACCGGTACCGGTGTGATCTCTGAATGTCAGTCCAAAGGAATCATGGCAATCGGTGTAGACAGTGACCAGAGCTATCTGGCACCCGAAACGGTAATTACCTCTGCAATGAAGCGTGTTGATAATGCAGTATATTCTACTGTTTCGCAGCTTGCAGAAGGCACATTGAAGGGTGGCGTTGCTGTTTATGATTTGACAAATGAAGGTGTGGATATTGCACCTACTACAGATCTTCTTCCGGAGGAAGTAGTTACTGCGGTAAATGAAGTTAAGGAAAAAATTATTTCCGGTGAAATCACCGTTCCTGACTCAAAGGATGCCTTTGAAGCTGCATACGGCGATGTTTATGAATTAGACTAATCCAAGAGGATAGCTGCCCTGAGGCTGCGGTCAGTCCAAAGCCTCAGGACAGATTTCCAAATAAACGGGATAAAGAATGATGGTAAAAGGATGCCGGTATGGGAGGTAAGGATGAGAAAAATATCAATGGAAAGAGTAGAAGAGACCAGAGAAAGGATATTGGGAATAATCCAAAGTCCTGTGCTGACGCATGAGCAGAAGGTAGCTAATCTTGCCATAGCAGCGGACTCACTTTTAGAGGTTCTTGATTTACCGGAGGGACTGAAGGAACTTCTGGAGCCTGAAAATGGAGAAAAGTGTATCTGTGATCTGGCAGAAGGAAATGCTCCTTTGCGCCCCCGGTATATTATCCCTGACTATGAAAAGTTTTTAAGAGAGGGAAGTAAATTTCTGCAGTTGGAGCCACCCAGGGATCTGTATGAAGTATTAAACCATTTGTTGATTTTTTACAAGCACGTTCCCAGTGTAACCAATTTCCCCGTTTATACCGGGCAGCTTGATACTCTTCTGGAGCCCTATATCGATACGGTTACTGAGGATGAGGCAAAGAAGCTCCTGAAGCTGTTCTTTGTCCATATGGACAGGACTATCCTGGATTCCTTTTCTCATGCCAATATCGGGCCTAAAAGTACAAAAGCGGGAAGACTGATTCTGGAGGTAGAGCAGCAGCTTGAGCAGGCCGTACCGAATCTTACCCTGAAATATGAAGAGGGGATAACGGAGGATGACTTTGCACTCAAAGCGGTAGAATGTGCTCTGCACAGTGCAAAGCCCAGCTTTGCCAATGACAGAATGTTCAGGAATGAATTGAGTGAGAGATATGTAATTGCAAGCTGTTATAACGGCCTTCCCTTAGGTGGAGGGGCTTATACCCTTTGTCGGCTTATTCTCTCCAACATCGCAAAGCGGGCAGAGAATATCCGGCAGTTTATGGAGAAAGAGCTTCCCTGTGTAATGGAAATCATGGCTGCCTATATGGACCAACGAATCCGTTTCGAGGTGGAGGAAAGTGGATTTTTTGAAAATAATTTTCTGGCAAAAGAAGGCTTTATCCATAGAGATCGATTTACGGCCATGTTTGGCCTGGTAGGTTTGGCAGAATGCGTGAATACTCTCCTGGAAAAGGAGGGCAGGCAGGAACGCTTTGGCCATGATGAATATGCCAATCAGTTGGGTGTAGAGATTATGGATATTATTGATACCTTTAATCGCAATCATTGTAATCCATATTGCGAGGTTACAGAAAACCATTTTCTTCTCCATGCCCAGGTGGGAATAGCTGAGGACAAGGGCATTAGCCCGGGAACCAGAATTCCCATTGGAGAGGAGCCAAAAGAGCTGGTTGAACAGCTGCTGGTCATCAGCAAATTTCACCGGTATTTTCCTTCCGGCACCGGAGATATTTTCCCCATTGATCTTACGGTACACAAAAATCCGGAATATGTTCTGGATATTGTTAAAGGAGCCTTTAAGCGGGATATACGTTATTTATCCTTCTATAGCAGTGACAGTGATGTTATTCGTATTACCGGCTATCTGGTAAAACGCTCAGAAATGGATAAGCTGGATAAGGGAGAAGCGGTTTTACAGGATACCACTGCATTGGGACTGGGGGCTGCCCAAAATGGGAAGATTTTGGAAAGAAAAGTACGCTGATGAAGGCTATAGTAAATCGGATCATTCCCTTTAGCAGCGTAGATGGACCGGGTAACCGAACAGCCGTATTTTTACAGGGCTGTAACCTTAACTGTAAATACTGCCATAATCCGGAAACCAGGGTGGTTTGTGAAAACTGCGGTATTTGTGTAAGCCAGTGTCCTGCCAAAGCCCTGACATTTGACAGGAATAAAAAAGTAAATTTTCATTCGGAAAAATGTCTGCTTTGCGATACCTGCATCAGGGTCTGCCCACACAGCAGTTCACCCAAGGTAAGAGAAATGACGGCAAAAGAGGTATACGAAGTGGTAAAGCATCAGATTCCCTTTATTCGCGGAGTAACCGTTTCCGGAGGAGAATGTATGCTCTATCCTGAGTTTCTGCTCGAATTGTTTACTCTTGCTGCGCAGGCTGGCCTGGGAACCCTGATTGACAGTAACGGAACTATTCCCTTTTGTCAGTACCCGGAGCTGCTGCGGGTAACAGACGGGGTAATGCTGGACATAAAAGCCTTTGACCGGACAGATCATGAAAGGATTACGGGATTCTCCAATGAAACGGTGTTGGAAAATGTACGTTTTCTTTTGGCAGAGGGTAAGCTGGAAGAGATACGTGTGGTAGTTGTACAGGACTTGTATGATGCAAGAGAGAGTGTGAGCCACATTGCTGACTTGCTTTCAGACTGCAAAGCAAGAGAGGACATAAGAATAAAGCTCATTGCCTACCGGCCGATGGGCGTTCGAAAGGAGTATTCAGGCTATCAGATTCCCTCACCGGATTTTTTAGAGGAGCTGGCGGAACTGATCAGGGCGAAGGGATATAGAAAAATAGTCATGATATGAAAAGGAGGCGGGAATTTTGGGAAGAGTAAGTCACATGGACAAAAGTGCGGTTGTGATTGAAATGAAGGACATTGTGAAGAAATTCGGTGACTTTACGGCAAATGATCATATTCAGTTGGTCGTGCATAAAGGGGAAGTCCATGCTGTTCTGGGAGAAAACGGTGCAGGTAAGAGTACGCTGATGAATGTCCTGTGCGGATTGTACAAGCCTACCCAGGGGCAGATTTTCATCAATGGAAAGCAGGTGAGCTTTAACAGTCCGAAGGATGCCATTGACATTGGAATAGGTATGGTTCACCAGCACTTTATGCTGATCCAGCCGTTTACCGTATTGGACAATATTATTTTGGGTATGGAGCCGGTGAAAGGCCTGGTTGTAGACCGGGATACGGCCAGAAAAAGGATTCTGGAGCTGTCTGAACGCTATCACATGAGTATTGATCCGGAAGCAAAGATTGAAGATATTTCTGTAGGTATGCAGCAGAGGGTGGAAATTCTAAAGGTACTCTATCGGGGAGCAGATGTGCTGATTCTTGACGAGCCCACCGCATCTCTTACTCCACAGGAAATAGAAGGATTGCTGACCATTATCGAGAATCTGACAGCAGATGGGAAAAGCATCATTTTAATTACTCATAAGCTGAAGGAAATCACTGCTTCCTCTGACCGCTGTACCATCATTCGCCAGGGAAAATATATTGATACGGTAGATGTTGAGGGAATAAGTGAGAATGATCTTGCCGCCATGATGGTAGGCCGGGATGTAAACTTCAAGGTAGAAAAAAAGGAACAGGAACCGGGTGAGATCGTTCTTGAGGTAAAGAATATTCGTGCCAAAGATTATCGGGGAGTAGAGGTACTCAACGGATTGGATCTGGATGTGCGTAAGGGAGAAATTGTAGGACTTGCAGGTGTCGATGGAAACGGTCAGACAGAGCTGGTAGAGATTCTTACGGGTTTGAGAAAGGCTGAATCAGGAGAGATAAGGGTCATGGGCAGGGATGTCTTCAATCGTACCCCCAAGGAAACCTTTGATGCAGGAATTTCCAGTATACCTGCCGACCGGCATAAGCATGGTCTGGTTTTGGAGTTTTCCAATGAGGACAATATGATTCTGCAGCACTTTAATGAAGAGCCCTATGCCCATAAGGGATTTTTGAATCGAAAGGCAATCAGGCAGAATGCAACCGCCCTGATGGAGAAGTTCGATATCCGCCCCAGAGGAACAGAGGGGCGGCCCGCAGCAACTTTGTCCGGCGGCAATCAGCAAAAGGTAATCATTGCCAGAGAAATTACCAATGATAAGGAGCTTCTGATTGCAGTAAACCCTACCCGTGGACTGGATGTAGGCGCCATTGAATTTGTGCACAAATATCTGGTGGAGCAAAGAAACAGGAATCGTGCGGTTCTATTGGTATCCTTTGAGCTGGATGAGATCATGAGCTTATCTGACCGTATTATGGTTATTTCCGAAGGGAAAATAACAGGTACGGTATCCAGAGAAGAAATTGTAAGTAAGAAAACGGATGAGAAGGAGCTTGGCTTCTTAATGGCAGGAGGTAAACGGACATGAAAAAGAAGAGTATTCTGGAAGTAAATGTGCTGTATACACTGATCGCCATCGTTATCGGATTTATTATTGGAGCTATTTTCCTGGCAGTGGCGGGAATCAGTCCCTCAGTAGCCTATGGAAAATTGATTGATGGTGTTATCGGGAAACCCAAATATATGATCTGGACATTGGTATATGCCAGTCCTTTGATTTTTACCGGCTTAAGCGTAGCCTTTTCCCTGAGAACGGGTGTGTTCAATATCGGTGCAGAGGGACAGTTCGTGGTAGGGGCGCTGGCTGCCTGTGCAGTAGGTATTCTGGTCAAACTGCCTCCAATCATTCATGCACCGCTGTGTATTCTGGCAGCAGCCGCAGCCGGCTTTTTCTGGTCCTATCTGGTGGGGCTGATGAAGGTAAAGCGGGGAATTCATGAGGTTTTATCTTACATTATGTTCAACTGGCTGGCCTTTTATCTGTCCAATTATATGGTAAATACAGATGCCCTGCATAAGGAGGGGAGCGGAGAGGCGACTAAAAATGTACTGGATTCTGCCAGATTGCTCCTTCCGGAAGGAATGCTCAAGGCGCTTAACTGCAATGGGGCCAATTGGGGCTTCCTTCTTGCAGTGGTTGTAGCTGTCGGTATCTGGGTAATTATTGAAAAAACCACTCTTGGTTACAAGCTGAAGGCAGTTGGGTTTAATAAAGAAGCAGCCACCTTCGGCGGTATCAATGCCAATAAATCCATCCTTACAGCTTTGGGAATCTCTGGTGCCCTGGCCGGTATAGGCGGTGCGGTACAGGTATTGGGTATGGGAGGACGTATCAGTCAGTTTGCCGGACAGGAAGGCTACGGCTTCGAGGGAATTACAGTGGCACTGATTGCAGGCTCCAATCCTATTGGCTGTATTTTTTCCGGTATATTCTACGGAGCAATGAAATATGGAGGCTCCAAGCTGACCATAGTGGGAGCGCCGGAGGAAGTGATCGATATTATTATGGGATGTGTCATTATCTTTATTGCCATTTCCCAGGTATTTAAAAGAATGTTTATTAGAATGGCTAAGAGAAAGGAGGCAAAATAGATGGATGGATTGGTCAGCAATTTAGGTCTTTTAATTAATGCTACACTGGTAGCAACCCCACCCTTATTATTGGCTGCTCTTGGCTCCTGCTTTTCTGAGCGAAGCGGTGTGGTTAATCTGGGAATTGAAGGAATGATGACCATTGGTGCCTTCGTAGGTGCTGCAACCGGACTTGTGGTGGGAAACGGCTGGGTGGCCTGGCTTCTGGGTGGTCTGGCCGGTGCGTTACTGGCTGTGATTCATGCGATTGTCTGTATTCAGTTTCATGCAGACCAGACCATTGCCGGTACGGCAATCAATTTCATCGGTCCGGGGCTTGCATTGTTTTTGTCTAAAGCAATCTTCAGCTCATCGGATACACCGCCGTTAAATTCGGCCAATAAGCTGCCCAAAATGTTCGAAGGCTTTTTTGAAGCCGGTTCCTTTTTAGGTAATGTATTGAATGTATATACAGTAGCTTATCTGGTTTTTGTTTTTGCAGCTATTGCATCGTTTGTCTTTTACAAAACCAAATTCGGTACCCATTTACGTGCGGTAGGGGAACACCCCGAGGCCTGTGAATCTCTGGGGATCAATGTGTATCTGGTACGCTATATCTGTGTGATCCTGTCCGGCTTTATGGCAGGGTTGGGGGGAGCCTTCGTTACCCTGGCAACCATTAATCAGTTTAGACCCAGCGTGATTGTAGGGCAGGGCTTTATTGCCATTGCAGCCGTAATCTTCGGAAAGTTCTCTCCCGGAGGAGCCATGAAGGCCTGTCTGCTTTTTGGCTTCTGCAGCGGGGTAAAATCAATTATCAGTATGTCCAACGTTATCTCACCAAACCTGATTTCCATGCTTCCTTATCTTGTCACGTTGGCAGCGCTAATTCTGTTTGTAGGTAAAGGACATACTCCTGCGGCAAACGGAAAAATTTTTGAAAGGTCCAAATAAAGGAATACAATGGAAGAAGGAAAAATTTCTTTTTCCGCCATTCTGGCAGCTCTGGTAGGAGTTCTTCTGATTGGGATCGGAGTGGCCTTTAATAATTGCACAGGTCTTGGCAACGATTCGGTGGGCATCGTTTATGACGGGATTCGTGTGTTTTTTGGACTGAGCCAGTCGCAGCTTGGCTGGGTATCCAATGCGGTAAACGGCGGTATTCTTGTTTTGCTGCTTTTTGCCGGAAGAAAATACGTCAGTGTGGGAACTCTGGTTTATTTTGTTCCCTACGGGATGTGTATTAATATTGGAAATAAACTATATGAAATACTGGTGAAGGCAGAGGGGCCGGGAACACAGATCGCTTTTTCCGCTGCAGGCTGTTTTCTGCTCTATCTTGGGGTGGCTATGTTCATTACGATGGATATCGGGGTAGACCCTTTTACGGGAGTGGTTCTGCTTCTTGCCGAAAAAACCGGGAAAGAGTTTCGAACGGTGAAAATGATTTTTGACTTTGTCATGATTATTCTTGGCTGGTCGTTAGGTGGAAGGGCAGGAATGGTAACTATAGTTACGGCTCTGACGGCAGGTCCCTGTATCCAGTATTTTGCAGGACTATTAAGAAAAATGTAACTATTCAGGGCCATGCAAATTTACATTCTGTGAATGCTTGCATTCAAACAGAATCGTAAATTTATATGGCGAAGTAGCCACATGAGCAAAAGAAAAGCTGCCAAGCAGCGATTTTGCGAATGGGGTTCTGAATAATTACAGAAAATAATATGGAAGAATGTATAGGAGGATTCGTTATGTCAATACCTACACCACATATCGCAGCAAAAGAAGGTGATTTTGCAAAAACAGTATTAATGCCGGGAGACCCTTTGCGGGCAAAATATATTGCGGAAACCTATCTGGAAAATGCCAGGCAGGTTACTTCGGTAAGAAATATGCTGGGGTTTACCGGAACCTATAAAGGAAGAGAGATCTCCGTAATGGGAGGCGGCATGGGAATGCCATCCATTGGTATTTACTCCTACGAATTATTCAATTTCTATGGAGTCGAACAGATTATTCGAATCGGTTCTGCCGGTGCGCTGCAGGATGAGGTAAATGTCATGGATGTAATTATCGGGATGGGAGCCTGTACAGATTCCCGCTTTGCTGAGCAGTATGGACTGCCGGGGACCTATGCGCCCATTGCAGATTACGGTCTGTTAAGAAAGGCTGTAGATGTTGCCAAGGCACAGGGAACAAAGGTAGTTGTGGGTAATGTACTTTCCTCAGACGTTTTTTATAATGCTAATAAAAATGCCAATGATTTGTGGAGAAGCATGGGAGTATTGGCAGTGGAGATGGAAGCAGCGGCTCTTTACATGAATGCGGCAAAGGCCGGAAAGAAAGCGCTCTGTATACTCACTGTCTCTGATCATATTTATCGTGATGAAGCCCTAAGTGCCGAGGAACGTCAGATCGGCTTTGGAAAAATGATGGAAGTTGCGTTGGAACTGGCGTAAGGAGGGATTATGATGGATAAGAAAGAGATAGTAAAGCACGTGGATCATACTCTGCTTACCCAGACGGCTACCTGGGAGGAAATCAAACAGATTTGCGATGATGCCATTGCCTATGGGACTGCAAGCATATGTATTCCACCCAGCTTTGTTAAACAGGCCAAGGAGTATGTACAGGACAGGATGACCGTATGTACGGTTATTGGCTTCCCCAATGGCTATATGACTACGGCGGTAAAGGAGTTTGAGACGAAGGATGCTCTTGCCAACGGCGCCAAAGAAATTGATATGGTTATCAATATAGGCTGGCTGAAGGACAAAAAATATGATTTGATTGAGGAGGAAATCCGGCTGTTAAAAAAAGCCTGTGGAGATAATCTATTAAAGGTCATCATTGAAACCTGTCTGCTGGATGAAGCAGAGAAGGTGAAGATGTGCGAAATTGTGACTGCAGCAGGTGCCGACTACATTAAAACCTCAACCGGATTTTCCACTGCAGGAGCAACCTTTAAGGATATTGAGCTTTTTGCTGCTCATGTCGGTGCGGGGGTAAAGATTAAAGCAGCAGGTGGAATAGCTTCATTAGAGGATGCAGAAAAATTTCTTGAACTGGGAGCAGACCGCCTGGGAACCAGCCGGATTATTAAGCTCATGAAGAATGAGGAAGCGAATGGGTATTAGATAAGATTTTAGAAAGGTAATCGGTGTTATGCCAAAATTTAATCGTATTTTTGTTGTTGTAGTAGATTCCCTGGGGGTGGGTGAAATGCCCGATTCTGCAGATTTTGGAGATGTGGGAGTAAATACTCTGGGTCATATTTCCGAAGCGGTAGAAAATCTGGTCATTCCCAACCTGCAGAAGCTGGGGCTGGCCAATATCATTCCCTTAAAGCAGGTGGCAGCAGTGGATAAGCCCCTGGGCTATTACACGAAGATGAAGGAGAAGAGTAAGGGAAAGGATACCATGACCGGTCACTGGGAGATGATGGGACTGGAGGTTACCACTCCCTTTCAGACCTTTACCGATACCGGTTTTCCCCCGGAGCTGATCAGGGAACTGGAGGAAAGAACAGGAAGGACTGTTATCGGCAACAAGAGTGCCAGCGGAACCGAAATTCTGGATGAGCTGGCAGAGGAAGAAATCGCTACCGGTCATATGATTGTATATACCTCTGCGGATTCTGTCCTGCAGATATGCGGAAATGAGGAAACCTTTGGACTTGAGGAATTATACCGCTGCTGCGAAATCGCAAGAGAAATCACCATGAAGGATGAATGGAAGGTTGGCCGTGTCATTGCAAGACCCTATGTGGGCAAGAAAAAAGGGGAGTTTAGGCGAACCAGCAATCGCCACGATTATGCCCTCAAGCCTTTTGGGAAAACCGCAATGGATGCCCTGAAAGAGAATGGCTTCGATGTGATCTCTGTAGGAAAAATCAAAGATATTTTTGATGGAGAGGGAATCACTGAGGCTTATAAATCACAGTCCTCCGTACATGGTATGGAGCAGACCATTGAAATAGCAGGAAAAGATTTTACCGGTCTTTGCTTCGTTAATCTGGTAGACTTTGATGCCCTTTGGGGACATAGAAGAAACCCTGAAGGCTATGCAAAAGAGATTGAAAAGTTCGATGAGAAGCTGGGAGACTTCCTGGGAGCGTTAAGGGAAGATGATCTTTTAATCATCAGTGCGGATCATGGAAACGACCCCACCTACACCGGAACCGATCATACCAGAGAGAAGGTACCTTTCCTGGCCTATTCCAAATCCCTTAAGGGCTGCGGACAGCTTTCGGAAACGGACAGCTTCGCCGTTATAGGAGCGACGATTGCTGATAACTTTGGGGTAAAAATGCCGGAAGGAACGATTGGAAATTCGATTTTAGAAGCTCTGGATTAAGTCATGTCCATAGTATCTGATTGAGCAGTAAAGGAGTATCATAGGATTTGAAGAGCGAGATATATGATACTCCTTTTATACTAGTAATCCTCAGCGTAGCCCGCTACGCCTACGTTTTTTGCCCTGCACTCTCAGAAAAATATACTGCGTGAATAGTGCAGTTATTTAGAAACCGTTACACTAGGTATCATAGTTAGGGGCTTTTGACCCTGGTATCATTATATATGAATCAGTCAAATAGAGAAAGGAGATTAATACGGATGAAAAAAATAGCAGCATTTTTAATTGCGATAATCATGGTGTGCTCTTTTTATACAGTGGATACTATAGCAGCCGAAGCAGGGACTGCGAATGATATTGCAATCCTCTATACCAATGATGTACATACTTACATTGATAATCCGCTTAGTTATGACGTTATTGCTTCTTTGAAAGCTCAGCTTGAAAAGGAGTATGGACACGTTTTGCTGGTGGATGCAGGAGATCATATTCAGGGTACTGCTTATGGTTCTATGGATAAGGGGAAAACGGTTATCTCTTTAATGAATGCCGCAGGCTATGATTTAGCTACGCTGGGAAACCATGAGTTTGATTATGGAATGAACGGCTGTATGAATGCTGTGGAATGGGCAGAATTCCCTTATGTATCCTGCAATTTTTATGAGGAGGAAAATGGAGTCAGAGGGAAAAATGTACTGGACAGTTATGTGCTCTTTTCCTGTGGGGAGGAAACGGTAGCCATTGTGGGAATTACCACACCGGAATCCTTTACCAAGTCTACACCGGCCTACTTTCAGGATGAGGTTGGAAATTACATTTATGGTATAAGTGCAGGTGATACAGGAGAAGCACTTAAACAGGATATACAGAAGGCTATTGATGAGGCAAAAGCAGAGGGGGCAACGAAGGTAATTGCTCTGGGGCATCTGGGAGACGACCCTTCATCAAAGCCCTGGACAAGTGAAGAGACCATATCCGGTCTTTCCGGCCTGGATGCGTTTATTGATGGACATTCCCATAGCACGGTAGAAGGTAAATTGGTAAAGGATAAGGAAGGGCAGGAGGTTCTCCTTACCCAGACCGGTTATTATTTTAATGCCATCGGTTTAATGGTAATTGATGGGGATAGCGGTGAGATTTCTACAGAGCTGCTTGAGGCATCTGAGATTTTACAGGATGTAGTTGACGAAAATGGTGAACCTGTGCTTGATGATGATGGAAAACCTGAAACAGAAATTGTAGGATACGAACTTTCTTCCCGACTGGCACCCGGCTTAGGCTATGAGGCAGACAAAAAGGTACAGGAGCTGAAGGCTGCATGGCTGGCTGAAATTGATGCTAAGCTGGGTACGGTAATCGGTTCTGCGAAACTGACCTTTGATAATTATGATGGAGAAACCAGACTGGTACGCTCTCAGGAAACGAATACGGGAGACTTCTGTGCAGATGCACTCTACTATCTGTTTGACAGCATGGATATGGATGTAGATGTGGCCGTAATGAATGGCGGGGGAATTCGAAATAAAGCCATTTCGGGAGATATTTCTTATAAAGTATGTAAGGATATTCATACCTTTGGTAATGTGGCATGTCTACAAACCGTAAGTGGACAGCAGCTTTTAGATGCTCTGGAATGGGGAGCTCGGGTAGCAGGAACAGGAGAGGAATCCGGAGGATTTTTACAGGTATCCGGAATCACTTACTCCATAGATACTCAGTGGCCTGAATCTACACAGCAGGATGACAAGGGAGTATGGATTGGCAGCCCTACGGGAGGGTATCGCGTACATAATGTAAAGGTATACAACAAGGAAACCAATGCCTATGAAGACCTGGACTTGACTGCAAAATATAATCTGGCAGGTTATAATTATACCCTTCGTGATCTGGGTGATGGCTTCAATATGTTTTATGATGCAGTAAATGTTCTGGATTATGTCATGGAGGATTATATGGTGCTTGCCAACTATATACAGGCCTTTGAAGGTGGTGTGATAGAAGGAACAAATTCTCCTCTTTTGGAAAAATATCCGGGTCTTCTTCTGAATTACAGCACAACCGATGGTTCAGGAAGAATCCTTATGGAAGCTGCACAGCGTGCAGAAGAAACAGAAGCTATGTCGGGAACAGAAGAAGCAGAGAATGTGGAAGCTGAAGAGGGAACGAAAGCAGAGGTGGCAGAAGAATCCAATAATTTAACGGCCATCGTGGTTCTTGTAGTTATCATCGCTCTTATTGCAGTAGTGGTTATTGTACGGAAAAAACAGAAGAAAGACTAAGAAAAGGGGTTGTCAGATAGCCAATGTAATCTGCTTAGTATAAAAAAGAATTCCTGTCCATCTATAACAATGGTCAGGAATTCTTTTTTAACAATATTGCTCCTATGTATCTCTTTTTTGATGATAAATCAATTAAAATCAGAATATCTTCGTGGTCCACTGGCTGCAGTCCAGAACTCTGGTAGCCCAGCCTTCGTAAAATTCCGGTTCATGGCAAACCATCAGAATACTTCCTTTGTAGCACTTTAATGCCCGCTGCAGTTCCTCCTTGGCATCCACATCCAGATGATTAGTGGGCTCATCCAGCAAAAGTACATTGGTTTCCCGATTGATCAGCTTACACAGCCTTACCTTGGCCTGCTCGCCACCACTTAATACCTTTACCTTACTTTCAATATGCTTAGTCGTAAGCCCGCATTTTGCCAGAGCAGAGCGTACCTCATACTGGGTAAAACCGGGGAACTCCTTCCAGAGCTCTTCCATGCAGGTGGTCTCGATCCCGGCCGCCATCTCCTGCTCAAAATAGCCTATACTCAGATAATGATCCAGCTCTATGTCTCCGGACAAAGAAGGAATCAGCCCCAGAATGGATTTCAGCAGGGTGGTTTTCCCAATTCCGTTGGACCCAATAAGTGCAATTTTTTCCCCACGCTCCATTTCCAGATTGAGGGGTGTGGAAAGTGGTTCATCGTAACCGATGACCAGATTGGCAGTACGGAAAATATACCGCCCCGGGGTACGAGCCTCCTTAAAATGAAACTCCGGCTTAGGCTTTTCAGAGGCCAGCTCAATTACCTCCATTTTATCCAGCTTTTTTTGACGGGACATGGCCATGTTTCGGGTAGCTACCCGGGCTTTGTTTCTGGCAACAAAATCCTTTAAATCTGCAATTTCCTTCTGCTGTCGGTTATAGGCAGCCGTAAGCTGTGCCTTCTTTGCGGCATATACCTCCTGGAATTTATCATAATCGCCTACATAACGGTTCAATTCCTGATTATCCATGTGATAAATCAAATTGATTACACTATTCAAAAAGGGAATATCATGGGAAATCAGAATGAAAGCATTCTCATACTCATTCAAATATCGCTTCAACCATTCAATATGCTCCGCATCCAGATAGTTGGTGGGCTCATCCAGCAAAAGAATATCAGGCTTTTCTAACAGCAGCTTGCCTAACAGTACCTTGGTTCGCTGGCCGCCGCTTAACTGAGTTACCTCCTTGTCCAGACCGATGTCGCTGAGCCCCAGTGCCCGGCCAACCTCCTCTACCTTGGAGTCGATCAGATAAAAATCATGAACGGTCAGTAAATCCTGAATGGTTCCCAATTCTTCCATATAGGCTTCCAGCTCCTGCTCAGAAGCCTCCCCCATTTTTTCGCAGATGGTATTCATCTGGGCTTCCAGCTCAAAAAGAAAGTCAAAAGCAGAAGCCAGGGCCTCGCGTATGGTCATTCCCGGCTTTAATACCGTATGCTGATCCAGATAACCTACCCGGACATTTTTGGCCCACTCTACCTTACCCTCATCAGGCATCAGCTTTCCCGTTATGATATTCATAAAGGTAGATTTTCCTTCCCCATTGGCACCGATCAGGCCGATGTGTTCTCCCTTCAAAAGACGAAAGGAGACATCATTAAAGATGGCCCGATCACCGAAGCCATGGGTTAAATGCTCCACATTAAGTATACTCATTGGTTTCTCCATTCTACACTACTGCATATCGCAAGCTGTGCTTGCACTACTGCTTATTCAATGGCTATCATATCACAGGAGCAGGTGAACTGCAAAACTTTTATCGATAGCAGGGCATTATTCCAGGTGGTATAAAATGGGAACAGTTATCTAAAAAATATCTGTATTTTCTTAAAAGAAAATAATCTCTATTGCATTCTCTTTTTGTTGTGTTATAGTACATATATATGGGTAAACTAAATAAGGAAGAGAATCGGGAGGCAGCTTTACGGCGACCAATCTATTCAGAACAGGAGCAGCAAATGTGGAACAGGATAAAGTGGCATATACAGAAGTTTATGATGGGCAGAAACGGAAGGGATGAGCTGGAAACAGCCGTTTTTTACTGCTCCATATTTGTCTATTTGCTGGGGGGCTTATTTCGGTTAGGTCTGCTGCAGATTTTTGCCTGGTTTGGCTTATTATACAGTCTGTTCAGAGTAATTTCCAAAGATGTATGTAAAAGAAGGGAAGAAAACCGTAAGTTTTTACAGAGGTTGGAATTTCTGAAGCTCAGAATTTCCATGAGAAAAACACATAAAATATATCGCTGCAAAGGCTGTAATCGGAAAATACGTGTGCCCAAGGGAAAAGGAAAGATTGAAATTACCTGTCCTATGTGTGGAAAAAAAATGATTCGTCGCACCTGATGATAAAAAATGGATAACCATTCAGAGCTATGCAAATTTCAAATGGAATGGGCATGGAATGAATATTGGAGAAAATATTGGAGAAAAGATCAAAAATAGCTTGCAAATATTAGAATTGTATTGTAAAATGTCAATAACTGAAGAATGGATTGAGATGAGAGAGCATATAAAACCGCCATAAAAGTGGCGTGTTAGATATGCTTTTTTGTTTGTTTTTATTGATGATTCTTAAAGCAGTATGACGATTCGGGCAGGAAAGAAAGTCAATGGAGGGACATATGTACAATTTTTATGAAATTGTAGAGGATAATCCGATTATTGCAGCAGTAAAGGATATGGAAAGCATTGACCACTGCTGTCAGGAGGAAGAAATAAAGGTAGTGTTTATCCTGTTTGGAGATGTTTGCAGCATCAGGGATATTGTTAAAAGAATTAAGGACTCGGGCCGTATAGCCATGGTACATATCGACCTGATAACAGGCTTGGGAACGAAAGAAATTGCAGTGGATTTTATTAAAAAGGAAACGGGAGCAGATGGAATTATCAGTACAAAGCCGACACTGCTCAAACGGGCTATGGAGCTTAAAATGCACACTGTCTTGCGAGTCTTTCTCATTGACTCCATGGCTCTGGAGACTCTAAAAACACAAACCTATCATTTTCGACCGGATTTTGTAGAGGTTCTCCCCGGGGTGATGCCAAAGGTCATCAGGAGACTGCGAAAAAGCATTAAGAGTCCGATCATTGCAGGTGGGCTGATTTCCGATAAGGAGGATGTAATGACTGCCCTTGCCGCCGGAGCCACGTCGGTGTCCACCACCAGCAGGGAAGTATGGAAAATGTGAGATGCGGTTATCTTAGAGGATAACACAAAATATAACAAAAAAGGAGGAAGCCTATGGCAAAGTATGTAATGGCATTAGATGCCGGAACCACAAGCAACCGCTGCATTCTGTTTAATGAAAAGGGAGAAATGTGCAGTGTGGCACAAAGAGAATTCACCCAGTATTTTCCTCAGCCCGGCTGGGTGGAGCACGATGCAGATGAGATTTGGGCAAGCCAACTGGGTGTAGCCGTAGAGGCTATGAATAAAATAGGTGCAGCGGCCGGAGACATAGCGGCTATCGGTATTACGAATCAGAGAGAAACAGCCATCGTATGGGATAAGAATACCGGTGAACCGGTATATCATGCTATCGTGTGGCAGTGCAGAAGAACCTCAGAGTATTGTGATTCGCTGAAGGAAAAGGGATTGACAGAAGCCTTCCGCCAAAAAACCGGCTTGGTAATCGATGCTTATTTTTCCGGAACAAAGGTGAAATGGATTCTTGACCATGTAGAAGGTGCCAGAGAAAAAGCCGAAAAAGGAGAGTTGCTGTTTGGAACGGTGGAAACCTGGCTGATTTGGAAGCTAACTAAAGGAGCAGTTCATGTTACGGATTACTCCAACGCTTCAAGAACGATGCTGTTTAATATCAATACCCTGGAATGGGATGAGGATATTCTGAAAGAACTGGATATTCCAAGAAGTATGCTTCCCGAGGCAAAGCCCTCAAGCTGTATATACGGAATGGCAGACAGCCATTTTCTGGGAGGAGAGATTCCCATTGCCGGAGCAGCGGGAGATCAGCAGGCTGCTTTGTTTGGCCAGACCTGCTTTACGGCAGGGGAGGCAAAGAATACATATGGTACAGGGTGCTTTTTGCTGATGAATACAGGCGAAAAGCCGGTATTTTCAAAAAACGGCTTGGTAACGACCATTGCCTGGGGCCTGGAGGGAAAAGTAAATTATGCGCTTGAGGGTTCCATCTTTGTGGCCGGTGCGGCAGTACAGTGGCTTCGTGATGAGATGAGAATCATTGATTCCTCGCCGGACTCCGAATATATGGCAAAAAAAGTAAAGGATACGAATGGGTGTTATGTAGTTCCGGCCTTTACCGGACTGGGAGCGCCCCATTGGGATCAGTATGCCAGAGGAACCATTGTGGGAATTACCCGCGGAGTGAATAAATATCACATTATTCGTGCAACCCTGGAATCCCTGGCTTATCAGGTAAATGACGTGTTGGAAGCGATGAAGGCTGATTCGGGAATCGATTTGGCAGCATTAAAGGTTGATGGCGGTGCCAGTGCCAATGACTTTTTGATGCAGACACAGGCAGATATTATTGATGCACCGGTAAACAGACCCGTGTGTGTGGAAACGACGGCAATGGGGGCAGCTTATCTGGCTGGACTTGCAGTGGGCTATTGGACCAGTAAGGAGGATGTGATCAAAAACTGGGCCATAGATAAAACCTTTAGCCCGGAAATTAAAGAAGAGGACAGAATTCAAAGAATAAAAGGCTGGAATAAGGCAGTGAAATATGCCTACGGCTGGGCTAAAGAAGAATAGAACGAAGGGAGGATTGCTTATGCTGCCATATATTGGAGAATTTTTGGGAACGATGATTCTTATCCTGTTGGGTGATGGAGTAGTGGCCAACGTTACCCTGAATAAATCAGGAATGAAGGGTGCAGGTTCCATTCAAATCACTCTGGCGTGGGGACTTGCGGTTATGATTCCTGCTTATATTTTTGGAGCTGCATCAGGAGCCCATTTTAACCCGGCGCTTACTCTGGCTCTTGCCATAGACAGAAGCATCGGCTGGGAAATGGTTCCCGGATACATTGTTGCACAGTTTGCAGGCGCATTTGTAGGAGCCTGTCTGGTTTATATCCTGTTTAAGGATCAGTTTGATGCAACCATGGATGCAGGAACAAAGCTTGGCGTATTTTCTACAGGTCCAGCCATTCCTAATTTGCCCAGAAACATCGTCAGTGAAGCTATTGCCACCTTTGTATTGGTGTTTGCCATTAAGGGCATTGCACAGGTGGATGGCATTGCAGTAGGTTTGAGCAATTTTCTGGTTTTTGGAATTATCGTATCCATCGGTATGTCTTTAGGCGGACTGACCGGTTATGCCTTGAATCCCGCCCGTGATCTTGGACCCCGGCTGGCTCATACGCTTCTGCCTATTCAGGCAAAGGGAGATTCTAACTGGGGATACGGAATCGTACCTTTGGTTGGTCCCATAATAGGTGCTGCGGCAGCAGTGCTTTTATATGGCGCAATTCCCTGGTAAATGGGGGCGGCACGACAAATTAAGTCATGTTTTAGAAAAAAGGAATAAAGGATGAGAGAGGAGGCTGATCAGACAACAGGATAATGTTGGGATTAGCCTCTCTTTGAGCAAAGAGGAGAAAGAGGATATGTACGATGTAGTCATTATTGGTGCCGGTGTTTGCGGTGCAGCCACGGCAAGAGAGCTTTCCAGATACAAATTAAAGGTATTGGTGCTGGAAAAGGAGGAAGATGTTTGCACCGGAACCACAAAAGCAAACAGTGCCATTATTCATGCGGGCTATGATGCTGCCAATGGTTCATTGATGGCCAGGCTGAATGTACGGGGAAATGAAATGATGGAGGAGCTGGCAGAGGAGCTGGATTTTCCCTTTAAAAGAATTGGATCGTTAGTTGTGTCAAGGAGCAAAGAGGATATGCCCAAACTCCGAGAGCTCTATGAGCGGGGGATAAAAAACGGAGTGAAAGGCCTGGAGATTATAGAAGGAAAAAGACTTACCCAAATGGAGCCTGAGCTGTCAGAGGATGTGGTGGCAGCACTGTATGCACCTACAGCGGGAATAGTGTGTCCCTTTGGCCTGACCTTTGCACTTGCGGAAAATGCTTTTGTCAACGGAGTGGAATTTCAATTTAATACAGAAGTGACCGGAATAGTAAAAGAGAAGAAGGGATTTACGATCAACACCAATAAGGGAAGCTGCCGAACCGGCTATGTGGTGAATGCGGCAGGTGTATATGCGGATAAAATCCATAATATGGTCAGCAAAAATAAAATCTGTATTACGCCCAGAAAAGGAGAATACTGTCTGCTGGATAAGTGTGCGGGAAAGCAAGTTAAGCAGGTGATTTTTTCCCTGCCTGGAAAATACGGAAAAGGAATACTGGTCACCCCTACCATACATGGTAATCTTCTGCTTGGCCCTACGGCAACGGATATTACTGACAAGGAAAATGTTGCTACTACCCGGGAAGGTCTGTCAGAGGTGATTTCGAAGGCTCAGTTGAACGTGAAAAATATACCCATGAGTCAGGTAATTACCTCCTTTGCAGGACTCAGGGCACATGAAAAGGGGCATGAGTTTATTATTGAAGAGGCAGAGGATGCTGAGGGGTTCATTGACTGTGCAGGGATAGAGTCACCGGGGTTAAGCAGCGCTCCTGCTATTGGAGAAATGATAGCGGATATTCTCAGAAAAAAAATCGACCCGGAAAAAAAGGAGGATTTTGTGGCCCGGCGCAAGGGAATTCTTATGCCGGAAAGCCTGACCGGGGAGGAGAGAAAGCAATTAATTCAAAAACATCCGGAATATGGCAATATAATCTGCAGATGTGAGATGGTGACAGAGGGAGAAATTCTGGATGCCATAAATCGCCCCCTGGGAGCCAGATCACTGGATGGGATTAAACGAAGAACACGGGCAGGAATGGGGAGATGCCAGTCCGGCTTTTGCTTACCAAGGGTTATGGAGATACTTGCAAGACAGCTTGAAACAGAGGAGTCGGAGCTTACCAAGATGGGAAAAGAATCCCTGGTAATCGTTGGAAGAAATAAAGATCGGTTATAGGAAAGGGGGATTTTCGTGAAAAAATACGATATTGTGATTGTCGGCGGCGGCCCCGCCGGTCTTGCAGCCGCAGTAGGTGCAAAAGAAAACGGAAGTGACAGCATCTTGATTTTGGAAAGGGATAATCAACTGGGGGGGATACTGAATCAGTGTATCCATAATGGATTTGGGCTCCACACGTTTAAGGAGGAACTGACAGGGCCGGAGTATGCCATACGGTTTATTGACCGGGTGAATGAGCTGGGTATTGAATATATGCTTAATACCATGGTTATGGAAATATCCCCGGATAAAAAGGTGACGGCTATGAACTGCACCCTGGGAGTGTTCGAAATTCAGGCAAAGGCGGTCATTCTGGCTATGGGCTGTCGGGAGAGGCCAAGAGGAGCCCTCAATATTCCCGGCTATCGGCCGGCAGGAATCTTTTCTGCCGGAACCGCACAACGGTTAGTCAATATGGAAGGCTATCTTCCCGGGAGGGAGGTAGTGATTCTGGGATCAGGAGATATCGGGCTGATTATGGCAAGAAGGATGACATTGGAGGGGGCAAAGGTAAAGGCTGTGGCAGAATTGATGCCCTACTCCGGTGGACTGAAAAGAAATATTGTGCAGTGTCTTGAGGACTATGGGATACCCTTAAAGCTCAGTCATACGGTAGTGGATATCGACGGCAGAGAGCGTTTGAAGGGGGTGACTCTGGCACAGGTGGATGAAAGGAAAAGGCCTATTCCGGGAACAGAGGAGTATATTCCCTGTGATACGCTCCTTTTGTCGGTAGGGCTTATCCCGGAGAATGAGCTGTCTCTGGGAATGGGAATAGAAATGGAAAAGGCCACCAATGGGGCAAGGGTCAACGAAAGCCTGGAAACCAGTATTGAAGGGGTATTTGCCTGTGGAAATGTACTGCACGTTCATGATTTGGTGGATTTTGTTTCCCAGGAGGCGTTGCTGGCAGGAAGAAATGCGGCACGCTATGTTGAAGGGAAAATGGAAAGGAGGAAGGAAGAGGAAGTCAGACTGATTCCTGAAGATGGTATACGCTATACGGTGCCCGGCTGCATTCGTTTATCGAATATGGATGATGTCCTTACGATACGGTTTCGGGTGGACAGAGTATACAAAAACTGCTTCATCTGTGTGTACCTTTCGGGTCAATGTATTCTGCGGAAAAAGCGGCCTGTGGCAGCTCCCGGAGAGATGGAGGAAATTAGGCTTTCAAAAGAAAAATTATTGGAGCTTCCGACTTTGACAGAAATCACGATAAAAATTGAAAAGGAGTGAAGTCTATGGAAAAAAGAGATTTGACTTGTATTATCTGTCCCCTGGGGTGTATGCTGGAGGTAAACATAGATGGTGAGCGGATAGGGGTTAGCGGAAACACCTGTCCGAGAGGAGAGAACTACGCAAGAAAAGAAGTGACCGAACCTGCCCGCATGGTAACCACTACGGTAAGGATAAAAGGGAGAGAAAAGGGTCAGGTTCCCTGTAAGACCGCAAAAGATATTCCCAAGGAGAAAATTTTTGATGTGGTTCGTAGGCTAAAGGAAGTTGAAGCGGTTACTCCTGTCCGGGTAGGAGATACCATTCTTCCGGATGCAGCAGGAACCGGCGTAGCGGTTGTGGCAACGGCGAATGTAGATTAAGAAGGAGGTAAGTCATGAAGAAAAAGCTGGGGATAACGAACATGAATGGGATGTCAGATAGTGACAAAACCTGTGCCTTTACCGATATGAATTGTGTAGGCGGAGAGGATAAGAACTGTGGGCTGACGGATATGAACTGTATAGACAGGGAGGAAAAGGCCTGCAGTCTGCAAAATATGAACTGCACAGAAGAATAAACTAAACTCCATGCTTTTCAAGCGGCACCATAGACAATAGCTTTCACATAGGAGTTCAGTTAATTGATACATAATAAAAGGGGATATGTGTACCATGCCACATATCCCCTTTTGAAGTCAGCTTATACTGTTTTCCAGCAGAGAAAGGATATCCTCAATCCCCTTTTCTCCCCAGAGAAAGGCAGTATCATCGAGAATAAGTAAGGGAACACGCTCCAGCTTATATTTCTCAACGATATCGGGAAAAAGAGCAGCATCTATCATCTGTGAAGAAAGATAAGGATTTTGGGCACTTAATAGCTGGCTGGCAATTACGGTATTACAGCAGTGATGACAAGCCAGCGAAACACAGACCTTGATCCGATGAGGTGAAATGATCTTTGCCAACCGTTTTTTATTCTTCCCACTGATCGTTTGCCCAGGGCCTGCAACATTATACAGACCGTACACCAGGGAGTTGATCTCTTTTCCCCCGGGAATACCCAGATAGGACAGACCGCTAAACTGCATCTGGCCATCGAAAATGCCTAAAGCAGGAAAGTGGCCGTCACAATCCATCAGCTCTTCTAAATCAGGAGAACAGCCGGCAGTAATACAGTTAACCTCAATAAAATCACTTAATTCGGCAATTTCGTTCAATAACTGTGTCATTTCAGAAGATTTGGATGAATTCTTCTCTAAAATAGCGGTAAGAATTACCTTTTTATTCAGTTTTTTAAACACCTGTCTCAGTTCCCTCTGCATCTGCTGATCCAAAAAAAAGCCGCCGTTATCATCTTTAGTGTGTTCCAAAATCCACCTCCCGGTCATCCGACCATTCTATAATAAGCCTACAAGATCCAGACTGGGCTTCAGCGTAGGGGCACCCGGCTGCCATTTGGCCGGACATACCTCATCACCATGCTCATAGACGAATTGACAGGCCTGTACCTTCCGCAAAAGCTCTTCTGCATTACGGCCCACATTACCGGAGTTAATTTCATAGGCTACAATCTTTCCCTCCGGATTAATAATGAAGGTTCCCCGTTCGGCTACGCCTCTGCTTTCCACGAGGACATCAAAATCCCTGGCCAGAGCATGGGTAGGGTCAGCCAGCATAGGGTATTGAATTTTGCTTACCCTTTCAGAGGCATCGTGCCATGCCTTATGTACAAAATGAGTGTCTGCAGATATGGAATAGATTTCGCAGCCAATGGCCTTAAACCGGTCATACATATTGGCTAAATCCTCTAATTCAGTAGGACAGACAAAGGAAAAATCTGCGGGGTAAAAGAAAAAAACACTCCATTTTCCAATAATATCTGACTTGCATACGGTGTCAAAGCTGTTGTTCATAAAAGCCTGTACGGAAAAATCATTTATTTCCTTATTAATAAGTGACATAGGAGACCTCCTTTCTTCTGTATACGTAAACAAAAATAAGAAAAATATCAGTTATTGTCTTGAAAATAGCATAGTAAAGCGGCCTGTGTCAATAGTCTCATTCCTGCCTGTCTATTAACGCAGGGACAGAGGAATAATTTTAAAAGCTAATCGGCAAGCTAATAGGGAATAGGGAAGATAGGAGTAACAAACGCATATCTTCCTTGTATTTTCATAAGGGCTGTGATACACTAAATAAGATTAAAAGTGGGTTACTGTATACAAAATATAGACGAACGTTGAGGTGCTGTTTTGGATAAGCAGGAATATAAATTGAAAGCAGAAGAAATTAAGGCTCTGATTTCCAGAAGGGAGTTTCGTAAGGCAGTTAAGATCGCCGATGAGATTGACTGGACCAGAGTACGCAGCGTTGCCATGCTGTGTACGGTCAGCGATTTATATAAGGTAAATCGCCGCTATAAGGAGAGTAAAGAGCTGTTGCTTATGGCTTATGAGCGTCATCCCGGAGGGAGGATGATCCTTTATTCTCTATGTGAGCTTTGTATAAAAATGGGCGAGGTGGTTCAGGCCATAGAATATTACAAAGAGTTTGTACAACTGGCACCGATGGATAACGGTAAATACGTATTGCAGTATAAGCTCTATGAAGCTCAGGAGGTAAGCCTGGAAGAGCGCATTGCCGTATTGGAAGAATTGAAAAAACGTGATTACAGGGAAAAGTGGGGATACGAACTGGCCTATCTCTACCACCGAATTGGATTGACGACCAAATGTGTAGAAGAGTGTGATCAGCTTATTTTGTGGTTCAGCGAAGGCCGATATGTAAAAAAAGCCATGGAACTGAAAATGCTTCATGAGCCCTTAAGTCCTGCCCAGCAGGCCAGCTATGAGCATCTGATGGGTGGAAAAAAAGCAACTGATGCACCACAGCAGGAATCAGTGACCGGGAAAGTAAAGGAAGAAGTGCCGAAGGAGCAGGCAGAGGAGCTGGAGATTCAGGTTCAGCCTATGAAAATGGGGCAGTATGATACCATCAATCTTCAAAAAGCCCTGGCAGAAAGCATGAAAGAGGTCCTCAGTCCAGGTGAACCGAAGACGGAAGAGGCGGAGAAGCCGGATACCTCTGAAAGCGGCCCGGGAACAGTAACCAGTCAGATAATGGCTCCCATGTATGATACTCCCAGCACGATAAAGGAGGTTTTCTTTGAAGATAACACGGCAGAAATAGCAGGAGAGCTGAAGCCGGAAGTGCTGACCTCTCCCCTTAAGGAAGAGGCTGCAGATGCCCCCAAAAAGGAATCGGAGGCTGAAGCCCCTGCAGAAGAAGGTCAGCCGTCGGGAAGAAAAGAAAAGATAACCCAGCAGAGGGAGAACGATTTTCCTCCGGGGGAGGCAACGAAGGAGATTCCCTCCATTAAGGAGATTATGAAACGACCTTTAGTAGAGCCCCTGACGGAAGATGTGCCGGCTCCAATGGCAGGTTTCCTGTCCCAGGATTATGATGGACAGATCAGCCTGGTGGTACCGGAGGAGACCAGGCTTGAAAAACAGATCACCGGTCAGATGAAGATAGAAGATGTTCTGATCGAATGGGAAAAAACCAAAAAAGAGAACGAGGAAAAGCGCAAAGCAGAACTGACCCAGAAGGTTATGGCACAGACCGGCAGTATGTTCAGCGAGTTTGAAGCAAAAGTGAGAGATGGCATTCTGGAGCAGTTGGAGAAGGAAGAAGAACTGGCCGACAGCAGCAAACAGATTTGTGCAGAGCAGCAAAGCATAGTTGAAGAACAACGTTTAGCACAAGGGCAGAACCTGTCTGGCGGGCAGTACCAGGAACAGAACCAGACGCCGCCGGGAGAAACGTTTTTGGCCGAAGAACAGGCAGCAGCGCTGGAGCAGTCAGAAGAAGAGGCTGGGGGAGAAGAATTGAAGCTATCCGCTGCAGAGAAGCTGGCTGAGGTGGAGGAGCTGCCGGAAGTAGAAGAGCTGGAGGAGATAGAAGAAGAGCCGGCTGTCCAGACGTCTCAGGAGGATACCTTGTCTGAGAAACAGATAAAGTCCGTGGAAGAGCCTTCTGAAGAAGAGGAACAGGACACTGTGCGTGATCTTACCGATGAGGAGAGAACCCTGTTTGGTCCCTTTATTCAGACGAAGGGAGCCAGAAAACGATTTATGAGAGCGTTGGATATGATCAGTCTGGCAGCTTATACCGGTAATGTTATCGTATCCGGCGAGGCTGCTTCGGGAACCGTCAAGCTGGCCAAGAATATTATGAAGGATATTCAGATGACCGATGCCAATTTTTCCGGAGTGGTTGCCAAGGTGTCAGGTGCTTCCCTGAACAGTAAAAATGTAGACAGTACTATTTCCAAGCTGAATAATGGCGGATTGATTATTGAGAAGGCCAGCGGAATGAACAGCCAGGCAGTGATGAAGCTGTTGAAGGCCCTGAATCAGGAGCAGACCGGAATCGTGGTTATTCTGGAGGATAATAAAAAGGCGATAAAACGTATGCTGGCAGCCTATCCTGCTATGGAGAGCTTCTTCAATGCCCGTATAGAGATTGAGGAGCTGAACAATGATGCACTTGCGGCATATGGAAGGCAGTATGCCTATCATCTGGAGTATTCCATTGATGAATTGGGTATGCTGGCTCTTCAGACCAGGATTGAGGACAGGCAGACCAGTGACCATATCGTTACGGTAGCAGAGGTAAGAGAGCTGGTGGATGAAGCCATTGCTCATGCAGATAAAAAGAATCTTGCACATTTGTTTGACCTGCTTTTAGGGAAACGCTACGATGAAGAGGATATGGTTATTTTGAGGGAAAAAGATTTCATGTAGAGAAGAAAAGAGGGGTTAGTATGGCGGTTAAATCAAAGAAAGGCAATAGGGAGAAGGTCTTTATCTCCAAGGATGATGAATATCTGTTTGCCCAGGGAACGCATTATGACATTTATAAAAAGCTGGGAGCACATCCATCGCAGGAAGAAGGCAGGGAAGGAATGTACTTTGCCGTATGGGCACCGGGAGCCAAAGAGGTTCATGTAATCGGTACCTTCAATGACTGGAATGAAACCAGCCATAAGCTGCAGCGATTAGGTCCCGGGGGGATTTATGCAGGATTTTTTCCCGGAGTAGGAACAGGGGAATTATACAAGTTTTTGATTACCACTCCGAAAGGAGATAAGCTGTATAAGGCGGATCCCTTTGCTAATGCAGCCGAGATGCGCCCCGGTACAGCTTCCAGAACGGCAGATATTGGCAGGTTTAAATGGACCGATGAAGACTGGCTTTCAGACAGAGACAGGAAAGATATGAATAAAGAGCCGATGGCTATTTATGAGTGCCATATCGGATCCTGGATGAAGCATCCTGACGGCACCCCGGATGGTTTTTATACCTATCGGGAATTTGCGGATCGTATTGTTGAGTATCTGAAGGAGATGGAATTTACCCATGTTGAGCTGATGGGTATAGCAGAACATCCCTTCGATGGCTCCTGGGGATATCAGGTAACCGGCTATTATGCGCCTACCTCCCGTTACGGCAGCCCGGAAGATTTTATGTATCTGATCAATACCCTGCATCGGAATAAAATCGGTGTGATCCTGGACTGGGTACCGGCCCATTTCCCGAGAGATGCCCATGGCCTGGCAGAATTTGACGGAACCTGTCTTTATGAGCATCCCGATAAACGTCTGGGGGAACACCCGGACTGGGGAACGAAGATATTTAACTATGGGAAGAACGAGGTAAAAAATTTTCTTATTGCCAATGCACTGTTCTGGATTAAGGAGTTTCATGTAGACGGTCTTAGAGTAGATGCGGTTGCCTCCATGCTTTATCTGGACTATGGCAAGAAGGATGGAGAGTGGGTTGCCAATAAATATGGCGGCAATAAGAATCTTGAAGCAATAGAGTTTTTTAAGCACTTTAACTCGGTGATTTGCGGTACATATCCGGGTGTAATGACTATTGCAGAGGAATCAACTGCATGGCCTATGGTTACCGGAAAGGTAGAGGAGGACGGGCTGGGCTTTTCCTTCAAATGGAATATGGGCTGGATGCACGACTTTTGTGAATATATGAAGCTGGATCCTTATTTTAAGAAAAATGCCCACCATGGAATGACCTTTGCCATGAGCTATAATAGCTCCGAAAATTATATTTTGCCACTTTCCCATGACGAGGTGGTGCATCTGAAATGCTCCATGGTCAACAAAATGCCCGGATATCAGGTGGACAAATATGCTAACCTGAGAACCGGTTACACATTCATGTTCGGCCATGCCGGAAAAAAGCTATTGTTCATGGGACAGGAATTCGCTCAGGAGAGAGAGTGGAGTGAGGCCAGAGAGCTGGATTGGTTCCTCCTGGAGAACCCTTTGAACAAAGGGATGCAGGAATATGTAAAGGAGTTGCTAAGGCTTTACCGCAATAATTCCGCCATGTATGAGATCGATAATGACTGGGGCGGCTTTGAATGGGTAAATTGTAATGATTCTGAACATAGTGTATACAGCTTTATCCGCAAAAGTGGAGATGGAAAGAAAAAACTGCTGTTTATCATGAATATGACCCCTATGGTTTGGGAGAATTATCGGGTAGGTGTGCCTACGAGAAAAAAATGCAGATTACTGTTAAACAGTGATGACGTTCGGTTTGGCGGTAAAGGCAGTAAGATAGCAGAGGAGCTTACGCCCAAAAAGAAGGCCTGGGATGATCGACCTTATTCCATTGCGTTTACGCTGCCTGCTTTTGGGTCAGCAGTATTTCAGCTGTAAAGGTTAAGTTTCATTTTAAAAGAGCCGAAATAGAGAGTGAATGTAAGCAGCAGATTTTTCAGTCATGCTTATATTCACTCTTTTTTATAAGGAATTTAAGCGTATGAGAATTAGCTTTGAGTGGCAGAATGAAGGAAAGACTCAACAGACGAAAACCACATATGCCCAGCAAAAGAGCTGGGTGCAGAACCAAGACAAAACGGCAGGTTCTTTTCTGAATCATCAGACTGTGTTAGACATTTCTGGTAAAGTTACGGATAACTTTAGCTTTGACAACCATGGAGGGTTCAACAAAGAGGTTATACAGGAGGTAGGAGTAGAAAGCTTTATGCTCCTGCAGCGTAACTTTAATGCAGTAATGTCTAATTCTATGTCGGGCCAGGATTTTCTGGAAATGGATAAAGAGGGCTTTGATGTCTACCGCATGGAGCCGGAAGAAGCCGTCACTATTCTGGATAAGATTAAAACGGTGCTGGCACAGTCAGGAACAGAGATTACCGGCTATAACGACAGCTTATCCAGAGAGGAGCTGGAGCAGATTACCGGCAGCAGAGCCTATGCCAATAAAATTGCCAGAGCCCTGAAACAGGCTGATGCACCAGTTACCGAGGAGAATATCCGTCAGGTTGATCAGATCTGGCAGCAGGCACAAGCCCTGAAAGAACCGCAGGATGGGACTGTTTCCTATTTGGCAGCAGGGAGACTTTCCCCTACTCTGGGGAACCTTTACAAGGCTGGCTACAGCAGTGTAGATATAGCTCATTATGGTAAGACAGGCGGATATACCACCGGAAGCTATGGCAGACAGGGAGAAACTTATCAGAATGTTCGCAGAACGCAGACCCTGGAAGAGGATATTTCCGGGTTGGAGGAACAGCTCAAGCAGCGGCTTGAGGACAGTGGCTATGCACCGGATGACAGGAATATGGACACTGCCAAATGGCTGATGGAAAGAGGACTCCCCATCAATAGCGAAAATATGGAGTTGGTTCAGTATATCGAGAACCTTACCTTTCCCCTGAAGGAAGATGAGATTATCGGCCAGGCGGCTCAGGCACTGGCGGAAGGAAGAAACCTATGGGACATTCCTGTGGCAGGACAGCCCCAAAGCATATATGCCAGGGCTGTAGAAATCTATGAGCGGCTGCATGACCTGCCCCCTGAGGCAGCAGATTATGCAGGTGGCTCAGGTCTTCCTCTTACTTTGGAAAATATGGAAGGCTATTTCCAGACAGAGGGTAATTATGCTGTGCAGGTACAGGCACGAAAAGGTCTGGAGGAGGTAAGGCTGAAAATGACGGTAGAAGCTAATCTGAAGCTTCTGCAGTCCGACTTTTCCATTGATATAACACCCATGGAGGAACTGATCGCCAGGCTGGATGAAGCCGGAAGGCAGTGGGAACAGAGCCTCTTTGGAGCTGCCGCAGAGGGAGGAAAAGGAGAGCTATACCGGGAGACTTTACAGCAAATAGGTGAATTGCCCCATATGCCTTTGGCATTGGTGGGAAAGATTCCCTTTATGGAAAGACCTACACTAAGTCAGGTAGGGCAGGAAGGACTTCTGCTGCAAAGCCGGTATCAGGCAGCAGAGGAAAGCTATGAAACGTTGATGACGGCTCCCAGAGCAGACCTGGGAGACAGTATCCGCAAGGCTTTTCGTAATGTGGATGATATTTTGCAGGATATGGATCTGGCTCTTACTCATGAGAACAGGAGAGCCATACGTATCCTGGGCTATAACCGGATGGAGATCAACGAAGAAAATCTCCGCAAAGTACAGGAGGCAGACAGACAGGTTCAGGCCGTCATTGAAGGAATGAAACCGGGGCTGACTCTGGATATGATACGTCAGGGAAAGAATCCGATGGAGATGACTCTGGAGGAGCTGGAGGAGTATATCCGGCTTAAGGATGGAGAATTTGGTGAGGATACTGCAAAGTACAGCAAATTCCTCTATAAGCTTGAGCAGCAAAAAGAGATAACTCAGGATGAGCGAAAGGCCTATATCGGTATTTACCGTCTTCTTAGGCAAATTGAAAAAACAGACGGAGCAGTAATCGGAAGTCTGGTTGCACAGGGAGCAGAGCTGAATTTCTCCAATCTTCTGTCGGCAGTAAGAAGCCGAAAGGCAAAGCCTACGGATATCCGTGTTGATGATTCGGTAGGAGCATTACAGGAGATGGAAAGAAAAGGGACTTCCATCTCTGAGCAGATAGAGGAAGGATTTGCAAGCATTCGAAAAAGTCTGGGCGATACAAGGAGCCTGGAGCAGTTGGCACAGCAGGTGGAAACCATTATAGAGGATGAACAGGCAGAAGAAGGGTTCGTACAGGAAAATCTGAAGGAAATCAGACAGACATTGGAAAAGGACTCTGCTCAGGCAGATTATTTGAAGGCCTATCATCAGCCGGTTACCATCGAGAATTTACAGAGTGCGGGAGTCCTCACTACCCAAAGGGGAAAGACCTTCAGGAACATTCGCACATGGGAGGAGAAATTCCTGGCCCGGCAGGAAAGCCTTGCTCAGGAGAAAAAGGTCTTTGGATTTTTGGAAAAGGCAGAAGGCTTTCTGGAAAAAATGGATCAGGTTCAGCCTGAGGAGAGAGAGGAAGAATACCAGTCGATTATCGAAGAAGCCGGGCAGGCACTGGAGAATGCCGTTTCTTCTCTGGGGGACGAAGCCGCTTATGTGGATATCAAGGGGATTCAGCAGCTTTATAAGCAGTTGCATCTTGCCTCCGACCTGGCCAGGGAGGAAAACTATGAGATTCCGGTACAGATCGGTGAAGAGCTGACCTCTATTAATCTGACCATTATTCATCGTGGGAGTACCAGAGGTGAGGTAAAGATTACTCTGGACACGGAGAGACTGGGGAAGGTAGAAGGCCGGTTCAGTGTAAGCCAGAATGTACTGGAAGGCTCTGTTTTGACAGAGTATATGGACAAAAAGGAGCTTTTACAGGAGCAGTCTTCTGTTCTTACAGAAGCCATAGGAGAAGCCTTAAAGGAAACGGAGATTCAGATGAAGGGAATATTCTTTGGAGAGAATAGAAATCTGAATATCAACACTCCGGAGCGGGGAGAAGGAGAAGAGAATCCCAATACTGCACTTTTATACAAGATAGCAAAGGAATTTATTGCTTTTATCAGAAAAGGATAAAAAGGATAAAAGAAAGGAAGAAACCATGAGAATAAACTATAACGTAACAGCAATGCTGACCAACAATGCCTTACATCGTAATGATTCCAAGTTATCCAAGGCTATGGAACGCCTTTCCTCCGGCTACAAGATCAATAATGCCAAGGATAATCCTTCGGGCCTGGCGATTTCCAGAAGGATGAATGCACAGATCCGGGGGCTGGATGCTGCCGGAGAGAATTCAACAAGCGGAATATCCGTAATTGAGATTGCCGATGGAGCCTTGGGTGAGGTTCATGAAATTCTCCAGAGAATGAACGAGCTGGCCATAAAGGCTTCTCATGGAGTGCTTTCCGATGATGACAGAACGATGATTGATGACGAGTTTCAGGCTCTTAAGGATGAAGCACAGCGAATTTCCGACACCACGCAGTATAATGGGAAGAACCTTCTGGACGGCAGCTTTGATATGAAGGGCTATACCGATAAAGCTGAAGTAAAGGTTAGTTACTATGATGCCAAGGTTCCGGTGGGAAAATATACAATGGATATTACTCCTGCATGGGATGGAGATAAGCTGGCAGATGGTACAACAGTTGCTGTAACGGATCCCAGCGGAAATGATATTAGCGGGCAGTTGAATGTCAGGGTAAAGGATGATGAGATCATCCTTACGGGAGCCCAGAATTTTGAAATCCGTATGACTGTGGCAGCAGGTGCCGGAGCGGTTAACGATATGGAAGTAGATATTACCGGTATGGGCTCCATGACCCTGCAGGTAGGCTCCAACGAGGGACAGACTCTGGAGGTAAAGATTCCGGCTATGAATACGAAGAATATGGGCATTGAAAAGACTGACGTGCTGACTCAGGAAAATGGAAGAAATGCCATTAATGATGTGGACTTTGCCATTAAGTTTGTTTCTTCTGCCAGAAGTGCCCTGGGTGCTTATCAGAACCGTCTTGAGCATACGGTAAATAATCTGGGAACCACCAGTGAGAATATGACCAGTGCATATTCCCGTGTTATGGATACCGATATGGCTGTAGAAATGACCCATTACAGCAGCTATCAGGTGGTCAATCAGGCAGCCACCTCCATGCTGGCTCAGGCCAATGAAAGGCCGGCAACCGTATTACAGCTATTACAGTAAGAGGCGCCTATGACGAAGGAGAAAAAGCAGGAATTTACCCTGCGGATCACGCAGGCCAACAAAACCCAGTTGATCGTTATCCTGTATGAGATGACCCTGACTTTTCTGGAGGATGCTTCCCTGGCCTTTGATACAGGGGACAAGCAGGAATATAAGAAAAACGTCAGGAAGGCAAAGGATTGTCTGGATGAACTGATTGCTTCTCTGGATCTGAACTATGAGATAGCCCTCTCGCTTCACAGCCTGTACTATTTTTATAAGCGGCAGCTATCCAGTGCAGCCATACAGGAAAAAAAGGAATTACTAAAACCGGTAGAAGATATGTTAAAAGAGCTGAAGCAGTCCTATGAAAAGGTTGCTTCACAGGACACCTCGGCTCCCCTTATGGAAAACGCACAGGTTGTATATGCAGGACTTACCTATGGAAAAGGAAGCCTGAATGTAGATTTAGCCGACCAGAGCACCAACCGGGGTTTCCGAATTTGATACCAGAACATCCTCTTCAGGCAGCGGACTTAAGTTCGCTGCCTGATTCAGCAGGTAACGATAGCGCTTCATGATCGAATTCACTTCATAGATGTAGCAGTCAATTAAATCCGGATCAGTAACATAATCGAAGCCCAGATAAGCTGTTTCCAATTCGTATCTTGTTTTTTCCAAATCCTCCAGAATAGATTCTCTCAGTGTTTTTGGCCGCTCTTCAAAGACAGGACAGGAAGATTGGCGAAAATGAAACTTCATGTGGATGCTCCTCCTTTTTTCTCTTATGAGAAGTATAGTCACCCTCAGGAAAAAATATACATATCATAACCTTTATTCCTTGTGCATAAAAATGGACTAACAGTAATAAAAACCGAGGTGGATATGGAAACCTATCAGGGAGCACTGCTTATTGTAGGGGTATGTGGAATTGTCCTCTTGATTCTGGCTGTGAAACGTCATTCACATCTGATTTTAAATCTGGTGTACAGAGGCGTGGCCGGAACAATTACTATTTTTTTTCTGAATCAGCTTATGCAGTTAACGGGATTTTCTGTGGTTATCGGACTGAACCCGGGGACTGTTTTGACAAGTACAATTCTTGGATTTCCAGGGGTTATCCTCCTTTTTGGAATCAAAATTTACGGACTGTTGTAAAAAATAAACAAAGATTAATTTTTTTCTGATTTGCTATAGACAAAGGGAAAAAATAGGTTTATACTCACACTCACAAGTAAAACATTCTTGCCTGCGAAGGATTTCGGGGCTTCTGAAGAATATTCTGTTTTTTCTATGGGATGGATTTATCCAGCCTGACTGGGCTGTTTCATCGGACAGCGGTGAAGCAAGCCAATGAAGAATCCAACTTTGATTATGATAAAAGAATAGTTGCATATCCATGTTGAAAGAAGGTGAACACTTGAAACTTCTTGCAGCAGTATTGCTTCTTGCTGCATTATGGGATTTACGGAAAGGAAAAATTCCCAATCTTCTCATTCTTATCGGTTTTATTCTGGGCTTTGGACAGTTACTTTCAGAAAAAGACATCGATCAAATTTTCAATTTCTTTCCGGGGATAATTCTTCCCCCTGTTTTACTCTTCCCTTTATTTCGCACAGGCACACTGGGGGCAGGAGATATTAAGCTGTTTTCGCTAATTGGCTGCTTCCTGCCGGCCAGAGATACCCTTAACTGTATCCTGCTTAGCTTTTTTTGCGGGGCGTTATTCTCTATACCCCTGCTCCTGCTGCAAAGAAGGCTTATATCCCGTATGCGGTATGCCCTCAGCTTTCTTCTGGGCTGTCTGATGCAAAGGAGTGTAGGCTCCTACTATCCCCCTGGTGAAGAGGGAGAAAGAATGAAGAAGGAAACCTCAATTCCCTTTGCAGTCCCCATTTTGATCAGTACACTACTTGTATTAGGAGGAATCGGCTTATGAATCACATACTTGCGGTTTGTGACAGTGAAACAGAATATGCCTACGGGCTGGTGGATTACCTGAATTTACGAAAGGGCTTTCCCTTTGAAGTACAGGTTTTTACCTCTGCTGAAAGCCTGTATAGCTTTGCACTCAGACATCCTCTGTCGGTGGCGTTGGTGGCACAAAAGGATTATGAAAAGGAGATGGAGGAGCTGCCTATTGAGCAGATTTTTCTGTTGGGAGAGCAAAGAGAAGGGACAAAAGACATGGAGAGGTTTATCTGGAAATACCAATCCTGTGAAAAGATCGTCAGGGAGCTTCTGGAATGGATAGCCAGGGAGGGAGTAGTAGGAAGACCCATAGCAGGGGGGAAAGAAATGAAGCTGGTTGGAATTTACTCTCCGGTGGGGAAATGCCTGAAAACCTCGTATGCTTTTGTTTTGGGACAACTGTTAAGCAAAAAGCACAAGGTATTATATCTCAATCTGGAATGCTATTCCGGCCTGGGACAGCTATTAAAAAAGGATTTTGCAACAGATATGTCAGAGCTTCTTTACTATCTGCATAATACACCGGATAAATTTGCTTACCGCCTTGGCAGCATGGTGGAGAGGGTAGGCGGTCTGGATATTCTTCCCCCCTTTGGCTCCTACCTGGATTTTGTATCCGTCAGCCGTGAGGAATGGATTCATCTGTTAAAGGAAATTGAGAGGGGAAGTGAATATGAATACGTGCTGTTAGATTTATCTGACGGAGTACAGGGACTGTTTGATGTCTTAAGGCTTTGCAATATTATCTATACGCTTGGTCGTGAAGACGGGTTTGCACTGGCCAAAATAGAGCAGTATAAGCAGGTACTGGAAGAGTGTGATTACGAAGACATCTGGAAGAAAACCCAACAGTATACCATTCCCGAAATTAAGAATCTGCCCTCGGATATTCTCCAGCTTACCTACACAGAGCTGGCAGAATTTGCCAGAGAAAGAATGGAGGACTTTTATGGGAGATAAACAGAGCCTTATTAACAGCCTCAGACGGGAGATTATGGAGGATATGGCATTTGGAGATGAGCTTAGCGATGAACAGATTCAGGAGCTGATCAGCCATTATCTTCTGCGAAAGCAGGAGGGAAGCAGCTTTTCTTTGCAGGAGCGAAAACGAATAGGGAAAGAGATCTTTTATTCCCTGAGGAAGCTAGACGTTCTGCAGGAGCTATTAGAGGATGAAAGTGTAACGGAGATTATGGTGAATGGACCGACTCATATTTTTATTGAGCAGGGAGGAAGGATGAAACGATTATCCACTGAGTTTGAATCAGGAGAAAAGCTATTGCAGGTTATCCAGCAGATCGTAGCAGGCTGCAATCGAACGGTTAATGAGGCTTCTCCCATAGTGGATGCCAGGCTTCCCGGTGGCTCCCGGGTTAATGTAGTGCTTTACCCGATAGCGCTGAATGGGCCTATTCTGACCATACGCCGCTTTTCGGCATCTCCTATGACCATGGACAGGCTTAAGGAATATGGGGCTGTAAGTCAGGAGGTAATCTACTTTTTGCAAAAGGCGGTAAAGGCCAGATATAACATATTGGTGAGCGGAGGAACGGGCAGCGGCAAAACTACCTTTCTGAATGCCTTATCTCAGTATATTCCTGCTGATGAGCGGGTAATTACCATTGAAGACAGTGCAGAGCTGCAGCTCTGGTCGGTAGAGAATCTGATCCGCATGGAGACCCGGAATGCAAATCTGGAAGGAGGAAAGGTAATTACTATTCGGGATTTGATCAAGGCCAGCCTGCGGATGAGACCGGACAGGATAATTGTAGGGGAGGTGCGGGGAGCAGAGGCATTGGATATGATCGGCAGTGCGATGAATTGTGGTCATGACGGCAGTATGTCTACTGCCCATGCAAACAGTGCAGCAGATATGCTGATTCGCCTGGAAACGATGATTCTTATGGGCGTGGAGCTTCCGGTAAGTGCAATACGAAGACAGATTGCTTCGGGGATTGATTTGATCGTTCATCTGGGACGGCTTAGAGATAAAACCAGGAAGGTTCTGGAGATCACAGAGATTTCAGGAATGAAGGGGGATCAGATCATACTGAATCCATTATATCGTTTTCAGGAAGCAGGAGAGGAAAAGGAAGAAAAAATCAAAGGAGGTCTGGTCAGCGTTGGGCAGCTTATTAACCGCTATAAAATGGAAAGTGCAGGAATTTCCTATCCGTAGATCAGGTAAACAGAGGCTTGAGGATTATGGAAGGTGTACCTTTTCTGTTTACCAGGAGCTGAGGTGTACAATGGAAGGATTGGGAATCATGGCAGTCATCGCTTACTTCTTTTACCGCAGCATCTATGCCTTCCTTCTCTTAACACCGATGCTGTACTTTTATCGAAAAAAGAAAAAATCCAGGAGCATAAAAAAACGAAGTGAGCAGCTGGAAAAAGAATTTCGGGAGGTTTTGCTTAGTGTAAATATTAATCTGCAGGCAGGCTATTCCATAGAAAATTCGTTTTTAGAATGTTACACGGATATAGTGAATTTGTATGGCAGCTCGGCAGATATGGTCAGAGAGCTGTTAGTGATCCGAAGAGGAATGAATAATCAAATTCCCCTTGAGCAATTACTGCTTGATTTGGGAAACCGCTGTCCCGGAGGGGAAGTACAGGAATTTGCAGAAGTCTTTTCTATTGCTAAGAAAACAGGAGGGAGATGGCAGGAAATGATGAAAAGAACGGTGGATATGATACAGGAAAAGGCGGAGATCAAAGAAGAAATCCAAACCCTGATCCATGCCAGGAAAATGGAAAGCCGGATCATGTGTCTGATCCCCTTCATCCTTTTGTTCTATATGGATTTGACATCACCGGGCTATTTTGATCCCCTGTACCATAATCCGGCAGGAATCCTGATTATGACTGTTTGCCTGTTGTTGTACTGTATGGCTGTGGGCTGGATAGAAAAGATTACGGATATTGCAATTTAACCAATCAGTGCCGCCTGATCGGATTAAGGGATTATTTGCTGAAGAAATAGGAGGAAGCTATGGGAAAAAAACAGATTGAAAAGGATTTTTCCAAACTGTATGTGGGACAGAACCAAGAGCTTTTGATCGAAAATTATTATAAGAAAAAGAAAAAGGATATGCTGCTACTCTTTTTGGCAGGAAGCATTCTGATGAGTCTGCTGGCTTATCAGACTTTTCAGCAAAGAAGACTGGAAGAAGGAAATTCCATTGAGCGTAATCCCTATGGGAGAGGGAAGAAGGAAGTGACCTTAGAGGTACAAAGAGAGGAAGAGGCGTGGCAGCCTATTACCGTTACGCTGGGAGAGAAGGAGTATAGTAAAGAGGAAGTTGAGTCATATTTCCAACAGCTTGCAGATGCTCTGCCCCAAATTATCCTGGGAGAAAACGAAAGTGTGGACCAGATCAGTAAGGACCTGAATCTTCCCCAGGAAGTAGAGGGTTATCCACTGCTCTTAAGCTGGAGAAGCAGCAACAATAGTCTGGTGGACAGCCAGGGAAGGATACGAAGGGATAAGGAGCCGGAAGGAGAAACTCCTGAAAATGGGCAGGCCCAAGAGGATGGGATCGTTGAGCTTACGGTAACCATGGAGTATGGAGAATGGAAACAGGAGCATCATCTTTTTGTCCGTGTTATAGATGAAGAGGAAGGAACAGAGGATTCCTTTTTACGAAGATTATCCGCAGGTATTCAGGCTGAAGAAAGGGAGAGCAGAGAGGAGGAATTCCTTTTCCTGCCCCGGACAGAGGGAGGAAAGGAGCTGAATTGGCGCTATCCTACTGGAAAAGGAGTGTTTATCCTCTTCCTTTTTCTTCCTATCGTATTGGCAGCAGTCTGGTATGAAAAGGACAAGGAGGTACATAAACAGGCTCAGGAACGGGACAGGTGTTTACAGGCTCAATATTCGGAATTCGTCAGTAAGCTCACTCTTCTTATGGAGGCAGGCATGACAGTGAAGGGTGCATTATACAGAATAGTGCAGGATGACAGACAAAAAAGAGGGAAAGGAAAAAGAATAGAATTTTTGTATGAGGAGCTGGGCTATATCTGCCGCCGTATGGAGAATGGACTGGGAGAAATCGAAGCCTATGAGCTTTTGGGCAGACGATGCAGTCTTCCCCTTTATCGGAAGCTGTCCACTCTGTTAATACAAACTGTACAGAAGGGGGCGGCAAACATACTGGATACTCTTCGTCAGGAGAGCTGGCGGGCTAATGAAGAGAGAAAAAATCAGGTTAAGCGAAAGGGAGAAGAGGCGGGAACAAAGCTGTTGCTTCCCATGATGCTGATGCTTGGGATGGTAATGATCTTAATTATCGTACCGGCCTGCTTTTCCTTCCAACTTTAATGAAACAACAAAAATGCGCTAAAGCAGCAGAAAGAGAGGTAAATATGTTAAAAAACTGGAAAGATTTTTTTATGGAAGATGAAGGAATGGGAACTGTTGAAATCATTCTTATTATTGTGGTCCTCATCAGCCTGGTCATTATTTTCAAGGATCAGTTGACTTCTCTGGTAGAAGCAATCTTTGAGAAGATAACCAGACAGGCAAAGTCAGTTTAATGAGGAGGCAGGAAGGCGGTTACATTACCTTATATCTTGCCCTTACATTAGGGGTAATGCTGTCCCTGATTTTCACTCTGATTGAAGGAGTTCGGATACAGACTATCCGACTGGAAACAGAAGGGGTAATGGACATTGGGCTATACTCTGTTTTTGGGGAATATAACAGACAGCTTCTGGAGCAATATGATTTGTTTTATATTGATACCACCTATGGGGAGGGAAGTCCCTCCACAGATTTAGTAGAAGAACATCTCCAATATTATATGAACCAAAATTTTATAAAGGAAATCACAGGTCTTATGGGATTTAGGGATTTAACCGGATTAAGCTGTGATAATGTTACTCTGGAGGCCTGTCTTAGGCCTTCAGATGAGCAGGGACAGGTATTGAAGCGGCAAATAGTAGACTATATGAAAAGCAAAAAAGGAATTAATCTCGTGGAAAAGGCCGCAGAAAACTTTAATCTTATCCAACCCAATGGGATGAGCAGTGACGAGATTAATGCCAGATGGGATCAGGCTCATGAAGAAATTGATGAGTTGTTGGAAAACAGGAGAAGACAACTGCAGGAAGAGCAGCAGGAGGAGGCTGAGCCTGCTGTAGATAATCCGGCAGATTATATCAGAGAAACGAGAGGGACAGGTATTCTGAAAACAGCGCTCCCTCCGGGAACTGCTGTTTCTGCTGTGGAAATACATCCGGAAAACTATTTTAGTCACCGCCGGCCTCTAAAAGGGACAGGAGAATTGGAAACCAAAGAGAGTATGATCGAACAGACGGCGGGCAGGGTTCTTTTGCAGGAGTACCTATTTGAAAAATGTGGTTATTACGGAAATACTCTGGATAAAGGGGTATTGTCCTACCAACTGGAATATTTATTAAAAGGAGAGAGCAAAGATGATGAGAACTTGTGTAGGGTACTGGAGGATATCCTGCATATCCGGCAGGCAGTCAATACCCTGTATCTGTTTTCCAGTCAGGATAAACAGGCACAGGCCGAAGCATTGGCAGCAGTAATCAGCGGATTGGCACTGATGCCGGAATTAGTGGAGCCGGTAAAGCTGACCATTCTGTTTGCCTGGGGCTATGCCGAAAGTGTACAGGATATTCGTATTCTCCTGGATGGAAATAAAATCCCCCTGGGTAAAGATGATAATAGCTGGAACACGCCCCTGCTGCATTTGGTTAATTTTACGGCACATCTGGATGAATACCGCAGTGCAGATAAGGGCATGGATTACAGAGATTTTTTGGAAGGCTTTCTCTATATAAGGGGAGAAGAAAAAATATTGGAGAGGTTTATGGACATTTGTGAAATGGATATTCGGCTGACATCGGGAAATGAATATTTCCAAATGGATGGGTGTATAGAGGCACTCAAAGCTAAGGCCAATGTAAGCAGCGGATATGGCTACAGCTATGAAATCACCAGACATTTTACCTACTGACTGGTATGGGAAAAGTGCAGATCTCTCGGGACTAATGAAGACTTCAGGAAAGGAGGAGTAAAGCAGGATGCTTTTTGGGATGCAAACAGAAACTATTCAACAAGACACAAAAGCTTCTCTCCAGACAGATCGTAAAAATAGACCCCCTATTTTACGAAAATCAACACTTAATCCTTATAGCAAAAATAATAGGTGTTCCCCTATACACGATTATTTCATTCAATTCCAAAAAGCATCCCGCTTTGCTTCTTGTGGAATGAAGGCATCTATGTCTCTGGAAGCATCGGTTTCCTTTTTCTGTTTTCTCTTTTTTGTCGTAAATGTTTTCTCGTTTATCTTCCTGTTTATTCAATATGGAGAGCGACTGGGGAAACTGCAGCAGCAGGGAAAGGAATTGGCGGTGTATGCCTATGCAGCAGGAGAAGGAGTGGGTGGAAGTGATGAGATGATTTGTCTTAAAGAGGCAGAAGCCGTGGATTCTCCTATTCCTTTCCTGGCGGCTCCCAGAGCATTGCTGTCCGTACAGTGTGTGGTTAAGCCCTGGACAGGCTATGATGCAGCGGGGCAGGGAAAACGAAAAAAGGAAGAAGAAATAGTTTACATAACCAGCTATGGGGAGGTTTATCACAAGAGCAGAACCTGTACTCACCTGGCTCTTTCCATTAAGGTGTTTCCTTTTGCCCTGGTGGAACAGGAAAGAAACAGGGGCGGTGCCCGTTATTCCCCTTGTGAATACTGCGGAAACGGAGAATTCTCTGCCCTGGTCTATCTTACTGAACAGGGCGACCGCTATCATGCCACCCTGGGTTGTCAAGGATTGAAACGAACGGTTAAAGGAGTATATCTTTCACAACTGGCCGGGGTACCCGCCTGCAGCAAATGTGGACTATAAAAGCTAAGAATTATGTACTAATGAAGGAGAAAGGACCTATGCAGGAAGTGATTGTCATGTGCTATCTGGGAGTAGGAGCGTATATTGACGGAAAGAAAAAGGAGGTCAGCCTTGCCTACCTGTGGGTTGGAATCGTACTTGAACTTGGATTTTTGTGGCAGGAATGGAGTGGGAAAGATTTTTCATTGGGGGAAACGGCTTTTCGGTTGCTGCCGGGGCTGCTCTTTCTGTTTTGTGCCAGGCTGACAGGAGAAAAGGTTGGATACGGAGACGGAATCCTTTTATTGATCTTAGGTGGCTGTCTGGCCTTCCCCCTGATTTGGTATGTCTGGTTGTTTGCCCTTCTTATGGCAGCTTTCTGGGCAGGAATATTGCTTTGCAGAAAAAAAGCAAACCGAAATACTCGAATTCCCTTTATTCCCTTTCTTTGGATAGCCAACTTCATTATATGGAGGATTTGCTATGGATAAGCAGAGAAAAGGCTGTCAGGCCTATATGACGATTGAAGCCTCCTTCATCATACCTTTAATTCTGTTGGGAATTGCTTTCTCCATCTATCTTGGCTTCTACCTCTATAATGTATGTCTGCTTCGCCAGATTGCGTATACTGCGGCTTTGCGCGGGAGCCTTCAGCAGGAAGGAAGCAATGCACAAATAGAAGAATATACCTATGAACAGCTTAAGGAGCTTATCGGACAACGCTTGCTTGCGGTGGAAAACCTGCAAAGCCGGGTGGAGGTATCCTTTTCCAAGGTTAAGGTAAGAGTGTCCATGTCTATCCATATGCCCTGGGAAAAATGGTTTTTTACTCAGTCCGGCTTTTGGGAATTTGAAGGCACAGCGGAAGCAAAAAGACTGGAGCCGGTATCGATTATCCGCTCCATAAGAGCCTTGGGAGGGGAGCGTTAAGCAATGAATAGGTAAAAAGAGACAAAGGATGAGCCCGGGATCTATGCTGATGCACAAAGTCTCTGGGATGGAAATGCTCTTAAGCAGCAGAATGAGAGGAAAAATGGAAATACGTTATAAAACAGATTTATATGCCAGCTATATGCAGGTAAATATTCCCCTGCAAATTGACCGAAAGCAGTATGCTTTTCAAATGCTGGAAGAAAATTCAATCAGGGGCATTTTACCGGCCAGAGAACGGCTGGAGGAGGGAAAGGCCTATTTCTATCTGGATATTACGGGAAAAATCAGTTTACAGCAGGAATATAAGGACAGGGAAATGGAACTGGAGGATATGACGACAATTTTGAATCAGCTCGTCAGCCTCTTGGAAGAGCTGAGAAATTATCTCCTGCCGGATAAATTTGTTTTGGCAGAGCCTGAGTTTCTCTACTGGGACACAGAAAATAACAGTCTGTGGGCAGCCCTGCTTCCATGGGAAAGAACAGAGCATCAGGGACTGAGAAAGCTGGCGGAGTTCTTTCTGGAAAAAATGAGTCCCAGGGATGAAAACGGAATTAATGCAGCCTACCTGTTTTATAAGCAGCAGAGCCAGACGAATTTTTCTCTGTACCAGTTTTTACCCATAATAGAGAGAGAAAATATATTAAAAAGACAGAAAAAGAAAGACATGGAACGGTATCAGCCGGAAGACAGTCCTTCCATTTTGGATGTTGAAGCATTAAAACAGGAAGACGGGAAAGGCTATAAGGCAGACGAGGAAATACCCTCGATTGGATTTAGCAGGAAGAAAAAAACTGAAAAAAAGAAAAAGCGAAGATTTTTTTTCGGTTTATTTTCCCGAAAAGAAAAAACGGCTTCAGCATTTGATCTGCGGATAAATGAAGATGAAAAAAAAGATTTCTCAGAAGAACTTTGGGAATATCCCGAAACCATTTTTTTTGAAAGTGAAGCAGAAGAATGGAGACTGCAATGGAAGGAAAGGGGTAAGCTGCGATCGGCTGTGCTTAAAGATATGCCGGTCACCGTGGGAAAAATCAGAGGGGAGGTGTCAGTGGTTATGGAGGACAGCTCGGTCAGCCGTATACATTGCAGATTTATTGAGTACAATGGAGAGATTGCCATTATGGATATGAACTCCACCAATGGAACCAGTCTCAACGGGATGAAGCTAAGGCCGGGAGAAATAATGGGAATTGCAAAAAATGATGAAATCCTCATTGGTAAAGTAAGGGCACTTGTTGTATAATGAAAAAAAGAAATATCAGAGTGCAAAGGGAGGATAATTGTGAAGATAAATATCTATTATGGCGGCCGAGGAATGATGGACGACCCTACCTTATTCGTAATTAATAAAATTCAGGAGGTTTTGCAGGAACTGAATGTGGCGGTGGATCGCTATAATCTGTATGAGCTGAAGAACTCTATTACCACTCTGCCCCAGACCCTGAAGGATGTGGATGGTGTCGTTTTGGCCACTACGGTGGAATGGTATGGAATCGGAGGCTATATGCAGCAATTTTTGGATGCCTGCTGGCTCTATGGAGATAAGGAAAAAATTTCCGGTATCTATATGAGTCCGATCGTAATGTCCACCACTTACGGAGAACGGGAGGCAAAGCTCAACCTGAGAGTAGCCTGGGAGATTCTGGGAGGACTTCCCTGCAGTGGTATCTGCGGCTATATTTCGGATACAGCCCTGCTGGAAATGAATGATGATTATATCCGAGTGATTGAAAAAAAAGCGGAGAATATGTATCGTACCATTAATCAGAAGGTAGCCAGCTTTCCGGCAAGCAATCAGGCGGTTAAGCAAAAGGTAGCCGTTTCCAAAAACTTTGACCTTACGCCTCAGGAAACGGAACAGCTCTCCCAATATGCCTCTGATGATGATTATGTACAACGACAGAAGGAGGATCTGCAGGAGCTGGCCAGTATGTTCAGAGGAATGATGAAGGATAAGGACAGTGATGGGGAAATACAGTTTATTCAGGATTTTGAGCAGCATTTTAAACCCCAGCCTGGCTTCAGCGGCAAGTACAAATTCATCATTGAAGGAATACGTAATCCCCTGATGATTCATGTGGAGGGAGGAAGTCTGCAATGTGCCTATCAGGATACCCCAAAGGCAGACGTTGAAATCCAGTTAAAGGAGGATACACTGAATAATATTATTGCCGGATACATGACCTTCCAGAGAGCCTTTATGAGTGGAGAAATGACCATGAAGGGTGATTTTAGAATTTTGAGGACATTGGATCAGATTTTTGTTTTTACCAATAGCAGATAAAAGGAACAGACGAATTGGTCTGTCATGAAGGATGCTTTTGGGTTTAAGAAATAGAACAGGTAATGCCTGCATGAAGTATGGAGGAGGAAATATGGAAAATTGTATTTTTTGTAAAATAGCAAATGGAGAAATCCCTTCCGGTACAATTGAAGAAACTGATCTGTTCAGAGTTGTATTGGATGTGGCGCCTGCTACAAGAGGACATGCGTTGATTCTGCCTAAGGCACATTATGCCAACCTCTATGAGTTACCCGAGGAAATGGCAGGCGAAGCGATGAAGCTGGCTAAAAGGATAGCGCTTCGCATGAAGGAAAGACTGGGCTGTGATGGAGTCAACCTTATACAGAACAATGAAGAGGCAGCCGGTCAGACAGTATTTCATTTTCACATACATCTGATTCCCCGCTATAAAGAGGATGGACAGAAAATCGGATGGAAACCGGGAGAACCCACCTCACAGGAGCTGGATGCGATAAAAACTCTCCTGACCTGAACCATGTTCAGGGAATAAAAAATCAAAATCCAACAGGGATTAAAGAAGCTGCTGCAGATCAGATCATCCTGCAGCAGCTTCTTTAATCAGAGCCATAATAGTCTCTATGGAGTTCATCTGTTTGCTCTGGCACATATTATCGATATAGCTTTGTCGGTTTGCATAAAGCTCATGTATCTTTTCCACAAGAATATCGCAATCCAGATAATCCTCTCTCAATACAATACTGAAGCCCTGTTCTTCAAAGGAACGGGCATTCAAAATCTGATCTCCCCGGCTGCCTACCTGGAGCGGAATAAGAAGATTAGGCTTTTTCAGAGCCAAAAGCTCGCAGATGGCATTGGCGCCGGCACGGGAAACGACCAGGTCAGCCATTGCAAATACATCCTTAAGCTCTCCCTTCAGGTATTCAAACTGCTTATAGCCGGGAATGGTCAGCATCAGATTATCCACCTTGTCCTTACCGCAGATATGAACCACCTGAAAATCCTTCAGGAGCTTGGGAAGAGCCTCTCGCACCATAACATTGACACTTGCGGCACCCTGGGAGCCGCCGATGACCATGATTACCGGTTTATTGGCGGTAAAGCCGCATAAATTAAGAGCCGCCAGCTTATTGCCCTTGGTCAGCTCCTGACGTATAGGAGAACCGGTAAGAACTGCTTTTTCGGAAGAAATATTCTGCAGGGTTTCCGGGAAATTACAGCATACCTTGTCTGCTGCAGGAATACATAGCTTATTTGCCAACCCTGGGGTCATATCTGATTCGTGAATAATGCAGGGGATTTTTAGAGAGGAGGCGGCTCTTACTACCGGAACGGATACAAATCCTCCCTTGGAAAACACTACATCAGGTTTGATTTCCTTCAATATGGTACGAGCCTGCGTATACCCTTTCATTACCCGTAAAGGGTCGGAAAAATTCTTAAGGTCAAAATAACGGCGGAAGCGACCTGTAGATATTCCATAGTAGGGAAGGTGAAAGTCTTCGATTAATCTTTTTTCAATACCTTCATAGGAACCAATGTAGCTGACTTCAAAGCCTTCTTTCTCAAGAAAAGGAAGAAGTGCAATATTGGGGGTAACGTGCCCTGCTGTGCCACCGCCGGTTAAAACAATTTTTTTTCCCATTATGTTATGTGAACCTTTCAATTCATTTAGTTGTAGTCCTTCTTTGCCTGTAAGTATAGCAGAAAACAGAAGGCCTTTCCAGCCCTCTTTTCGCTCGCTTCAATCAACTTATCAGCCTTCCTGGTCGAAACCTGATGAGGGAAAAGTTAATTTGGGGAAATAAGCGAAGCCTTATCCGAGAAGGATATTGTAGGCAGAAAAGGAATTTTTTATACTGAAGAAAAAGGAGGACATAGGAATGAGTTATTTTTGGGGACAGAGCTGGCTGGCAGCAGGAATTATCCTGTTTTTTTTTCTCAGCATTGTATGCCAGCTTCTGGTTGGCTGGTTTTTGTTACGGCTCTTAAAGGAGTCAAAACATCTGGAGGAAGGTAATCCCAGACTGCTGCGAGGCTGGCTGGAGCAATATTTGAAGGAGGAAGCACAGATCGTCAATGCATCTGCCTTTGTAGACAAAAGCCTACAGGAATTTAAGGTGGGAAGATTTACTTTGCTGGGGTTAAAGCATATTGGAGGACAACTATTACTGTTTGGGGTATTTTTAGCCGGCATAGGAGCCTGCAAAGGAATTGTGGAAGGGAAAACCCTGGGACAGATTTTGCCCTTTTATATTATCTGTCTGCTGGGACTGTATGTACATTTTTCGCTTTCCAGTGTGATGGATATTGAAGAAAAGCAGGGAATAATTAAGACCAACCTATTGGATTTTTTGGAAAATCATAAGCCTTATCTGTTAAGAAGCAGTCGGCTGGAGAGAGACGACAGCAGAGGAGTGGAAGAAAAGCCTTGCTTTGGAGAGCAGGAGGAAGAACAGCTAAAGGAGCTTTTACGGGAAATTTTGGCTTGAAAAAGAAGATTCACTTTGCTACACTGACAATAGTGAATAGTACAATGATTTATGATACCAGGGTCAAAAGGTCTGAACCCACATGAGCTTGCTCAAATGTGAAGCACCACGATATGCGAATATTTTGCAGGATTGTGGGAGTACAAAGTACGTAACAATCCGTAGGTATCATAGTTAGGGGCTTTTGACCCTAACATCATGATTTATTTGATTAATTTATGGAGGAAAAGATGAAAAATAAGGTGACTTTTGATTATGCCAAAGCATCAGGCTTTGTCAGTGATCAGGAAGTAGAATTGATGAAAAAACTGACTTTGGATGCAAAACAGGTTCTTGTTTCAAAAAGCGGTGCAGGCAACGATTTTTTAGGTTGGATTGATCTTCCGGTGGATTATGATAAAGAAGAGTTTTCCAGAATTAAAAGGGCAGCAGCCAAAATTCAGGAGGATTCAGAGGTCTTACTGGTTATTGGAATCGGAGGCTCCTATCTTGGAGCAAGAGCGGCAATTGAGTTTTTGCGCCACAGCTTCTACAATATGGTGGACAAGTCGGTGAGAGGAACACCTGAGATTTATTTTGTGGGCAATTCTATCAGCTCCACTTATATCAGGGATTTGATTGATGTCATTGGGGACAGAGATTTTTCGATCAATATGATTTCCAAATCCGGAACCACTACGGAGCCGGCAATTGCATTCCGTGTATTCAAGGAGCTGGCAGAGAAGAAATATGGAAAAGAAGAGGCGGCAAAGAGAATTTATGCCACTACGGACAAGGCCAGAGGCTCTTTAAAGGGCCTGGCAGATGCCGAAGGGTATGAAACCTTTGTGGTGCCGGATGATGTTGGCGGGCGCTTTTCTGTATTGACTGCGGTAGGGCTATTGCCTATTGCTGTAAGTGGTGCCGATATTGATAAATTGATGGAGGGCGCTGCTGATGGAAGAAAAAGAGCCCTGGAAAATGATTTTGAGGATAATGATGCCTTAAAGTATGCGGCGCTGAGAAATATTATGCTGCGCAAAGGAAAGGGAATTGAGGTTCTGGCGGGCTATGAGCCCAGCGTACACTATGTATCTGAGTGGTGGAAGCAGCTTTATGGCGAAAGTGAGGGGAAGGATCAGAAGGGTATCTTTCCTGCCAGCGTGGATTTGACTACTGATCTTCATTCTATGGGACAATTTATTCAAGATGGTGCACGCACCTTATTTGAAACGGTTATTGATATTGAAAAGTCAAGAAAAGAGATTGTCCTGGGAAAAGAAGCGGTAGATCTGGATGGGTTGAACTATCTGGCAGGCAAGACGGTAGATTTTGTCAATAAATCTGCCATGAATGGTACTATTCTGGCGCATACCGATGGGCAGGTACCTAATTTTATGATTCATGTTCCCGAAGCAAATGAATTCTGTTTAGGACAATTGTTCTATTTCTTTGAATTTGCCTGTGGAGTAAGCGGCTATCTGTTGGGAGTGAATCCGTTTAATCAGCCGGGTGTGGAAAGTTACAAGAAAAATATGTTTGCTCTGCTTGGAAAGCCGGGCTTTGAAGCACAGAGAGAAGAATTATTGAAAAGACTGTAGAGACACTGGGATGGAACTGCTGCTAAGGCAGCAGAATGAGAGGAAAAATGAAGATTGTAATGCTTGACCGAAACAGCCTGGGTATGGATATGGACATATCCATTTTTGAGAGGCTGGGTGAATTTGAAGCTCATCCTGTGGCGACGAGAGAGGAGTGCAAAAGCTGGATAAAAGATGCTGAGGCAGTCATTTTTAACAAAACGGTGATGGATGAGGATATGCTGAAGGAGGCAAAGCAGGTGAAGCTGCTTTGTGTAACTGCCACCGGTTATGATAATATTGATCTTAGCTATGCCAAAGCAAAAGGGATTGCTGTTTCTAATGTACGGGATTATTCCACGCCTGCAGTGGCACAGCATACCTTTGCCATGGCTCTCTATCTTTTGGAAAAAATCAGCTACTACGATGATTATGTTAAATCAGGAGCCTACAGTAATCAACTGGGTTTTTCCAACTTTGATGAGAGATTCCTGGAGCTGGAAGGAAAGACCTGGGGGATTGTCGGCATGGGGAATATCGGAAGAAGGGTGGCCTGCATTGCCGAAGCCTTTGGCTGTAAAGTGATTTTTTACTCTGCTTCCGGAAACAATACCTCTGCAGAGTATGAAAAGGTGGATTTGGATACTCTGCTGGCTCAGTCAGACGTTCTGTCCCTTCACTGTCCTCTGTCTGAACGAACCCAAAATCTGATCAATCGGGATACATTAAGGAAGATGAAGCCTACAGCGATTCTGATTAATGTGGCAAGAGGACCTGTGGTTGATGATGAGGATTTGTATGAGGCACTGGAAAGAGGAATAATTGCAGGAGCAGGATTAGATGTTTTGGGAAAAGAGCCCATGGAGAAAACAAATCCGCTGGGGAAAATTCAGGACAGTCAAAAATTACTGATCACTCCACATATGGCATGGGCCAGTGTAGAGGCAAGAACCAGGTGCCTGTCAGAGGTATATAAAAATATAGAGGCGTTTGCCGGAGGAGAAAAACGAAATCGGCTTGATATACAATAGGATCTGCCCAGGGACCGTCATCAGACAAGGTCTTATACACGAGGATTAGAATGGAGAAAATTAAATGAGCAGCGAAATCAGAGATATTAGCCTGGCAGCATCAGGTGAGAAAAAAATTGAGTGGGTAAAGAGAAACTGTGACCTTTTGAGAATGCTGGAGGAGGAATTCAGTAAAACCAAACCCTTTGAAGGGAAGAAGATAGCCCTTTCCGTTCACTTGGAGGCAAAGACAGCCTATTTATGCAAGGTTCTGGCGGCAGGCGGCGCTAAGATGTATGTGACCGGATCCAATCCGCTGTCCACACAGGATGATGTGGCAGCAGCATTGGTGGCGGCGGGGCTAAACGTCTATGCCTGGTATAATGCTACGGCCCAGGAATATGAAGCCCATATTCGCAGAGTATTGGAAGCCGGACCCAACATCATTATTGATGACGGGGGCGATCTGGTGCATATGATGCATACAGAGTTTACAGCCTTGATCCCTGACGTTATCGGAGGATGTGAAGAAACCACTACTGGAATTATCCGTCTGGAGGCAATGAATAAGGCGGGTAAACTGAAATTCCCCATGGTACGGGTGAATAATGCAGACTGCAAGCATCTTTTTGACAACCGTTATGGAACAGGACAATCCGTATGGGATGGAATAAACCGGACCACAAATCTGATCGTGGCAGGAAAGAACGTGGTAGTTGCCGGATATGGCTGGTGTGGAAAAGGTGTGGCTATGCGGGCTAAAGGCTTGGGAGCCAAAGTGTTTGTTACGGAGGTTGATCCGATCAAAGCCATTGAGGCCGTGATGGACGGCTTTGAAGTATTGCCGATGCTGGAAGCTGCTAGGCTGGGAGATTTCTTTGTTACTGTAACCGGCTGCGATAAGGTTATTGATGAAGAAGACTTTGCTGTAATGAAGGATGGGGCGATCCTTTGTAATGCAGGTCATTTTGACTGTGAAATAGACATGGCTGCACTGAGAAAAATTGCGGTGGAAAGTAAGGAAATGCGCAATAATATTATGGGCTATAAGCTGCCTGGAGGACAATGGATATTTGTTCTGGCAGAAGGAAGGCTGGTCAATCTGGCAGCAGGTGACGGACATCCTGCGGAAATCATGGATATGAGCTTTGCCATTCAGGCACTTTCTGCAAAATATCTGGTAGAAAATGCAGGTAAGCTGGAGACTATGCTCATTGATGTTCCTCTGGAGGTAGACCAGGATGTAGCAGTAAGAAAGCTGGCCTTCATGGGAAAAGAGATCGATACCCTTACAGAAGAACAAATTGCTTATTTGAATAGCTAATTCAGAGATGAAATTGTGAAAAGATTTAATCAAAAGAGCCGTTATGGAAACATAAGGGCTCTTTTTTAGGAAGGAGCACAATAGTTACTATTGGGATTAATAGAATTTGGCAGCTCATATTATGATTAGAGCACAGGATTTATAAGAAGATGATTACAATGGTTCGACCGCTGGACATACAGCTTCAAGGAGGAATCCTACTGATGAAACAAAGGTCATCAACAGACATATATTATTAGAAATGATAAAGCCGGAGTATTTATGAATTGTAATTGTTGGCCAGGAGTGATAGATCAGGGTGCAAATCCGTATGTGGCAAATGTCGAATGGGCTGCAGTGCAGAACCAGAATTTCCGAACTGCTGTCTGGACAGGGTGCCACCTGCAGATGACTCTTATGTGCATTCCTCAGGGAGAAGGGATTGGCTTGGAAATGCACACAGATACAGATCAGTTTATCCGAGTAGAACAGGGCTGTGCAGTAGTTAAAATGGGAAGAAATAAGCATCAGATGAATTTTTGTCAAAATCTCAGTAAAGGAGATGGTGTTTTTATTCCTGCCGGAACCTGGCATAATATTATCAATATAGGAACAAATAACTTAAAATTATCGGCTCTTCATTAGGATGTGTGGAATAGAAAATAGGCTGAATGCCACATAAACATTGAAAAAGCATATGTGTTCGGTTATGATTTTTTTGCGAAGAAAAA
>SFDP01000023.1 GCA_004558185.1 Lachnospiraceae bacterium | reverse complement strand
CCACGATATGCGAATATTTTGCAGGATTGTGGGAGTACGAAGTACGTAACAATCCGTAGGTATCATAGTTAGGGGCTTTTGACCCTAACATCATTTTATCATACGAAAACGTTTGACAAAATATAAAAAGAAAAATACCTTCGTTTCATCCTCAAAGGTATCTTTTCTCCTGCAGTATATTGAAACCAAGCAACGGATTTTTGTCCTGTGCTATCGGAAAATAGACAAGTGATATGGTGTAGTTACTAGTAAATCACCGTATTACAGTTCATCTGCAGCAGAGTATAGTTCATCTCCACATTTCTGCCTTCCTTGCCGCTCATTAACCGCTGCAGCTCCTCCATGGCCCGGGCGGAGATTTCTGAAAAATTCTGGCGTATGGTATACATTTCCTGTCCGGCATAGCCCATCAGTGAAATACCGTCAAAACCACATAGCGGCCGTTCTATCCCCATTTCCAAAAGCGCATTCTTTGCACCAAGCGCCATTAAGTCAGAGGCACAAACGATAGCATCTACCTCTTTTCCCATCTGTCTGACCAATTCACAGGACTTCAATGCAGAGAAATCCGCCCGTTTTACGATAATCTCCAGGTCCATTTCCTTGGCAAGACATTGTATTCCTTTCAAGCGCTCTACTGTGACATAGCTGTTATCATCTCCACAAATATATAAAACTCTCTTACCCGGAAAACTTTCCAGCATTTTCTTTGCCACCTCATACTGAGCCTTCTTCTGGTTGATACTGACTGATGAAGTATCCTTTCCTGTCAGTTCATCATCCACAACGACACATTTAAAGGTTTCTCTGGCAATCAAATCCTTAAGCATGAGATTGTTCTCTGCCACACCATAAATAATGATTCCTGTAATACTATGAGACTTAAGATAGCGGATCAGTTCCTCCGTAGTCTTATGCTGAAACATGAATCCAAAAATCGTTGTTACATCCAGGTTCAGCTCCATCGCTTTGGTAATTGCCCCGAAAATATACCGCATGGCTATTTCATCGGTAGCCTGCGTCTGTACATTCAGATCAATCATCAAGGCCACCCGCCCGGCCTGCTTAGAGGACAGCGCTGCGGCTACACAATTGGGAATATAATTCAATTCTTCCACGGCCTGATTTACTTTTTTTCTCGTATTCTCGCTGATATTGGGATAACCATTCAGTACCTTTGAAACAGTGGAAATCGCTACTCCTGCGTGCTTTGCAACGTCCTTAATTGAAACCATAGCCTTTCCTTCCTTTTACTCTTCTGTAAATTTGTGAATGATCTCAAGAACATTCTCCGCTTCATATGGCTTGGCAATAAAGTCACTTGCCCCATACTTAATTGCCTGAATCATCTTTTCCTTCTGTCCTGCCGCAGTAATCATGATTATCACCGCATTCTCATCATATTTGCGAATTAGCTGTAAGGCTTCTATTCCATCCATTTTCGGCATAGTGATATCCATAGTTACCACATCCGGCTGTAAGCTCTTATACTCCAGGTATGCTTCTTCTCCGTTGGTCGCCTCACCTATAATACTGTGTCCTGCTTTTTCTAAAATCTTTTTTAGTATATTTCTGGATGTTCTGGAGTCATCTACAATTAGTACCTTTGCCATCTGTACGCCCTCTATTTAATCTTCATCTCATCGTCGAGAGAAATGACGAGTTCTACATCTCGTCCTAATATTTCCAAAGAAATCACCAATAGCTCCGTACTGCTCACTTCTTCCATGTCCATAGAGAAATATGGCGGGCACAGTTCAAGCCCCTCTTCCTTCTCGCTGAAATGGGTAACCACAAGACCATTAATACAATTTACCAGCTCGCCTATAGCATCCAGGGCGTCTTCATCAACCGCCATAAAATGCTCCTGCCCAAATACACTGGCTATAGGTGCAAGCGCATCCTGCTTGCCTACAAGACCACAGGAAAAACCGCTCCTTCCGGTAACCTGCTGAAAGGCCCCCTTTTCCGATTTCCAATGGGAAGTTAAAGCAGCACTTTTTAACCACATATCCTGATCCACCAGACGCATCAGTGTCCGCAGTGCAGTGCTGGCGACAGGCTCGTGTCTCTCTGCCTCAAAAGGGAGGTACAGCTTAAGAATGCGATTCAGATCACCGCTTTTTAAATCTTCCATATCCGAAGAACTCAGATGCCGATCATACTGAAAATCAATTAAAAGCTGATCTAACTGCTCCATTTTCATGATTTGCTGATTTTCCAAGGCCTGTGCAAAAGCCAGATAGGTATTGCCCTGCTTTTTCAGCAGTCCATCTACCTGATTTTGCGTAAGATAACGTTCTTCTACGGCAATATCACCAAAACGCATATCCATAATTGCCTGCAGGCGGTTCACCCTATCGGCCTCTTCCTGAGTCATCAGTCCCTCTGAAACAGCAATCAACCCCAGCTTCACCCGAACCTTATGATGTTCTTTCAGCAGGTCGTGAAGCTGTTCCTTGGTAATCTGACCAATATCAACTAAATAATGCCCTACAATACTCGCAATCATGGCTTTATCCCCCTTATACAGATAAATCTATCAACGCATAAAGGGTAATCCCACGATGTAGAATTACCCTTATCATCAGATCTCTTATTTTCTTACCAGATGCCTGGGCAGTCCGTTAACCATCAGAGGTGTCAATTCACCCATAATTAATGGTCTGGCATATTTTTCATAGCCATCATTCAAGCCACACCCATCTTCTGTAATCCACTCTGCCGGAACCGGTCTCTCTACATTAGCGATTGCGTGAATATCATATGCACTTGTTCCGCACTGATAAGGATCGTCACCATTTCTGTCTAAGGTGATCATCATACCAGTTTTTCCGTCATTTGCAGCCCTCACTGCATCTGCGCCAACCTGGAAAGCTTCATTAATATCCGTCAAAGAAGCCAAATGGGTAGCTGCTCTCTGTAAGGTAGAAAATTCTACCGCACGTGTTTTCAATCCTGTTTCCGCCGCAACCTGCTGTGCAAGGTATGCTGCTGTACCGGACATCTGCTTATGTCCAAAAGCATCTACCGGAACGTTCTCATTCGCCACCTCACATACATAGCGTCCGTCTGCCATCTTAACCCCTTCAGATACGGCAATTACTACAGAGGATTTCGTTGCTGCCAGATGCTTCACCTTATCCATGAAGGCATTCATATCAAAGGTTCTCTCCGGAAGATAAATCGCATCCACACCATTGCAGTCCTCGCCTTTTGCAAGTGCTGCCGCTGCGGTCAGCCAGCCTGCATTACGTCCCATGATCTCTACAATACAAATAGTCGGCTTCTTCGCACCAAAGGACTCGTTATCACGAATAATCTCTTTCAGAGAGGTTGCAATATACTTAGCTGCCGAACCATAACCGGGACAATGATCGGTTACCGGAAGGTCATTATCGATAGTCTTGGGAACACCCATGAATCGCTGCGGCTTATTATGTGCCGCTGCATAGTCTGACAGCATCTTCACCGTATCCATGGAATCGTTTCCACCGCAGTAGAATAGGCACTCAATATCATGCTTCTCCATAATCTCGAAAACCTTCTCATATACATCCTCATGGCCTTCGATCTTAGGCATCTTAAAACGGCAGGAGCCTAAGAATGCGGAAGGAGTTCTCTTCAGCAGTTCCACATCAGCCTCTCCACGAATATAGTCATCAAGGTCGCATAACTTATCATCCAGAAATCCTTCGATTCCGTGTACCATACCATAAACCTTTTTCACGCCCAGCTTCTTAGCTGCACTGTAAACACCGGCTACAGATGCGTTAATCACTGCTGTAGGTCCGCCGGACTGTCCAACTACGATATTACCTCTCATGTTGAATCTCCTTTTATTCTCTTAATGTTATTGTTTCTTATAGGGAACCCCTACTTCCTAACGATTATAGCAGAAAGCAGGCAATAGTACAAGAGATGTTTTTCCTTACTTGTCCCTGTAAAGCCTGTCCACGTTCCTGTCGGCTCCACGTCAGCCCTCTATTGATTAATCAAATAGAGGAAATAAACTCCATAAGAAGCCAGCATAAGCATTCCTCCCGCTCGTGACAGCCTGCTCTTTCTTCCCACTGCCACAAGCAGCAAAACGGCTGCCGCTGCCGCCACTATACTGTCTGTCAGGAAATTAGAGGCAAACTCCACCGGCGCAATCAGCGCTGTTGTTCCGACTACAAATAGAATGTTAAATATGTTGCTGCCTACAATATTTCCCACCGCAATATCTGCTTTTCCTTTAACCGCTGCCGTGACGGAGGTGATCAGCTCCGGCAGCGAGGTTCCAAAGGCAACGATGGTCAGGCCGATCAAACGATCACTCATGCCGAATATCTGTGCAATCGCAGTGGCCGCATCCACTGCAATATCTGCTCCCCATACGATAAGCACTGCTCCCACTATGATCATCAGAAGTAGCTTCCATATAGGGGTATTTTCCTCAATCGCAGGCATTTCCTCCATTCCGGCTTCATTTCCCTGTCCTTTTTTGGCCATACGCAATAAATAAAGAAGATAAAGGATGAATAATCCCCAAAAGATTGCACCATCCACTCTGCCCACTATCCCGTCTGCCAGTCCCAATATCGGCAATAAGATCGAAATGCCGATGAGAAAGGGTATTTCTATTTTAATAGTAGATTTCTGCACTGCTATGGCCGTAATCACAGAGGTTAGCCCCAGGATCAGAAGAATATTCATAATATTGCTTCCCACCACATTACCAATAGTAATCCCAGCGCTGCCCTGTAATGCTGCAGATATGCTGACTGCAGCCTCCGGTGCACTGGTTCCCATGGCCACAATGGTTAAACCGATGACAAGCTGAGGTATTCCAAATCGATCTGCAATGCTGGAGGCTCCCTCCACAAACCAGTCAGCTCCCTTCATCAGCATGACAAATCCTACTACCAATAAAACGATTTGTAACAATAGCTCCATAGTTTCCTCCATTCTGCTGCATTTACAGCCTTCGTCTATTAAAAAGAGACTTTTAACACGAAAAGTCCTTTCGCGTCAAAAGTCTCGTTCTTTCTTCTTTAGAAAGTATGCAACCATGACCGCCTCTTTTGCTCCTTGGGTCAGGGTATGTTGATTGCATATAATAACTACTCCCTTTCAACTCTTTTCACCATAGCACAATAAAAAAGAGATGTCAACTCAAATCAGGCTCCGGCAGCCACTCCTATGATTGGCTCCTATGATTGGCCCAAAAAACTCATTGACATCAACCGTTTTTTTTTGTATACTACAATAGCTTTGCGGATGTGGCGGAACTGGCAGACGCGCTAGATTTAGGTTCTAGTGGGAGACCGTGGGGGTTCGAGTCCCTTCATCCGCAGGTCTGGTTTAGGCTCTGAAATCCTTATATTTAGAGGGTTTTGGAGCTTTTTTTCATGTTAATGGGTTAGAGTTAAAGGCCTCGTCAGGGCAGAGATGCTCTCATCCTTTTTCTTCTGATCAGCCAGAAGCAGGTACCCTGCATGAGAATCGTCAGTATCCAGGAAACCGGATAGGAAATGTACAGATTCACCAGGGTTCTGTCCATCGGAAAAACAACGAATACCCAGAACACTCTAAACAAACACACACCGGTCAGGGTAAGCAGCATGGTGGATAGGGAATGACCCATGCCTCTGAGACACCCCGGAATCACATCCATAACCCCCAGCAGTCCATAAGGAATACAGACAATGGCCATCTTTTCCAGACCATATTGAACCACCGCCGGGTCGGTTGAATATAGATGAAGCAGCGTTTCTCCCATAAAATACATTGCACTTCCCAATGCGGTGCCCAATACCAGTACTATACCTATGCACTCCCCCAAAATCTTGTCCACACGCTTATCATTTCCCACGCCTACATTCTGACTGGTAAAGCTAAGGCAGGCCTGGGTAAAGGCATTTACCGAAACATACAGAAAACCGTCCAGATTTCCCGCCGCAGTATATCCTGCCATTGCCAAAGAACCAAAGGAGTTTACGGAGGACTGAATCAATACATTGGAGAAATTGATACACATTCCCTGGACACCTGCCGGCAGTCCGATTTTCAACATACGGCCAAGCACCTTCCCATCAATTCTAAGTCGTTTTAAATCCAAATGATAGATTCCCTCACTTTTACACAAAAAGCGAATGATCAGTGTGGCAGAAAGCGCCTGGCTGATTACCGTTGCAATAGCTACTCCCGACACTCCCATATGAAAGATGATGACCAGAACCAGATTCATTACCACATTGGTGATACCGGAAAGAAACAGATAAAGCAGTGGTCTTCTGGTATCACCTATGGCTCTCAAAATGGCTGCTCCAAAATTATAGGACATCAGAAAAGGCATACCGCAAAAATAAATTTTCATGTACAAAACAGACAGCGGTAGTACATCCTGCGGAGTATCCATCAATGCAAGTAATGGCCGGGCCAGAAAATTTCCAAGAAAGATAAGGACTATTCCAAAGAGAAGTGCAGCCGTAATTGAGGTATGTACCGTTTCCTCCATATCCTTTGCCCTTCCCGCTGCAAAGCTCTGAGCAGCAAGCACATTGCTCCCGACCGAAATGCCGATAAATCCATTAATCAGCATAACGATTAAAGCACTGGTTGCCCCTACTGCTGCCAGAGCCGTACTTCCGGTAAACCTGCCTACTACAATGATATCCACCGCATTAAACAGAAGCTGCAGAATTCCCGACAGCATCAGAGGAATGGCAAAGGCTACTATTTTGGGGAAGATTTTCCCCGTACACATATCTATTTCATACGCTCTATTATTTTTCAGACTCTTTTGTAGACTCATTTCACACACTCTTTCTGCCCTGAAGGCAGTATTCATTGTCTCTCTAAAGTGGAAATTTGTCAAATCTATTCCGCAGACTTTTTTATTCAGGCACCGAAACAGGCAAAGCTGTTCCATATACAGGTATTCTTATGATATATTTGTTTCCGCCAATTGATCACCATAAAACAAGAGGGGGCATAAGCCCCCTCACTCCTGAATCTCATACCACTTAATTTCATTAGCTTCCATAACCAGTTCAAAGCTGCTGCCATCCCCCCGGTATACCGTAGTGATCTGAGGCTCATAGGTATTATTTACCACACAGTATTTTTTGTTCTTCACATAAGCATGAACCTCTACATTGAAATTGGAGGAAAACCATTTATACAGCTCATGCTCACTGGAGGCACTCCACAAAATGCTTCGATACAATATCCTGCTGTTCTCAAAGCTGTAGGGCAAGCCACTGATATAAACTGCACGCCCCTTACCGAAGGAGTTTACTGCCATCTGCACCTCCTTCTCTCTCTGTACCAGAATCTTTGTACCTTCATAGGCAAAGATATTCTTCTTTCCTTCTCCAAAGTCCACTTCCTTTGTGGCATCCTCCAGAATAAAGTGATCCGAATGCTCCTCCCAATTGTATTTATCATAATTTAGAGTAAAGCCGGTTTCCTTCTCCACACCCAGTATGGAAGCCAATTGGAAGAAGTGCCCCTGGAACTGATGCCCGGAAGGCTCACCTACTCCGATAAAGCCACCGCCACGATAGATAAATTCACGAATAGCTGAAATAATCACCGGGTTTTCCCATGCGTCACCACCGGTATGAGCCGTGTCAGCATCTCCTACATTTATAATGACATCTATGTCATTTAGTATATCAGGCTCCTTTTCCATATCCTCAAAGGAAATAAAGCGAACATCAAAGGGAGCACCGGACAGCGCTTCAATAATTCCTGCATAACTGTAGTTCTGCTTCTGATACAGGGCATGATGCACCATATGATTTCCCCATTTACGGATTTTTCCCCAGCTATTCAGTACCGCTACCGTCTTTACACAGTGGGGAGTGGTTCCTTTTGCATTCTCATATAACTCTCTGAATTCATTGCAGACGGATTCCACATAGTCAACAAATTCCGGAAAATCCAATGCCAGCTTCAGATAGCCTCCATAACCGATCCGGTCAATGGGCTTTCTCAAAATTGCTCTTCTGGCGGTCACCCAGTTTTCCCTGGCCTCCTTAATAGGGTCTCCCCCTTTATGAAATACATCCGGGAAAAAGTAGGGTAAAAATCTTCCCTCCCGATATTTTACCCCTTCTACATCAGAAATCAGCCTCAGAGTAGAACCATTTCCCACACTTCCCACAAGAGCATCCAGTCCAATGGTGGCAAACTCCTCCATAAATGGCTCTGTGCCGATCCAGTGATCGCCTAAAAACATCATAGCCTCTTTGCCATATTCATGGGTAATGTCCACCATTTCTTTTGCCAGCTTAGCCACTTCTCTTCTCTGGAAGGCCTGAAAATCTTTGAATTCCTTACTGGGTATACGGTACTGATTATTGTAGTAGCCCTGGTCTATAATATATTCAGGCCTGAAGGGATAGCCTACCTCCTGTTCAAACTGCTCCAGAATATAGGGACTGACAGAGGCAGAATAACCATACCAGTCAACATACTTCTCACGCTTTAATTCATCAAATACAAGGGTAAACTGATGAAAAAACGTAGTGTAGCGAATCACATTTACATAGGGGTGAGCTTCACAGAATTTCCGCAGTCTCTCCATGGAAAATTTATGAGTTTTAGGCTGGCGTACATCGAAGGTGATCTGGTGTTCAAAATCCTTCCACTCATTGGTCACTGCATTATACATATGTACCGGATCCCAGATAATATAAGCCAGAAAGCTAACCGTATACTCATGAAAGGCCGAAGGCTTATGAAGGACTACACAGCCTTTTTTTTCTTCATAATCCCAGTCGGTTGGCGCTACAGGCTGACCTGTGGTACGATCCATCACCTCCCACCATCTGCTGATATCATCTCGGGTATTCACCTGCATCAACTCATCGGAGATTCCCTGCATGAGAGGAATTTCCAGCGTATCCTCTACTGCCGTATAAAAGCCGGTCATGATATAACACTGCTGAACCTCATCCGGGTTAGCCTTTGCCCACACATTATCCTTTCTGGTGGTATAATAGGTAGAATAAATTTTTGCTCCTGTGCGTGTCAGTTCTTCGGGAAACTCTGTACCGTCACAATCCCGGATGGCATCTGCCCCCCAGCGTTTCATTATCTCGATTGTTTCGGGAACAATGTCCAAATTGGTTGGAATAGTCACTCTTCCTGTTTGCTTCTCTTTCATCATAAAGATACATAATCTCCTCTCTGCTCTTTAATTCCCAATACTTTTTCCCCTGGTTGTTTTACTCTATCCTGATGATCGGCTCCTTTTCGCCTGCAAGAACCATCTGTGCCTTTAGACGCAGAGCAAGCTCCTCCATGATAAGGCGATAATCGGCATCCTCTGCCAGATTACACAGCTCATAGGGATCCTTCTTTAAGTCATAAAGAAAATCCGGTACATATTCCTCACTGTCTGCATATTCAAATCCATTTTTCCCCGGGGCATAGACACTGAATAGATAATCCTCTGTTCTTATACAACGGCCAACACGACTTTCACTGATTTGAGCGAACACTTCGTTGACTCTTCCCTCACACTCCCCCTCTACCAGAGTATGCAGATCTTCGCCGGCCATTTTATCTCCAATATCTATGCCCGCAGCGGACAAAATAGTTTTCGGCAGGCTCACTGTGCTGACCAGCTCGCCCACTCTCTTCCCTCCATGAAACCCCGGCCCGCTGATAATCAGCGGAACATGAAGGCAGGCTGAATGGCAGGATCTTTTATAATCATCCCCTCCGTTCAGATGCTTATCTTTATTTCTGGTCTGAAAATGAGAGCCATGGTCGGAGGCATAGATAATGACAGTGTTGTCATACAGCCCTTTTTCCTTTAATTTCAGGATTATCCTGCCCAAGTTATCATCCAGACTTTTGCAGCATCCCAAATAATCCGGATACTCTTCTTTAGCATTTCCTCCCAGAGCCTTCAAATCTCCCGGAAGGGAATAATCCCTGAAAGTCTCTCTGGAGCCTTCCGGCCCCTCATAATGCCTGCGATCATTCTGATGGTGAGGCTCAATGTGGGAAATCGTCAGAAAAAACGGCTTATCCTTTTCTTCCCGCTGCTCCAGATATTCCAATCCATAATCGGTAATGCAGTCTGCTCTGTAGCCCTGAAACTCACACTTATTCCCCTCTTCATCATAAACATACCCATCATAACCATGGGAAGTGAATTCCAATACATCAGCCACACGCCAAAAGCCTTTATAGCCCCCTCTTTTCTCCAACGGAATAGGGTCGGTTCGGTAGTCGGCTTCAGGTCTGATGCTGTCGGCATCATCACTGGCCAGATGCCATTTTCCTACATATGCACAGTCATATCCTGCCTCTTCCATATACTGGGCTACAGTCTTCACCTCTCCTGGAAGTGATATCCCATTTTTAAAGCAGCCGGTCTGTGTAGGATAGAGACCGGTTTGAAAAATTGCCCTGCAGGGACCGCATACCGGCTGAGGTGTATAGGCCTCAGTAAACACCGTTCCCAATTCTGCCAATCGGTCAAGATTAGGTGTAATCTGCAGCGATTGACCATAGCAGCCAATGGTGTCCCACCTCTGCTGATCCGTAAAATAGAATAGAATATTCGGCCTTGCCATCGTTTCCTCCATTTTCATCTATATCTTTTATTATAAAAATAAAGCATACACAAAAGTCCCGCCAATCCGAACAGCATTAATACCAAATGACTGTACCCTACCGTTCTCTGGCCTACAATGATAAAACTCATAAAAACAATAAATAAAACGAGATTAGTGATAATGATCAGCTTTTCTTTCATCCTGTCCTCCTTTTATCCCTTAAGGCCACCCAGGCTCATTCCCTGTGTCAGACGCTTCTGTACAATCATATACAAGATCAGGGTAGGCAGCATAACGATTACCAGACCAGCATACAACTGTCCGTACTGGGCTGCTGCTCTTTGAGCGCTTTCCAGATTCATCAGTCCTACCGGCAGTGTTTTATACTTATCCTTGGTCATTAAAGTAAGGGCTATGATGTATTCATTCCAAAAGGCAAGGAAATTAAAAAGAATAATGGTAATAACTGCAGGCCTTGCCATGGGAATCATAATTTTTACCATCGTATGGGTATAACCGCTCCCATCTACAAAAGCCGCCTCCTCATAATCCTTGGGAATACTGACAAAATACCCGGACAGCAGGTATACCGTAAAGGGTAAATGAGTAGCTGCATAAATCAATGCCAGAACTACTAAGTTATTGAGTAAAAAGGGCGGTAAATTATGGGTTCGCAAAAACGTGTCACCATCCACCAGCATAAGAAAGATCGGCACAACTATATAGTTTACATTTACAAAAAGTCCTCCCATGAATACCACATTCAGCAGCTTACTTCCTCTGAAACGATATCGGGACAGCACATAGGCTGCCGGAAGAGCGATAATCAACAGAAAGAGCAAAGCAAGAGCAGTAACGATCACTGAGTTGATCATATAGGTACCCATGTTTGCTTTTTCAAAAGCATCAATATAGTTCTGGAAATACAAGCCCTTCGGCAAGGCCCAGGGACTTTGTCCGTAAAACTCTGAATTTTCTTTGAGGGAGGCCATAAATACCCAGGCCACCGGGATTACGATGGACACGGCAAACAAAATAAGTACAATGTAAATAAAAGAGATGTTCAGTTTTCTGGATATGGAATATTGTTTTTTCATCCAAACCCTCCCTTCTAAAATTCCAATGGCTCTCTCCGGGTTACCAGATTAACGATACCGGAAAGGGCAAAGGAAAAGACGAACACAACTACACCGATGGCCATACCATAGCCATAGGAAGAATTGGTATAGGCCTGATTGTACATATAATTGAGGAATACATCTGAAGCACCATCCGGCTTGCCCTCTGTCATTGCCTTAACCAGAGTAAAGCTTAAATTAATGGTACTGATGATGAAAAAGGTAAGGGTGTTTCTGATATTCCCCCAAATCAGAGGCAGCGTCATGGTAAAAAACTGTGTGAGCCCTCCCGCTCCCTCAATTGCAGCGGATTCATAGATACTCTCCGGCACACTGGCCATACTGGCCATATACATAACCATATAATAACCAATGGCCTGCCAGATCATGGCAATGACCACCGCCCAAATGACCAGCCGTTGATTTCCCAGCCAGGCAATCAGTCCCTCTCCATTTTCTCCTACCGGTCTGAACAGATAAATTATGGAATTCAGCAAGCCATCTCTCTGATCATAAATAGCAGAAAAAATAGCAGAAATTACGACTATGGATAAAATATTGGGAATATAAAAAATGATACGGAATATTCCCTGCCCTTTTACCTTACATCTGCTGAGAATCGCAGCAAAAATGATTGCCAGAGCCATAGTAACCACTGTCACTACAACGATAATCAAGATAGAATTCTGCATGGAGCGCAAAAATTTCATGTCTCCTGCCAATATCCGAAAATTCTGCAGTCCTACAAAGTTCTTTTCAACGGAATATCCTCCCCATTTATACAAGGACATTTTAAAGACATTAAATGTGGGAAGAATCATAAAAATAAAAAGCAAAATCGATGCAGGGGCAACGCAGCAGAAAATAAAGGCACTCCGCCGCACTCCCTTATTCTTTTTCTTTTCCATGGATTACCTCCAACTTCCTTTAAAAAGCGGTGAGTAACTTCCATTACCCACCGCCTGTTTAAGCCTGAAGCTTTCATGCAATGTATGACTTTACTTCACGATAGCTGCTCTAAGCTGGTCACTCACTTCTTCTACTGCCTTCTGCCATTCTTCCACCGTTTTATCTCCGGTTACGATACTGTCAATCGTGAAGAACAGAGTTTCCTTCATGCTTACACCTTCAACTGCCTGAGTAGACTGGAAGCCACCCATGGAAGCGATTGCACCGGTATCATAAATGGAGTAGATCATCTTGGTTTCTTCATCAGAAATGTATTTGCTCACACCTTCGATAGGCATAATAGCCGGGCTGGCACCTGCAGTAGCAAAAATTTCTGCCGCCTCATCGCTGTATAAGTAAGCCATGAATGCCTTTGCCAACTCAGGATTTTGAGCCCCTGCCGGAATCCATGCCTGCTCGAAGAAGGTGAATGCACATCTGTCACCGCCCTTTTCGATTGCCGGAAGCGGACAGAATCCCCACTTAAATCCTTCTGCTCTGGGTGCATCTGCCATTTCACCGATAATCCAGTTACCATTAGGCATGAAGATTGCTTTGTCATCCAATACCAACTGCTGATTCTTTTTAAAGTTGTCACTATTTGCATTACCTACAGTGGTAGGTTCCATATATGTAGCAAGCTTTCCAACGATTTCAAATACCTTGGTAGCCTCTTCGGTTTCCCAGATACCATCCTCGTAGCTCATTGCCCTATTGTAAAACTCTGCACCACCTGCCTGGGTCAACAGACCAAACATGAATGCATCAAAATATCCTGCTACAGGATAGGTAAATAAGGAGATGCCTTCTGCCTTTGCCTTGTCCCCCAAAGCCCACATCTCTTCCCAGGTCTGAGGAACCTCCCAGCCCTTGGTTTCTAACAGATTGGCATCATACCAAAGTCCGCAGGGACTGTAGAACATGGGTGCAAGATAGGTTTTGCCATCACCGTTGGGATTGGTTACCAGTGTGTCAGTGAATCCGGGAATAATCTTTTCTCCCACAGTCACTCCCTCACCGGGAACCTGCATGGACAGCACATCGGTAATGTCCATAATGGCATTATCCTTCAGCAGTGTTTCAGGCAACGCCAATTCACGGCCAAGTGCCAGATACACAAAGTCAGGATAATCACCGGCCTTCATCAGAGGGCTGATTACCTCTTCCAGATTCTTCTCACAGGTAAGCTCAATGGTAACACCGGGATTATTCTCCATAAATTTAGCCGTAACCGCATCCCAGATTTCACTGCCATAGCCGCCATTAAAGGCTGCCACCTTCAGCGTTCCCTGTAAACCTGTGTCTGTCTGCGCTGCGTCTGTCTGTGATGCATCTGTTGCTGCCTCTGACTGTGCAGAAGCTGCCGGTTCCGCATTCGTACCGGAAGTAGTCTGACCGGAGCCGCCACAGCCTACCAAGAGGGTAGCAACCAGGCTTAAGCCTAAAAGTGCACTTAAAAATCTCTTTTTCATCGTTTTCCTCCTTCATCTTAAACAGTGCTTTTGCTCTGCTGTTGTGATTTCAGTATATTCTTTTAGGAAAACGATTCAATCTTCTTTTTGCGTAGTTTTTTATGAATCTTGCTAAATTTGTAATTTTTATCTAAAATCAATAAATTGGAATATTAATTTTTATGCATATTGTTCTGTGCTTTTCTTTTTCCTTGTTTTTTTGTCACAATAACCGCCTTCTTGTCACATTCGTTTTTTCCTAACCTTGCATTTTTTCTCCCCTCCCTTTATAATACAGCTATAATCTCTTTTGGTTTTTTAGTAATTCTATAATAATCTTGTTTTTCTCTTTTGAAATATTTATTATTTTAGTAAAGTATCAGGGTCAAAAGCCCCTAACGATGATACCTATTATGAGCATCCATCCTTTCAGGCATCCCGGTTGGGGATGAGAAATGAGGTATTATGAGTACAGATCGCTATGATTTATCCTTGCATCAAGACGATTCCCTACGCAAAACTGCAAAACTGCTGTATGTAAGTCAGGCCACCTACGGCGGCGACTGGCACAGTATGCAGCACACCCATCATTGTGCCGAGCTCTTCTATATCGTAGAAGGTGAAGGTCAGTTTTTTATTGAAGGAGAGACCTATCCTGTATCCGTCAACGATCTGGTGATTATCAATCCACGTGTCCTCCATACAGAGCTCAGCCTGAACGGTTCTACCTTTAAATATATTGTCCTGGGCATTGAAGGTCTGGAGCTTCCACCCGATTCAGAGCACCAGGATCTGAACTACCGTATCGTTAATTTTAAGAGTATACAGGACACCATTCTGTTTTATCTTCAGAAAATGCTGTATGAAATAGAGGAGAAGATACCCGGTCATGAGATTATCTGCCAGAACCTGATGGAAATTCTGGTTCTTCTTCTGGAGCGCCAAACCAACTTTTCTACCACCCTGGCTCCGGTAACCAAAAAAACCAGCAGGCTCAGCAGCCATATCCGTCGCTATATCGACCAGCATTACAAGGAAAATATCACCTTGGATCATCTGGCCGAAATTTCCCATGTCAGCAAATTCCATCTGGCTCATGCTTTCGCCGAGGAGTACGGTATATCACCCATAAACTATCTTATTTCCAAAAGGATTGATGAAGGTGCCCATTTGCTGACTACTACCGATCTATCTCTGGCCTTAATCAGCCATATTTGCGGTTTTTCCTCACCCAGCTATTTTTCTCAGATTTTCAAAAAGCAGCATCACTGCTCTCCCCGGGAGTTTCGCAAGCAGAGTCGGATTACCCCCTCTGCCAATGGACTGTCAATCGATACTTAGGATCGACTCTGACTTCCCCTCTTTCCTCATTCCAGCAGAAAGATAGCATTATCCTCCAAAGTATATCCTCCGCCATCCATGGAGGTTCGTATAAAAGGTACATTCTTTCTGATATAAAAGGTATTATGTCCGATATAGGCATCTGGATTGTTAACCGGGCTGATGGTGCCTCCCAAATCATCTTCACTAATATTGTAACGGAAGGTGCTGTTCACCGCCTGTTCCAGGCAGAACATCACACAGCCTCCCTCATTCAGTCTGCTGTAATTATATTCATAAATGGTTCCATCACCGGAATCCGCATCGTAAGCCATCCCATCCTGATTGAGCCTTGTATCAACAGCTTCATTATAGCGAAAAACCGCATCTTTACATTTCCAGGGCCAAATTGCCGCTGCCACCATCCCCTGACGTTCCAAAGGTTCACGGTAGCATAGTGCATTCATTTGATCTGCCACGGAGTCTGCCGTATTATGCTCGACCAAAGGCCTCAAAGCGTACATAACGGTTATTCCGTCTCCCCCTGCCGCCTTGACATAGTTATTGCGCAGTACAATATTTTCGTGCCCGCATTCTTTAAACCATTCCTCCTCCAACAAACATTCCCTGAACTTGTGATGGCTGTAGGTATAGCCAAAAGCAATTCCCCAACGGCTTACCCGATAGACAAAGCAGTCCTCAATGGTAAAGCCATCATACCTTGCAGCCCCCGTCTCCTCCTCTTTATCAGGCCTTAGCGCAGTAATATAAATTCCGCCATTATTCATGTGCTTGTTGTATATATTTCCCTCCACATCATGAACATACAGGTTTTTCAAGGTGATATTTCGCAGAGTACCTCCGTTTTTTGCCACTACCGCCACACCTGTTCTATCCATCTTTCGTGCACTGTTATAGCTTTCATCTTCCTTTGTATTTCCGCAATTTGTAATTTCGAGATTGGAAAGGATCAGATTAGACACATCGGTAAGAAGCACCGTGGAAGATACCTCCCCCTTCCATACGTGGGTCGGCACATCCAACTCTACTCCATAATCCTGAAACCAGATTCCCCCGCCGTTTCCGCAGATACAGGGCAGCGTTCCTTCCCCATAGCTGCTGATCACCACAGGCTTTTCTTCCGTTCCCCGGGCAGACAGATGCAGGTATTGATTTTCAAACACAGAGCCGCATTCCAAAAGCACTCTGTCCCCCGGCCCAAGCTCCAGCCGGTTAACTGCTGCCAGACTGGCAAATGCCTCCTTTGGGGAACTTCCCGAGTGATTATCGTTTCCTCTATTGGCACTGACATAGTAGGTTCTGCACATAGCGGTAATACTCTTCCTCTCTTATTCGCTTCTCGATAACTGCTTCCACATCCTCAAAAGCAAAATAATCTCCTATACAGCGTTTGAACATCTCAGGATTATCCTGATAGAACCTTCTTCTATGAGCTTCTGTTATCACCATATAGTCATAATTCCCTGCCTTTCCTTCCACAAAGTCCAGTCGAAACCTGGTCAGCTCATACTGTAGATAGACCGGAAGCGAAAAATGGATCAATCCATAAACCACTTCTCCGGCGGCCAGCCTGTTTGCTATCCTCCGGTTATGCTCCTGACATCGGAATTCAATGGCATCAAGGCCTGCTCCCGAGATAAATCCGAAATTTACTGCTGCCTTAAGCTCGGCTTGAACCAGCCTAAGTTCTTCCCGTGAAAGACAAAAATTTTTTTCTCTCATTTTACTGCTCCTGTTATTCCGTTTGCGAAGCTCTTCTGCAGACATAAAAAAATAATGGCTGTAGGCAGTGTACAGATCAAGACACCCAGCATCAGCATTCCGTAATCCACTGAATATCCGCTTTTCAAATTCGCTACCAGCATCGGCATGGTAATGGATTCATTTTTTTGAAGAATGATTTTGGGCCATAAATAATTATTCCATGCATTCATAAAGGTTACGGTCATGGCTGCTCCATAGGTGGATTTCATGGTCGGAATGTACATCCGAAAAAATATTCCCATTTCACTTAATCCTTCCAGCCTGGCTGCATCAATGATATCCGGAGGAAAGGAACGGGCGGCCTGACGAAACAGCATAATCATAAAAGGGGTGGAAATGGAAGGCAGCATCAGCGCCATCCAGGTATTGACCATTCCCCATGCAGAAAACATTTTAAACAACGGAATCATCAGTGCCACAAAGGGCAGCATCATGGCCAGCAGCAGGATGCTCATCAGGATATCCTTGCCCTTATCATGATATACCTCGAAGCCGTATCCTGCAATGGAACAGATAAGCAGGGTAAACAGAGTAATCAGCAAAGAGTTCCTAAAGGAGTTAAATAATGCCCTCCCCAGATCCTGAAATTCAATCAATGTCTTGAAATTCTCCAGCAAATAGCTCCCCGGAACCAACTTCCCACGTATTACATCAATACTGGGATTCGTTGCACCGCACAGCATATAATACAGGGGAAATACGGAAAGAAAGCTGATTATACATAAAACAATATAGGAAAGAGCTGTTTTCATCTTAGTCACGCTGATCACCCACTTTCATCTGAATAAAGGACAGAGTTGCCACACAAACCAGAATAAATACGGACAGAGCTGCCGCATAACTGAATTTGGGCGTTTCCACAAAGGAAATATTGAATATGTAGTGAGCCAATGTCATAGAGGCCTTCCCCGGGCCTCCCGCAGTAAGATTTACCGATTCATCAAAGAGCTGCAGTGTACCCGAGGTAGACATAATTGCAGTCAGCAGAATTGTCGGCTTCAGCAAGGGAATAGTAATCCGGAAAAACTGCTGCATTGGACTTGCTCCATCGATTCTGCTGGCTTCATAAACCGAATAATCTATATTCTGTAAGCCTGCCAGGTAGAATACCATATTATATCCTGTCCAGCGCCAGATCAGAGCAATGATGATTACAAACCTGGCAGCCCAGGCCTCCTGAAACCAGGAAACGGGGGACAGCCCGACTTGTTCCAGAATCAGATTTACTAACCCTCTGTCTGCAAACAGAGATTTAAAAATCATGGAATAGGAAACCAGAGAGGTAGCACAGGGCAAAAAAATCATGGTACGAAAGCCACCCCTGAAACGCAGCTTTGGGTTATTCAAAAGCTGTGCCAGCATTAATGCCAGGATTAACATAATGGGTACCTGAACAACCAAATAAAATACCGTATTGAACAGGCATTGCTTAAAGGTTTTGTCTTTCAGAATTCTGGTATAATTATTCAGTGTCCATTCTGCATTAACACCATTTCCGCTCTTAAACGACAGAAGGATGGCCTGAAGCATAGGGTAAAAGCAAAAGATAAAGATAAGTACGGTTGCCGGAAGCAAAAAGCCCCAGCCAATCAGTCGATGTCTTTTCTCAATTCCCATTCGTTTTTTCTTCATAGCCATCCTCCATTATTCATTTAAGCTATCGGTCAACCCCCGATATTAAACTCTACTGTATCCTGTGCATTCTGAATCTCTTCGGTAATATCTGCACCATTTTGAACTACATTGGTAATTGCATCAGTCAATGCGCTTCTGATGTCAGAATAATAAGCATCATAGGAGAACGCAGGTACGCCGTTTGCATACTCAACGATGTCCGCATATACTGCCTGACCACCGTAGAACTCACTTCCCTCCTGATAAATAGCAGATTCTCCTGCCGGCAGATAGCTTGCAATAGCTCCTGCGTTGGGAAGCAGAATATCGTATAATTCCACACTGCCGCCGAAGGTAGTCTTTAAAAAGTCCTGAGCCAGCTCCACATTTTTACAGTTGGAAGACACTGCCCAGCTTGCACCGCCGCAGTTTGAGTAATTGGTTGCACCATCGATGTTATCCAGCTTAGGCATATTCACTATTGCCCATTTTCCTGACTGGTCTGCTGCCGCCTGAATAGAGGACATTATCCAACAGCCCTGAATCACACCTGCTGCCGTTCCGTCGTTCATGGAAGCTATGTACTGATCCCAGTCGGTATAGTCAACCATGATTCCGCTTTGTACCAGCTTCTTGTAAATGGAGATCGCTTCTTCCAAGGCTGCGTTTCCAACCAGATTAACCTTACCATCTACCATAGGAGATGCACCGGCAGACTGCATCATCATGATAACCAGCTCTGAACCGCCGCTGGAGGTCAGCATAGGACAGCCGGTTTCATCTAAGACCTTCTGACCAAGCTCAAGGAATTTGGACCAGGTAATGTCTTTGAAATCCTCTGCCTTTAAGCCCGCCTGTTCGATAATATCCGTACGAACAGCAAAAATAACCGCTCCATTATCGAAAGGAACCCCATAGTTTTTCCCGTCTACCGTGGAGTCTGCAACCTTACCTGCGGTAAACTGTGTGAAGTCGATTCCGCTATCCGTAAGATCGGTAAAGATTCCGGGATAATTGGTTGCCATCTTGCTGTAAGAGTAATCCTGCATCAGGAAAATATCCGGCAGAGTGCTGTAATCTCCCGCTTCCGCAGCAGTGATCAGCTTCTGCTCAATATCACTATACACATTTTCCTGAATATCCAGTTTAAAATTAGGATGATCCTTCTGATAAATCTTCTCTGCCTCTTTCATGGCATAAATGTTGAAATTAGGATCCCAACACCATACGGTCAGGGTTTCCTCACCGCCTGAGGCTGTCACTTCTGTCTCTGCCTCCTGAGTCTGTGTGGTTTGGACATCAGTCGTATCCGTGGCCGAAGTATTCCCTCCGCCGCCTCCACAGCCGGCCAGCAGAGAGGCTGTCATCACTGCACTTAAAAGGGTGCTTAAAAATCTCTTTTTCATCTTTTTCCTCCAATCTGAAACGGTTTTTCCAAGTTACCGACCATACCGTTATACGGTACCGAATCTGTGCGCTTTTGCACAGATTTCGAATGAATAAATTAATCGCTGTCAATCAATTTATTGTACCTGTAAGTATAGCTTTTCACCCTCCTAATGCAATATTATTGTTGCGTTATTTTTTAGATATGTTGTGTTTTTATTCTTTTTGTATATTTTTTATATTTTTATTTTTTGTTTTTTGTTGATTATATACCAATTCCACTCTCTTCTCTTTATTTTTCCCCTAATTTACAGTATATCCTTCTCTGTTTTTCTCTGATTTCCAAGTATTGAATTATCTCCCTTACCCCTTTATAATCAAAAAAGAATAACTATTTTGCTGAATAGTTACGCTGATCTTATGATAAATTAAGGAGGCCATATGAGTATTTCCCGATATGATTTACAGGATTTCCACATTAATCTCACTCATCATAACGCAAGATTGCTATATGTAAGTCAGGAAAGATTTGCCGGAGACTGGCATGGTATCGGGCATACACATAGCTGCTGTGAATTCTTTTATGTGGTAGAGGGAGATGGATTTTTTTCCATAGAAAATCAAACCTATTCCGTTTCCGCCAATGACCTTGTGGTAATTAACCCCAATATTCTGCATACAGAAATTGGAAAGCCGGGTGCTCCGATGAAATATATCGTATTGGGAATAGAAGGACTGGAGCTTTCCGTTCGAAAGGAAGAGGAAAACCCTCATCATTATATTGTGAATTTCAAGAATGTACGTGAACAGATTCTATTTCTGCTCCATCATTTACTGATAGAAATCGATACAAAGCCCGTGGGCTTTGAACAGATGTGCCAGCATTACATGGATATCCTCATTCTTCTGCTGACCAGGCAGACCAGCTTTTATGTCCCATTGTCTCACAATAGCCATGCTCCTGCCAGGCTTGCAGCCATGGTTCGCCGCTATATAGATGATCACTATCGGGAACACCTTACTCTGGATCAATTGTCTTTGGTTACTCATGCCAATAAATATCATATTGTTCATACTTTTACACAGGAATACGGTGTTTCTCCCATCAATTATCTGATTTCCAGGCGAATTGAGGAGGGAGAGAAGCTGCTTACCACTACAGATTTTTCTCTTTCTGTAATCAGTCGCTTCTGCGGTTTTTCTTCTCCCAGCTATTTTGCCCAAATGTTTAAGCGGCAGAGGGGATACTCTCCCAGCCTCTGCCGCAAACAAAGCCGTATGGAGGGACATTAAGGGAGGCTTTTCTCCAATCCCTTTGCCGCTTCCTTTTTTACTCCCACAGATTCTGTGGGTAAAGACCACTGTCCTTCAATTTCTGTATCGCCCTGACTACCTCCGGCTTATCCTCCTGATAGGTAACGCCATGCCACTGTTCCCCCGATTTCAATACGGTTACCGTGGCCTTTTCTTCTGCCAGCAAATCACTGACTACTGCCGGCAGATAGCATTCGCATTTCAGCGGATTCTCCTTTAGCCCCTTTTCCAAAAAGGCCGGAAAGCGCTCCTCCAGCTCCTTCAAAATGCTGGCGGTAAAGCCCCACATATTCATAGATACGGTGGTATCTGCCAAAATAGGCTTCCAGCTTGCCCCCTCGTCCTCGGTATAAGCAATCTCGCCTGCCCGTCTTTCAATCCTTGTCTTTTCCGTTACCCGAATCAGCTCCTGTCTTTCATTAACTTCACAGACTCCTCTGGAAACATATCCGTTATCTGTTACCGTCTTCCCCAATTCATATCCCACCATGGCATAACGATACTTCTCGTCATCCTGGTGGTTGGTCAGAAAGGAATAAATCAGCCGAAAGGCTTCTGCTCCGTAATAATCATCTGCATTGATGACTGCAAAAGGCCCCTTCACCAGATTCCTGCAGCTAAGCACCGCATGGGCAGTACCCCAGGGCTTTACCCTGTCCTCGGGTACAGTAAAGCCTGCCGGAATATCCTTTATTTCCTGAAAAGCAAAATCCACCTGCATATGACGAGCCACCTTATCCCCAATCACTTCCCGAAAAAGGACTTCATTTTCACGCTTGATAATAAACACTACCCGTTCAAAGCCGGCCCGTTTTGCGTCATATACAGAAAAATCCATAATGATATTTCCCTGCTCATCAATTTTGTCGATCTGTTTCAGCCCTCCGTAACGACTTCCCATCCCCGCCGCCATAATCACCAAGGTTGGTTTATTCATAACCGCCTTCTCCTTATTCCTTTTATTCCTGTTTTACCCTATTGATCTATCACCATCTTTGCCGCTCCATAGATCCCTGCATCATTTCCCAGTGAAGCAAGGACAAACTCCGCCTGCTTATTGGCAAAGAATGCACGCTTTTGATAGTATTTACTGATATAAGAAAGGATGATTTCTCCTGCTTTGGACACACCACCGCCAATGACGAAAACAGCCGGGTCTGCAATACTGGCCAGAATCGCCAGCCCATTACCCAGATACTCTCCAAATTCTTCTGCTACCTCCATGGCTACGGCATCTTCTGCCTTTACTGCATCAAATATACTCTTCGCCGTTATTTCCGCTTTGGTAAGCAGCGTCTCCCTTTCCTCGTTTTCCAGCTTTTTTCTGGCCAGACGTACGATTCCCGTGGCAGAACCATATTGTTCCAGACATCCCTGATTGCCACAGCCGCAGTGATCGGTTTCACCATAGTTTACGCAGATATGTCCCACCTCACCGCCGGCTCCATGCTCGCCGATGATGACCTTACCTCCTACGATAACACCTCCGCCTACACCCGTACCCAGTGTAATCATGATCATGTTGCTGCGACCTTTTCCGGCGCCTTTCCACATTTCACCCAAGGCAGCTACATTAGCGTCATTTCCCACCAGCACTGCCTTACCGGTAAGTTCCTCCAGCTCCTTTTTAACCTCCTTGTACTTCCAGCCCAGATTGGCACTTCCGTTCACCACACCGTCACTGGTAACAGGTGCCGGTACTCCTACACCAATTCCAAGACAGACTGCTTCCTCCAAATGGCAGGAAGTGATTTTCTCTTGAATAGAAGCTGCAATATCCGGTAAAATCCGAACACCTTCGTTTTCCGTAAGGGTAGGAATCTCCCACTTTTCCACTACCTTTCCATCCTCTTCAAAGATTCCCAGCTTGACTGTGGTTCCACCAATATCCACACCAACACAGTATCGCATACCTTATCCCCCTTTTCCTTTGCAAAGTTTGTCATTACTTTATCAAATTTACTGTTAAAATACAACCGTTTATTCCCTTGAGTTTCCGCAGTCCTATCCACCAAACTTCAAATCTGCCGGATTACTTATACATAACTTTCAAAAAATGCCGAAAATGTAAGGAATTACAGAGGTATCGAAGAGAAACGGAAGAACAATATACAAAATAGGGGGAGCTTATTAGAAAAAAGGGACGAGATAATTCGCCCCACAGACCGGCATTAAAATTACGCAACATATTGATTTTTTATTCAATATATAATATATTTTATATATCTTTATACGGTCTATCCGTTCCGAACGCTTTGATTGAATAAGGCTGACAGGTGGCAAATTATACACAGGAGCAATGGAACGCTAAAAAGGGTGAGCTTATGGAAAAGTGCTTTGACGGCTTTGCCGAGTTGGGACTCCACGGCACAGGTATCCGCACCCCTGCTAAGCAGAAGTTCTTTAAGGGTCTAAATGAACGATGTACCGAATACGCAAAGAGTTTAGAGCTAAAGTTGGGATTCCTCACGAAAAAATCACACCGCTCATTTTCATTCTGATCCGAACCTGCGTACACTATGCACTGTTCGAGGACGAGTTCTATATGAAATCCCAGATCGCAGTGCTGAAAGAAACTCTGGAATTATTTGTGATGAAATACAACCCGAAAGCAATCCAAAAGGAGGACTGACAAATGAAAAAACGGTTATTGAGTATCCTGATTGCCCTGGCCATGTGCCTGAGCCTGCTGCCCGTTACGGCGCTGGCGGCGGATCCGGCGGAACAGTTTCCCGGTCTCACCCCCGGCGAGACCTACTGGTTCGACCTGTCCGCAGCGGACATTCCGGGCGACAAGAACGGCAGCTTGCCGGACGATTCCCTTCATTGGGTGCCCTTCACCTACGCAGGCACTTTGAACGCCTATGTGCTGAAAAGCCGTTCTGCCAATGACAACACCGCAAAAGGCGATTCAGCGAATGCGGCAGGCAGTACAGACCCCAGTAACCCGATTGGCTACACCTATGACCACAGTCTGTTCATTGCGGACTACAACGTGACCCGTAACGCCAACTGGGCTACCCTGAATGGGAAGAACCTGATTTTCGGCACGACCTACACCAGCGGCGGCGTGGACTACATCCTCCGTGCGCCCTCGGTGGGGAGTGGTAGCACCGGCTCGGAGGACAGTGTGCGTGGAACTCCGCTGAACAACGAGTGGGATGCGATTTTAAACAAAGCGAACCAAAGCTATCAGAATAACACGGATGGTTATATCAAAAACTGGAACAGTATGGATTCCTGGGGGCAGGATACCCAGGATGGTCCCGATCCTGACTGGAACCGTGCGACGCGCGGGTCCCTTACAGCCCGCTCCTGGCAGTTTGACCTGAAACTGTCTCCGAGCGTTGGTTTCCGTCCCGTGCTTGAACTCCCATCCTCTGACGACCTGGCGACTGTCACGCTGGACCTGAACGGCGGCTCCATCGGCTCCATCACCGGGACAGTCAATTTGGCGGTGAAGTCCGACTTCAATCTTACCCTCCCCGGCGTCACGGATGTAACCCGCCCGAATGGAAACGACGGCATCTACTTCAAATGGCAGGACAGCAGCGGCAACTTCTACGAGCCGGGTACGCAGGTTCCCGCCAACGTGAGCCACCTGACCGCCCTATGGGAGGGATGGACTGAACTGACAAAAGCAGTCCTTGATAGTAATTTCAAGGTTACTTCCTTCGGGTCGGACTATTATCGTCTGCCGAGCGGAAATTATTATCTGGGCGAGAATATTTCGGTAGATACAAAAATTCAAATTGGGGATGGGAATACTAACTCTGAGGCTACACTTGACCTAAACGGCTATGAGTTAAAAAATGATACAAATAATAGCCCATTGCTTTATCTTTCTTGCAGTACCATAGGCAACACCGCTACGCTGACGCTTATGGATGGCAGTTCAGGCAAAACGGGTAAGGTTATCAGCAGTTTATCTGATGCTGTTTATTTAGATACAAACGGTATACTCAATGCCAATGGCGGTACAGTAAACGGTCTTGTTTACCTTAATGGTAATGGTAATGTGATTAATAATGCTGACCTGTCAAATGTGACTATATTCAGCAATGGCACGGTGGAGAATGCCGGTGGCATCATCAATGGCGGCACATTCTATGGTAAGGTGGAGAATAATGTCGATGGCATCATCAATGGCGGTACATTCTATGGCACGATAGTAAATGACGGCACCATCAATGGCGGTACATTCTATAGCACGGTAAGTGGTGGTACTATCAACGATAGCGCTAAAGTGACCGTAACATTTGATAGTGATAATGGAAGCACCGTACAGGAAGAGAAAGTGCTTAGAGGTCAGAAAGTAACTGAGCCAACAGCCCCAGCTAAGGCAGATTATTCTTTTGAAGGATGGTATAATGGTGATGCCAAATACGATTTCACCGAAGCCGTTACGGAGAACATTACACTTACGGCATGGTGGAAGGATATTGTAAATCCTGTTATCACAGGGCTGGAAAACGCTAAAATCTATTGCTACGAGCAGACTGTGACGGTATCCGACAATATTGGAATCGCAAGCGTCACCGTGAACGGCACACTAGTCCCACTTGACGCAAACAACCAGTTTACACTGAAGCCGGCAGACGTTGTGCAGGAAGTCGTTGCAACCGACAATGCGGGCAATAAGACGACAGTGACCGTGACGGTAAACAACGGACACACAGCGGGCAATGATGATGATGACTGTTCGACACCTGTTTACTGCATTTATCATCCGGATACAGTTGTGGTTGCGGCGAAATCTCACAATTTCAGTGGCAAATGGCAGTCAAACGGTAATGGAACGCATACACGCTACTGCACCATTGTTGGCTGCAACGGCCATGAAGACGGCAACTGCGCAGGCGGCAAGGCTACCCTCACAAGCAAGGCTATCTGCGATTACTGCGGCGAAGAGTACGGCGAGCTTGACAGCTCAAATCTTAATCTTGTGAAAATTCCTGCAAAGACTGCCACCGCTACCGAAACTGGAAACAATGAGTATGCTCATTCCTTGGATTACAGGATTACAGCAAATACTTCTCCGATGGGGGGTGGTAGGAATATCATTGAACTGAAGGACATAGTAAGCCAAAAGCTCTCGCCTGAAATGATTGAAGGTACAGGACAGAGCTTAACCGCAGGAGAAAAGAAAGAGCTTACCTTCCGTTCAAATGCGGCGTTCAGCGATTTTATCAGGGTAGAGCTTGACGGCAAAACCCTTGATGAAAAGAATTATACCGTCACGGAAGGCAGTACGGTTGTAATCTTAAAGGCTGATTATGTAGCAATACTTTCAGCCGGCAAGCATACAATCGGCATTGTATCGACAAACGGTACTGCTGCCACAACCTTTACCGTTAATATGAAAGCGGCAGTAGATAACGATACAAAGGCTCTGCAGACCGAAGATAACGGTACAACATCTCCTCAGACCGAAGGTGACGATACAAAGTCTCCTCAGACCAAAGGTAACGATACAAAGTCTCCTCAGATTGAAGGTACCGATACAAAGTCTCCTCAAACCGAAGATAACAGCATGATGTGGCTTGGGTTTGTTCTGCTGCTTGTATCCGGAATAGGAATTGCCGGAGTTACGGTTTACCGCAAAAGAAAAAAGGCTGAATAAAACTTAATAACGTGCTTTGCGCATCTGAAAATGTCCCTCCTATCCTGTACGGATAGGAGGACTTTTCCTGAAGGTTGGATATTCTGATGGCATCGCAAAGCTGAGAATGCGTATCCCTGGTGGAAAAGCTGTAGTTTTTCGTTCCTCCTTCGGGATTAAAGCCGCTGGCGATGGCGATGGCGATGGCTTCCAATAAGGTGGATTTTCCACTTCCGTTTTCTCCCACAAAAAAGGTGATGGATCGGTGAAAATCAATTCTTTCCATTTTCCGAATCGTCTCGATATTTCGCAGATAGCTTCCTTCCTCCACTTTACTCCAGTCTATCCATACATTTTGAATAAATTGATCATTCATAACTGCCTCCGGTATATGTATCTGTGCCTGTTTTCATTTTACTACAGAAGCCGTCTGCAGTTTTCATTTAATCGCAGTCCCTATATGCTTATCTAATCGCCACTGAGGTGCCTTTCCATCATCTCCCCAATATTCATCCATTGATATGATTTTATCCCCACTTATTTTAATAAATGAGGTGACATGGAAAGATAATGTTTTATCTTTAGTATAAACATACACAACACTGATTACCAAATTGTCAATCTTTTCGATCCGTTCAACTTCGCCATCCCACTCTCCCGGATATTCGCAATTAGCACGTATGAATTCCTCAACATTGAAACACTCATTTGTACAATGCCAATTAATATAGGCATTGTCATGAAAATAAGTTTTTAACGCCTGAGCATTTTGTTTCAAAACGTCTCTCCAAAAATCATATATATTCATTATCATCCTTCCTCTAAAATGTAGTCCACTGTATTTTTATTGCCTTTTCCTGGTATATAGAAAAAGGCAATCCGTATGACAGTAAACGGGGATAATCCTCTGCAGGATTAGCTTCTCCTAAGCTTACAGCCCCACTATAATCGAATAGTCGATTTTCCCAAATGATTTGCAAAAACCTCAATATGGTCGCCTTTTAGATAATCAGGCTTTTCCCATAACAGATAGCTTTTACGATGAAATTCTTTTCCCTGATCCGTGTAGGTATAGTAAATTCTGTAAGGTGATTCTTTTCCATACTGAATAGACCTTTGAAAATGCACCTTTTCCACTATACCATTAATCTTATTTCCATTTGCAAGCAACTCCTTGTGTAAATTTTTCTTAGCTGCTGCATTAGCTTTTAAAATAAGCATTGCAAGGCAAAAGGCTATACCGATAAAAGAATAAACAATTCCCAGCATCGCCGGAATCTGAACCATTGACCTTGCTGAAGGTCTTACTACTCCAATAAAACATAATAACCCCATCGCAATGAATATGCCGCCCAAAATAAAAAAAATGACTGCCAAAAATTCCTCTGTATATTTTGGTCTATTCATACTGTTCCTCCATATCTATCCTTGACTTATTGAGGGATTCTAACCAGATGCCTGCTTTCAAATACCTGTTAGCTATTTTTTATAATACTTTTTCCGGCAGCAAAAAGCAAGCAGCAGATATAAGCATTTACTTTATTCACATTCATATAATTGAGCACAGGGGCGTTAAATAAATGCGTCAGTGCACACGCAATAAATGTAATTAAAATAAAAAACTTGTATAATACAGAACGTTAAGTTATAATCAATATAGAATTCCTCTGTCACGGAGGAAATAAATGAGCTACTTTTCTCACCTTTATCCGAGAGAACGAGGCTCATAAGACCAGAGACTATACAGATGAGTATGTGGGGCAGCTGCAGCGAAGTATACAGGACGTGAAGCGAAGCAGAGAAATGAGGAATCGATTTATGTGGTTTGAGCTGATGTTAAGAGATGAATACCGTAAGGGCATAAGCGAGGGCGAAGCTCTGGGTAAAGCCAAAGGCAAAAGCGAGGCTATCCTTGACTTATTGGAGGATTTAGGCCCGGTTTCCAATACCCTTCGTCAGCGTATTATGCAGGAAACGGATTTAACTGTTTTAAGAACCATGCACAAAGCCGCAGCGAAGGCCAGGAGCCTGGAGCAGTTTGAGGCCAGCCTTCCAAGCAAATCTGAAGCCGATTTGAGCAAATCTATTCAGAACGAATCTAAATAAAATCATCTATATGCAAAAGCCATGCTGATAAAATGCACAGAAGGGCTTTTGCAATCGCAACTGTCAATCCAAATTTATGACAGAGGAATTCTAACCATCAAGCATGAAATTGCCAGAATCCGTTAATCAGCTCTGCCAGTATTTCGGGATTGTCTGTATTGGCTTCATGCCCCGCACTTTCTATGTATACAAGCTTACTATTTACCAGCTCTTTCGACATACTGACTGCTGCTTTTCGATTTGTTCTATCCTTTTTACCGCAAAGCAGAAGCACCGGACATAGGATATTTTTTAGCTCAGAAGTAAAATCTATGTCCATCATGGATTGGGAAAGGGCAATCACTCCCGCCTTTCCAAACCCTATTTCTTTAAACATTTTCTCGGGCATAAGCTCAAATATCTTATTTTGAAAGGCCAACAGTTTTTTAGGCATACGGTATTGTGTCCCAATCAAAATTAAGGAATTTACTTTCTTCGGATTTTCTGCCGCATAGTGTAACGCCAGCACACCACCCAGGGACAATCCACATAGATTTACCTTCCCCGCTATTTTGCCGCAATACGCTGAAAATCCGCTATACAACTGGGAATAGCTGATTTCTCCCTCGCCCAATATTGTGGATAAATCGGGACAATATATCTCCTTCGATACCTCCAGACCTTGAAGGGTTCTTTCCCAGCTTGCAGACGTCTGTCCCAAACCATGTATAAAGATATTGGCCATTATTCTCCTCCAGTTACTCAGCTAATCCTTCTCCCTGAAGGATTAGTGCTGTAATCTGATCACCTGTCATACTTCCTTTTTCATTAGCAGCTATTCAGAACCCCATTTGCAAAATCGCTGTTACACAGCTTTCCTTTTCCTCATGCGGTTACTTCCATTTTAATAAAAGAGCCGAATGGATAATCACGAACACTGATCCCGCATTATGTACCAATGCACCAACAACAGGCCCCAGAAATCCCGTTATGGCAAGCAGAATAGCAAGGAAATTAAGCCCCATGGAAAAAATCAGGTTTATCTTAATGGTAGTCATCATTCTTTTTGAAAGTGCAAACAAATGAGGAAGCTCCTTTACTTCGTCATCTATGAGAGCAATATCCGCAGCGTCTACTGCAATATCACTTCCCGCACCACCCATAGCAATGCCTACATCCGCTCTCTTTAATGCGGGAGCATCATTGATTCCATCTCCGATCATACATACTGTATGTCCGTTATTCTGATACTCCTCTATATACTTCAGCTTGTCCTCCGGTAAACAGTTTGCATAAGCTTCCGACAGATTTAACTGCTTGGCAATGGCTGCCGCTGCCTTTTGATTATCTCCGGTAAGCAGGACTGTCCTGATACCCAGACTTCCTAACCTGCTGATGGTCTTCCTGCTCTCTTCCCTGACCGTGTCCGATAAGACGATATAGCCGGCTATCACGTCATTAATGGATAGGTAAATTATGCTGCTTCCTTCGTTAATATATTTTCCTGCCCCTTTTGCCAAGGCACGAGAAAGCTCCACCTTCTCATTCCCGGCGATGAACTTCAGGTTCCCGGCCTTCACACACTTTCCTTCTGCAATTGCCGAAACTCCCTCTCCCGGTATCATTTTAAATTCTATCACCTCAATGGGATTTTTTCCATAGCAACTTACAATCGCCTTGCCAAGAGGATGCTCACTCATCTTCTCTGCCGCAGCCGCATAAGCAAATATCTCCTCCCTGCTGTATGAGGATATTGTTTCAATTACTGTTACCTTCGGAGTACCGTAAGTAAGTGTGCCTGTTTTATCAAAGGTAATTTGAGAAACCTTCGCCAGTCTTTCCAGGGCATCCCCTTCACGGACAAGAAAACCGTGCCTGGTGACATTCCCGATAGCCGCCATAATGGCAGTAGGTGTTGCCAGCACCAAAGCACATGGGCAGAATACGACAAGTATGGTTACTGCACGAATAATTTTTCCTGAAATTAACCAGGTAAGCGCTGCCGCAGTCAGCGCAATCACAACGATCCATGTTGCCCACTTATCTGCAAGTCCGACTATTTTCGCCTTTCCTGCATCTGCTGACTGAACCAGCTTTATCATTCTCTGAATAGAGCTATCCTCTCCCACCTTAGCAGCCTGCATTTCAAAAGCGCCGAACTGGTTTATCGTTCCGCTGGATACCTCATCTCCCACAGTTTTATCTGCCGGTAATGCTTCCCCTGTCATTACTGCCTGATTCACCGAGGTCTGCCCGGAAAGGATCACACCATCTACGGCAACCGTTTCTCCCGGAAGAACACGGATAATATCTCCAACTCTTACTTTTTCTGCAGGAATTATTTTTTCCCCTCCGGCTGTAACTACTCTTGCTGTTTGCGGAGTTAACTGCACAAGCCTCTCAATCCCGGCTCTCGCTTTCGCAACGGTTAAATCCTCAAGCAACGCTCCCAACTGCATAATGAATGCCACTTCTCCCGCCGCAAAATCTTCCCCAATACAGACAGAAGCCACGAGGGCAAGTGACACAAGGACATCTGCCTTGATATCAAAAGCCGTAATAAGTCCGATAATGGCTTCTATCATAATAGGAATACCGCAAAGTATAATGGCTGCCCACGCCGCATCAAAAGGCAGAGGTACTAAATCGAAGATACTGATAAGGAGAGCTGTTCCAGAAATAATTAACAATACAATGTCCTTCTTCACTCCCCCAAGTTCCATGAAATTCTCTGCTTTTTCAATAATTTTATTCATAACCATTCCCTTTCTATACCTATAGGGGTATATGTATATTGTATGTGTATAAAACTTCTTTGTCAAGAAATAAAAAAAGACAGCCAGGCTGACTGTCCTTTATCTAATGCATATTTGCAAATCTCTCCACCGCTTTTGTAAAGCTTTCAATGGTCTTTTCTGCATCTCCGTGCTCAATGCCGGCTCTCACACAATGTCTGATATGACCCTCCAACACAACCTGCCCTGCTTTATGCAAAGCTGATTTTGCCGCATTGATCTGAGCCAGTACATCTTCACAGGGGACATCTTCATCCACCATTCTGTCTATTGCCTGTACCTGCCCAATGATTTTCTTCAATCTGCGATGCAGATTTTCAGCATCCATACACTGTTTCATGGTCGTTCCTCCATACCTTTAGGGGTATGTGAATTATACTTTTATTTTACAGCTTTGTCAAACTCCCGTGCTTTCTTCATGAATACTCCAGTGAACAGAACAACTCTATTCTCAGGGCTTTCCATTCTTGCATTTTCTCTTATGCAGTGCTATAATGAGATATACGCAGATATGGTTCATCGGTAGAACGCTAGCTTCCCAAGCTGGAAAGGCGGGTTCGACTCCCGTTATCTGCTCTTGAAAGCCCTTGATTTATGAGGCTTTGCGGATTAAGTAAATCAAAAGGTAATCAACTGTCTGTTTGGTTACCTTTTTTATTTTGCAATAAACTCTGGAATATTGTTGATCACATCTACTTTGTGGCTCATACTTTTTCTGTTCCTGTGGTAGTGTTTTTCCGTACATAAAATATCCGTATGCCCCATTTGACCGATTATCATATTGTTGTCAATGTGATTATCCAGCAAAATACTTCCATATGTTTTTCTGGCTTTATGTGGAGATTTATGTAAAATATCAAGTTTTTTGCAAATTCTTTTCATCCTCATCCGAATAGACTGTGCCGTCATTCGATTGCCGTTGATTTCACCAACAAAACTATTTTTAAGCTCAAAAAAACCAATCCTGAAAGTATCATGAGTGATATTTCACCACTCTTAGTATCCGGGGAAAACATCATTGGTGTATATTCGTCAATTCGTGACTATGTAGTCTTTACCGACAAACGTATTATTTCTGTTAATGTTCAAGGAATTACTGGCAAGAAGAAAGATTTTTCCACATTACCATATTCTAAAATTCAGGTTTTTTCGGTTGAGACCGCTGGAAATTTTGATTTAGACAGTGAATTAGAAATGTATTTTAGTGGACTTGGTAAAGTAAAATTTGAATTCTCAGGCAATAGTGATATTGTAAAAATTGGTCAACTAATCAGTGGATATATTTTAAAATAACCCAATCACCGCCCTACCCTCAAAAGTAGGGCGGAAATACCATAACAATATAATATGCTTACCGGGGTAGCCGGAGGACGTGCTTCCACCTGTTCCGAGCCTGTTCGGAAGTGGGGTGGTACTTATGTATGTAACATGGAGTGAGTTAATCGCTTTTGTTGCCATGCTGACAGGCATAATAGCCTTAACCGTGCAAATACATAAAAAATAGCCGTCCTGCCCTGAGAAGCTGACGACTATTTTTTAGTTATGTTTCGCCGGGACGGGTGAGATGCGTTCACCTTCCGACTATCCTGTTAAGCATATTATAAACTATGGTCATGGATTTTACAACTGTAAAAGTAAAAACCGCCCCGGTGCTACAAACACCGAAGCGGTAAGAAACTATACCCGTCTTTAGGATTTAGCACCATTATTCTTTAAGAGTTTATAAATATGTATTTTTCGTCAAGTCAGCATGTTTCCTGGATTCTCGGAAGCATGACGATAGCTTTTTGATTTAAAGTGCCGGAAGCCTTGATTTTACTGAGTTTCTTCCATGTTTTGCTTGTATTATCAATCGTCATGTTTTATAATAAACATGACTAGGTGAACGACTATGGCAATCATTACTGTCAACTTCTTATGTGAGTTACACTAAAACGTTTTTACAGTCATAAAAATGCCTGAAATCCTTGAAAAATCAAGCTTTTTTGCTTGCATAGAGTCGAAATATGTGATATAATTTTAGTGTAATGGTTACACTAACAGGAGCAGTAAAATGTATTTCGATTCTACAGTAAAAATCCCTGTCGAAAAGGGAAAAATAATCAAAAAGAAAAAAGGCAATGCAACCTATATCCTTTACCAATACGGTCAGGTTTATAATGCTGAGAAAAAATACGCTGTACCTCAGCGTGCCATAATCGGAAAGGTTGATCCGGACTCTCCGGATACCATGTACCCGAATGAGCGCTTTCAGGAATTCTTTCCAACAGTTGCGCTTCTCGAAGAATTGCCTGAGGCATATCGCAGCTGTGCATTAAAAATAGGCTCCTATGCTGTTATCCGGAAAGTCCTGGAGGAATATAAAATTCCCCAGATGCTTCTAAAGCACTTCCATAAAGACAGCGGCTTGCTGCTGGATCTCGTTTCATACATGATCGTTGACGAAGAAAATGCCGGCCAGTACTATCCGGATTTTGCATTTAACCATCCATTGTTTTCAGAAAACATGCGTATCTACAGTGATTCGAAGGTATGTCGTTTTCTGAAAAGCGTTACGAGGGACCAGATGACAGGATTCCTTGATGACTGGAATGAAAAGCGCGATCATAAGCAGCGTATCTATATCTCATATGATTCAACCAACAAAAACTGTCAGGCTGGTAATATTGATATCATCGAATATGGAAAAGCCAAGGCGGACCAGGGTCTTCCTGTTTTCAATTTAGCTATAGCATATGACAGGAATAACCGTGTCCCTCTTTTTTATGAAGAGTATCCCGGCTCTATCAATGACGTATCGCAGTTTAAATATATGGTAGACAAGGTCGGACAGTACAACTATAAAAATGTTGGCTTTATTCTGGACCGTGGCTACTTCAGCAAAGAAAACATTCGATACATGGAGGAGAATAACCATCCATTTATCATCATGGTAAAGGGGCAGAAAGAGTTGGTATCCGCACTTGTTTTTGCACACCGTAATACCTTCGAAACAGCCCGTGAGTGCTGCATCCGTTCCTACCGTGTATATGGAAAAACGGTCAGGTCGAAGTTATACGAGGACGATACCTGCGAAAGGTATTTCCACATATTTTATAATCCGTCAAAGCAGGCTGCAGAGCGTGAACAGCTTGAGCAGCTGATTGACAGGATAAAAACGTACCTTGATAAACACATAGGTGAAAAGATTACTTTGCCTAAGACATACCAGGAACTGTTCGCATTCAAATTTAACAGGAAAGGTGAATTTATTTCCTACTCTGAGAAAACAGATGTGATTACAAAACGCCTCGAATTATGCGGTTATTTCTGCCTGATCACCTCAGAAAAAATGACTGCATCGGATGCCCTGATCCACTACAAAGGCCGTGATATATCTGAGAAACTTTTCAGTTCTGACAAATCTTTTATCGGATCTAAAAGCATGAGGGTTCAAAGTAATGAAGCACTTTCTGCAAAAATCTTCATCGAATTCATCGCTCTGATCGTAAGGAATCGTATGTACAATCTACTGAAAGATACGCTTCTTAAAATGGAGACACGGCAGAATTATCTTACTGTGCCTGCATCGATCCGTGAACTTGAAAAGATAGAAATGGTGCGTCGAAACAAAGGGCAGTATCGGCTGGATCATGCAGTTTCCAAAAGACAGAGGACAATCCTCAGTGCATTTGGAATGGACGACAATGACATATATTCTCTGGCTAATGACATCAGCAACATGCTGGCGAATAACCAGTCACTATTATCAGAAACCAAGGAGGAAGACACCTATGAGCAGGACACGTTCGATATCTTCGATTGATACAGAGATCAAAAAAGTTGAGGATGAACTTATCAAGGTTCAACAAAAGCAGGAGGCTCTTGAAGCCAAGCTGCTTGAACTACAAAAAGCAAAACATGAGATAGAATCCAGGCAGATCATGGATGCGTTCCACAACAGCGGTAAAAGTTTAACGGAATTGATGGTCTTTTTGGAAGGATAAAGGCCTGCCCCGAAAGGGGCAAAATGGTCTTTAGTGTAACTTTCATGCAAAGTCCACATATAGAAAGTCTCCAGTTTCAGTGGTCCGTGCTGAGACCGGAGACTTTTAGGTTTAAAATTTCTGGAAGTTCACAGTTTACGGACAGGGCAATGGATGATATTTACAGGGAATCCACCGGGATTCCGAGAAGCATCAACCGCATCTGCGAAAAATGTCTCATGTATGCTTACCAACAGAATAAGCGTCTGGTTGATGAACATATGGTACGCTTTGTTATTGAACATGAAATGCTGAAAGGAGGCGCCGGTTCATGAGTATCATTTTTCAGGCAAGACTGTCAGCAGATTCGAAGAAGCTATGGATTGGGGAGATTGTCCCTATCCAGCTGGAGCAGGAACCATACGAGGTTGAAGTAACAGCCAGGGGCAGCTATTTCCACCTTCTGGTCGGGCATCATGCTTATGGGAACTATATCTGTATTCCCAACTGGGATGTGGGAACAGAACTGGCATCTCTTTCCGATTCCTTTTGGAATCTGGAACGGCTCAATAGTACAAAACTGAAAAAGGTAGATGCATGCAGTATAGCGTATGCACTTCTTGAATTATCAAAGTACATAAATATATGATAACTTCAGTGGACGGGTTTCCGCCCACTGGGTATCCGCAATGACAGAAACTTGAGCAGCTCAATGACGGTATAAGAAATCAGTTTAGTGACAGCTCATGAAATCAGTAACACTATATACATAAAATTATTTACATACACTTTAATCATAGCAGAAAAGAATATCAATAACATTGCCTTTGCAGAAAACGGCTTTGTATTGCAGAAAAAGGCAAAAGCCTTTCAGACACCATACCATTCTGAAAAGCTTTTTCTTTTACTTAATCACTTATTTACTAAATACAAATCCATATTGCAAATATATCATCGAATACAAATTGCTCTGTTACAAAACCACAGGAAATTAACGAAAAAATCTGTACAAAAATACGCATGACAATATAGAGAGTATCGAAGTAGCGAAATCTAATGTGATAGTTACGATTCTTAATGCAGTACCATTTGACGACTTAATATCGACAATGCTTCGCTATAGTGGGACTTGAGTTTGATATTGTATTGATTTCTTCTTTGTTCATAATAATCCTTTGACACCACTTCTGCTACTAATGCTAACACAGCAAGCATTATATAAAAGATTATACGCAAAAATGATAAAATTTTTTTGCACAAATTCCTCTGAATAGACATTTATAATAAAATATATTTTAAAGGGTGCTATGTTGTTAAAACATCACACCCTTTAAATACAATATAATTCATTCCATACAAAAGATAATATCAGATTAGTAATTATAGTATACTTTAATGCTGCCATTCCTTACTGTTGACCAAGGATCACCTTCAATCCACACAATCCATGCGCTGTCTGCCGTCAATCCATTAAACTCTGTAAATGTTGCTGGACTTGCGAATCTTTTACTTGCAACACTGCCAGATGCTTCGTGTTCCACATACCAATACACAGTTCCTGAACCTGTACTTTTTGCGCCTTTTAACTCCACTTTCGTGATTGTAGCACCATCAGGAACACTTCCTGAAGTAATCCTGCATTCGTTCGATACTCCAGCCGTCGCAATATTCAATACAACAAGCCCTTTTGAATAGTAATTTGTAGCAAAGGTGCTTGCTGCATTATCAAGTGCAATTTCAACATACCCTTCTCTTGTTTCCTGCTGTTCTGCCGCCATAACATTCATTCCACTCATAGAAATTATCATTATGGCAACTAACATAAATGACAAAACTCTTTTTAACTTACGCATATGCATCCTCCTATTCGAATCTTCAACATTTAAGCTTTTTATATAGAATAATCTATTGTATTCCCCTCATTATTACTCATTCCTTTTGAGAACTCTGCGGATATATCTGCCTTTATTTTACTATAAGAAACATTTCCTTTCGCTTTTTCGCCATACTCTTCTTTCAAACGAGCCAACTCATCATTATAAATTGATGTAAATACTCTTGCTCTCGCAAATTCTTCATCTGTACTTATAGCTTTCCAGTTTCTTGACTCTGGATTATAAGAAAGCGTTTTATTACCCTTTGAATCCCAAAACATACATGCAGCATTCATTTTACCACCAGTTTTTTTCATGCTTGCTTCATATATAGCCTTTCTATCAGGGGATACTATTTCTCCATGCTGCATACACAACTTTCGGTAAGCATCATCATCCCTTTTTCCAGTAGCAAATTCTTTTCTTGCAAGCTCCTTTATTGCTTCTTCAAATTCTTCCTCTGACATCGCAGGTTTATCTCGCTTTGTCATGATAGTATCCCAGTTCGGTTTGGTAAAGTTAATATCCACAGGCTTAAACCTTAATGAAAAATTGCCATAATCACATTGTGCTAACGGATCATTTGAACTTACTTTTTTCCCAATCATCTGCTGAACCATTTGAGCATATTGTGTATAATTATCTCTAGTTACCTGCATAACATTATTCCTCCTGATAAAATAATTTGAAATCCATTTCCACCATATCATTGACAATTATAATTTTCCTAGTTTCATAATAGCAAAACATAGTTAAAAGTCAATTACCCTTGCAGAAAGTGGACCATTTTTGCAGAAAACGGCACAAAAGCCTTTCAGACACCATACCATTCTGAAAGGCTTTTTCTTATACCTGAATCCGTGAAGTTCACCCTTTTTTACAACCAACTCCTAAAATGGAACTGATTGACCATTACTTTTGTTATTAACAACGGTATTTTTTTCAATTTCCCCAGTTAGATGTCATTTTGATCAGGATTCTTGAAAAAATGGGTACACAAAATAAAGCTCTTATATGAACTTGCTAGTGATTTCAATACATAGCGACACTGCTTTCACAGTAATCTGCGAAAAGATGACGCCATACATTGCTTTTTCCAAGTCCGAGAAC
>SFDP01000073.1 GCA_004558185.1 Lachnospiraceae bacterium | reverse complement strand
GGCAAGACTGGGGGCAGAACTTATAAGCACTTCGTACACAGCTACCATGAGGACGAGCATATTACACCAGAGCAAGCACATAAGAACGCAATCGAGCTTGCCAAGGGTACGGAAGCATGGAAAGGGCATGAGGTACTTATTGCCACCCATATAGACCGAGGACACATACACACTCACTTTATCGTAAACAGTGTGAACTTTGAGGACGGACACAAGCTCCAGTGGAGCAAGAAAGACCTTGCAGACCTCAAAGACCGGTGCAATGAGCAGAGCCGGCAACAAGGGCTTCATGTTCCGGAAAAAGGAAAGACCTTTTCCGGAGAGGAAAGGGAAGAAACTGTTGCGTGGAACAAAGAAACATACAACCTCTTGAAGCAAGCCGAAAAGGGAGAAGTGAAAAGTTATGTGCAAGATACAGCCCTTGCGGTCATGGATTGCCGAGAAACAGCCACAAGCCGAGAGGATTTCATAGACCAGATGAAAGCAAGGGGCTATGGTGTGGACTGGCAAGACAGCCATAAATACATCACATTCACAGACCTTGAAAGGCAGAGCCAAGGGGAAAAACAATGTAAAGTCCGCAACAATAAACTGGAAAAGTATTATGCGGTGGACTTTGGAAAGGAGAGTTTAGAGCATGGGTTTGAAGTCAATGCACGAAGCAAGCAGACAGAGCTTGCAAGAGCCGAAGCAGAGCAACGAGCAAGAGAACAGCTTGCTAGAACAGCAATCCCAGAGGATAGCGGAGTTGGAACACCAAATATCGGAGCTTTCCTCAACCAACTCAACGCTGATGAGCGAGCTTCAGAAGAAAAGCGAGATGATAAAATCTCTCAACGAGCAGATAGGGAGATTAGCAGAGAGCGACAACGTGCTGAAGCAGAACGAAAAGCTAGAGAAGCAGAACAGAGAGCTAGAGAAAGCAAGGCAAAGAGCCGAAGCCGAAGCTATGACAGAGGTTGGGAACGTTAAGAAAAGATATGCGGAAAAGGAGCAGGAGCTTGCAAGGACACAAGCCGAAGCAAACAAAGCAAAAATAGACGCAGAAGCCACCAGAAGCCACCAGAAAGAGCTTGTAAAGGAAAAAGCCCAACAAATGTATGACAGCAGGAGAAAAAGCCTAGAAACGGCTTATAAGGGCAAGGAAATAGCACTTGACGGAGCTTTCCTCGGTTCGCTTGCCTATGGGGTGCTTTGTACTATATTCACAGCAGTACGTTCAGAACGTTTTGTAAGCGATTTTAAGGCATTTTTTAGCACTATATGGGCTTTTCTATTAACAGCCTTAGAAAAGCTCCTACAACTGGCAAAATGGGCTTCACAGTTAGGGGATATGATACCACAGCCAATAGTGGCAACCATAGTACACTGGCTTATACTGATAGCGGTTGTTGTTCTGGTAGGCGGTGGGGCGGTCTTGCTTCTCTTTTTCGGTGCAGACTGGGTATATCAGAATTACAAAAGTGATTATGCCGACACAACAAGCCTAGCTGTCGCACTGGCAAGCCTAGCAGTGATTGTATTCTTTGCCGAGCCTATAAGGGCGGTACTCCCTATCAATCTTCTTTTATTGCTGATTATTACCCACGTGTTATACGTGGGTGTGAGGTGGTACATAAAGGGATATAGGCAGTCCAGAGGATATTATTGACCTGTCAAGCACCTATTTTGGAATAGTCCTAAATAGGTGCTTAATAGGGAAAATGGAAAGGGATGCAATATGACGGAAAACAAGCAGAAAAAAGAAACGTGTGCGACTTGCACATATAATAAAAAATGGTTTTGTAATATAGCAGGGGACTTTGTGAAACGTGAGGGACATTGTTCAGAATATGCCAAAAAACAGAAGTGAAATTGACACCCCAAAACTGGGGTGTTAAAATATCAAAAAAAGGTAAAAAAAATATATTGTTAATATACGCCCCCCTAGTTAGGGGAGGCACTACCCCCAGTATATGATATGCAGTAAAGAGAGGTGGTATTCATGGGGTATCCTAGATTGACTTATGATGATTATATCGAGAATATAGATTACTGGTTAGGTGATAGAGGTGTGGAACTTCCCTTATGGGCTAATGAGATAGCAGAAAAGGGCTATCGGTCAGTATGTGCCATAGATTTCTATGATGATATATTCGGAGATGACCTAGAAGAAAGCAGACTCCCAGAGGACTATCGAAGTGGGGAGTATGGGGGAATAGCAGTCGAAAGAATACCGACTAATGACAGTAAGAAGTACAGAGGTAAGAGGGTAACAGTCACAGAGGGGAACATGGAGCTTTACGACCTTATAGAAAGGTCAGAAAACTTCTGCATGATAGCCCCAGTCAGCTATATAGGCAAGCAGAGGACAAATAAGAACGCTAGATACTTGTATGCCCTAGTAATTGAAATTGATGATATTGAGCCGAAAAACGGCATAGACGAGCTATTTTACAGTTGGAGAAGAAAGAACCTAACCATGCCACAACCAACCTATGTAGCGTGTAGTGGTTCGGGGCTTCACTTGTATTTTGTCTTTGAAAGACCGATACCGCTATTTCAGAATATGTTTGAACAGCTCACAGAGGTCAAAAAGCACTTCACAACGTTATTTTGGAACAAATATGTAACCAATAGCCACCAACCCGAGAAAATCCAGTATGAAAGCGTAAATCAGCCCTTTAGGTGCGTTGGTTCGGTTGCCAAGAATGGCAGAGCCTATGTAATGGCTTTTAAGACTGGCGAAAAGGTCACGATTGAGTATTTCAATAAGCACTTGCCCCAAGATAAGCAGATGAACGCTATATACAAGTCAAATCTGCCCCTTGTGAAAGCAAAGGAGCTTTATCCAGAGTGGTATCAGAAAAGGATTGTAGAGGGCAAGGAGAGAGGACACTGGAACCGTTACGAGGGCATTTATTACAACTGGATTGAGAAAATGAAGAATGGGGCGGTAGTGGGGCATAGATACAACTGTCTTGAAAACCTTTGTAGCCTAGCGGTGCAATGCAATATAGCACCTGAGCAAGTAGAAAAGGACTGTCGGGAGCTTGCCGAGGTCATGGAAGAATTGACCGAAAAGGAAGATAACCACTTTACGGAGTATGATGTCCTTTGTGCCTTAAAGACCTATCATAACGCTGATGAGGGGGCATATCGCAGAAAAATAGAATATATAGCCAAGAAAACGGGCATACCGCTAGAACCCAATAAACGGAACGGAAGAAAGCAAAAATTACACTTAAAGTTAGCAAGAGCCAACAGAGATATATTGTGTGAGGAACGAGGAAAAGCTGACTGGAGAGAGGGAAATGGCAGACCAGACAAAGCGAAGATTGTCGAAGAATGGCAGGAAAGCCACCCAGACGGAAAGAAAGCCGACTGCATACGTGATACTGGATTGAGCAAGCCGACAGTGTATCGTTGGTGGAAAGAGGGCGAAGCCCTTTAAGTCATTTCCCCTTAATTACCCAAGAGCCATAAGAAAAAGAGTGTCAAGGGCAGTCGGAACGACTGTACAGTTTACCCTTGATACTCTTTTTTGTTGGCTACAATGCCAGAGGGGGAAACGACAGTACGACCGTTCCGTTACTTCCTCATGGGTTCGATTGTCCATTCCAAAATGAGAGAGTAAAGGGTTGTCTGCGACAATTTTTTTCTATGCTGCCAATCGCTGATCCGCAAGCGGAAGCTCATGGAAGCACAGAAAAAAACAAGCCCTTGACTATCTCATTTTTCCATTCCCAAAGTCACCCAAGAGGAAGTAAGCTCCACTGGATTATTGGCATAATCCACGCACCACAACACACCCCACTTGACAAAATGGGTACCCATTACTATAATAGTGGTGTGGGGTATGTTGCAAGTTCCCTAAAGTGGTACCCACTTTAGAACTTGTGAGGGTGGCAAGCCCCCCTTCAATCCCCCTTTGAGGTGCTGAAACGCACATAATATTTTTGAGAAAGAGAGGTTGTTTTTATGAATGGTTACACGTTAATGGCAGAGAGTTATAGGAAACTTATGAATGAGGGTAAAATTGAAAAAGAGGTGGCAGAAAAAGAGATACGCATATATGAATTTCTCGCTACTTGTGATGATGATGACAAGTGCATAATGGTTGACAGTTCTGCATTTAACGACATCATCAGAGCTTTTCTTAAAATGGCGGTCAAGAATGCGGATATTGATGAAGAAGCACAGGACAAGGTACTAAATCAGCTCCGTTGGATATTTGACGAGAAAACAGCAAAGGAAGTGTTGCAGAATGGCTAACGAATATAAAGAGCTAGCAACCGATTTGAGAAAAGATGGAGCAGACAAGACCAAGAAACAGATAGCTAAGAGAATGAAAGGCTATGGAGTTTTTACAGACAGCTTCATAGCCGAGGTTGTAGAACTGGATGAAAAGACAGTATCGAAGCTGAAAGGAGCGGTAAAATGAGCAAATATGAGGAATGGTGCGAGAAAGTAATTGATAATATGCGACCGCAGACCATAGCCCAGTATCATATCAAAAAGTGGTTAGATGATAATTTTGTTGAGGGGTGTGCAAGGCTAGAGTATACCGATAAGGACACTGCAAAAGTAATGGACGTAGTAGGCGATGTGATGTATGTAGAATACAAGAACGGAGAAGTGAGAGAATGTCAGGCAGAAAAAGAAATGTGCAGATAAAGTTTAGGGCATCCGAGGAAGAAGCCGAGAAGCTCCAACGCAAAGTGCAGCAGTCAGCTATGAGCCAGCAAGAGTATATTCTTAAGGCAGTACTGGAGCAGTCCATCACGAATACGGACGGAATCAAGGAGATTGTACCAGAACTCAAAAGAGTAGGTAACAATCTGAATCAGACCGCAAGGGCATTGAATGAGATAGACGGAGCGTTAAAAGACAGTGGTTTTTATAATTACCGCAAGATTTCGGAAGTTCTGACAGAAGCCAAGCAGAACCAAGAGGAGTTGAAAGAAATATGGCAGTTATTAAAGCAGTATCTTCAAAAGCAGGTATAGGGCAAGCACTGGACTATGTGACAAAAGAGGAAAAGACAGAGGATAAGCTTGTCAGCGGTCTGCACTGTGAACCAGATACAGTAAAGGACGAAATGCAAGCCACCAAGGAGCTGTGGGGCAAGACTGGGGGCAGAACTTATAAGCACTTCGTACACAGCTACCATGAGGACGAGCATATTACACCAGAGCAAGCACATAAGAACGCAATCGAGCTT
>SFDP01000022.1 GCA_004558185.1 Lachnospiraceae bacterium | reverse complement strand
CACCACGATATGCGAATATTTTGCAGGATTGTGGGAGTACGAAGTACGTAACAATCCGTAGGTATCATAGTTAGGGGCTTTTGACCCTAACATCATTTTTATTCAACGCTCTTTTGTCAGATAATAATGAAAATCATACCGCCTTTGCTCTCATTCAGAATTTTTTGCATGGTTTCCTGTAGATTCTGCTGACTTTCTTCGCCAATTCCCGCAATTTTATTCTTTATCCCATCAAAAATAAGCTGTTCTACCGTTTTCCCAAAAATATTGGTTTCCCATATTCCTTTTTCCGTATCCCGTTCACCTTTGATATACTGAATCAAATCCTGTGCCTGCTGCTCATTTCCTACAATAGGAGCGATCTCCGTCACTACATTCGCACGGATCATATGCACAGAGGGACTTTCTGCCTTAATCTTCACCCCGAACTTATTACCATGTCTGACCACCTGCGGCTCCTCCAGCAAGATCTCCTCCCGTTCCGGTATAACCACACCATAGCCTCTTTGTCGAACATCCTGCACAGCCTGCAGAACCTTCTCATATTCTCCCTTTTTGCTTTTGTAGCCTTTAAGCAGATCCAATAGCTGATACTGACTTTTCAATTCCTCACCGGTAAGCTCACTGAGCATATCATAATAGTATTGCTCATCTACATCAAGGTAAAAGATTACCCTTCCTGTAGCCATGGATATTTCCGTACAGGTGCACCGGGTCACATAGTTGCTGGTCAGCTCTGCCTCCTGCTGCAAAACGTCCTTCATTTTCTGTATTTTTTCCATATAATTCCTGATTCGTTCAATCATATCTGCTTTCAGGGGATGGGTATTGGGCAGACTCTCCACCCATTTTGGTACAAAAAACTCCATTCCTGACACCGGAAATTCCTTTAGCACTTCCCGTAAGCATTGATAAATATCCTCAATCTTCATCTGCATACAGTTTACTGCCATAGCTGTGGCTTTGTATTTCTCTTTGATTTCCTCCACCGCCTGCAAAGCTTCTTCTCCATAAGGACGACTGGAATTTACCAGTACAAGAAAGGGCTTTTGCAGCCGTTTCAGCTCATTGATCGTATGCTCCTCTGCCTGCAGATACTGTTTTCTTTCCAGTTCACCAATGGTTCCGTCTGTAGTCACCACAATCCCCAGGGTGGAATGATCGGTAATTACCTTCTGGGTTCCCACTCCTGCTGCCTTGGTAAAGGGAATAGCTTCATTAAACCAGGGAGTTTTTACCATTCTCTCTTTGTCCTCTTCCATATGTCCGGCTGCCCCCTCTACCATAAACCCCACACAGTCAATCAGACGAACCTTAACCTGAATATCCTCTGACAGGTTTACCGCCGCTGCCTTCTGGGGAATGAATTTAGGCTCAGTAGTCGTTATGGTTTTTCCTCCTGCACTCTGGGGCAGTTCATCCCGGGCACGAGTCCGTTCTTCCTCCGTTTCCATTGCAGGTAAAACCAGAAGCTCCATGAAACGCTTGATAAAGGTGGATTTTCCGGTTCTGACCGGCCCCACTACTCCTAAATAAATTTCTCCCTCTGTACGAAGCTGTATATCCCTGTATAAGTCGTATGTATTCCCGTTAAAATGATCCATATCCTATCCTCCTACTTGCTTTCCCCTCCATAAACCTGTTCCATGTATATGCAGTGTGAAGTAGAGAAATGCCAGGGAAATATTGAGAAATACAGGGAAGCTGTACCAATGTACCAGATATTCAGGTTCCGGTACACAAGACATTCAGAAGGCCCTGCAATGACCCGATAAGCAAAGACGGCAGGTTTTCACCCACCGCCTTAAAATAATCATCCTAGAAAATCACCCGTTTTGTCTAGGATCTTTCCTGATAATCGTCAATATCATCATCCAGATAATCCTCTTCCTCAGAACTATCCATGCCTTCTGCTGCTCTTTTCTTACTCAGCCAGATTCCAAGTCCAATTAAGGCTACGGCCAACAGCAAAATAAGTACACAGACGATAATGATTACCGTCTTACCGCCTTGAGCTGACTTTTCCTGATCGGCTAAGGCTTCTTCGCCGGCTTCTGTTTCCTCATTCTCTGTCAGTCGGCTTGCAGCTTCCTCCATATCTTCATCGGCAAAGACGATTAAATAATCAGAGGCATGGCTGAAGGTAAAGCTGACTTCTGCTTCTTCGGTCACCTCGCTGACCATCTGATACTCCAGCTTGCCGGTTTCCTCATTCATATAGAACAGATTGGCAAGCCTTCCGATATTGTCCTCTGCTACCGGAATCGTCAGCAGGGCGGTAAATCCAAATTCACCATCATGTGCCAAACGAATTTCCAGATAATCTCGGCCTTCGGCCAATGTCTCAATCAGTCCGGCATCAATAATTCCTTTTTGTAGCTGAACATTCATATCCATCTCTTCTATTGCCGCTTGACCTATAGTTTTCGTGTCCAGATTCCAGCTTATTCCATTGCGCAGAACCACTTCCAGATCCACGCCCTGATCTACTGCCAGATCCACAATCTGTTTGGAGATATTGGTATTATCATTTAATTGAAGGACTACCTTCTCTACCTTTGTTGAAGCAGAGGTATTCTCCTCCTTTTTCGTCTTATCCACCACATCGCTGATGATCTGGGCTTCTTTGTTTCCTGCCGGAGACGTATTGGCTCCCGTAGTGTTAGAAGCTGCGGGGTTGCTTGCTGTGGTACCGGCACTCGTCTCCGGCTTAGTCGTATTAGCTGCTCCCATACTGCCGGTGGTGCTATTCGCCGTACCTGTGTTTCCCGTACTCGTACTGCTGTTTCCTGACCCAGTATTGGTATTTCCGGCATTTACATTTCCGGTATTCCCTCCGCTATTGCTTCCACCGGTGGTGCTGTTCGCCGTACCTGTGTTTCCCGTATTCGTACTGCTGTTTCCTGACCCAGTATTGGTATTTCCGGCATTTACATTTCCGGTATTCCCTCCGCTGCTGCTTCCACCGGTGGTGCTGTTCGCCGTACCTGTGTTTCCCGTATTCGTACTGCTGTTTCCTGACCCAGTATTGGTATTTCCGACATTTACATTTCCGGTACTCCCACTGCCACCTCCAGTATTACTGTTTGTTGTTCCCGTATTTCCGCTATTTCCCGCACTGCCTGTACCGTTTTGTGCTGTATTCGAGGAGGTATTCCCATTAGCTGTACTTCCCCCGGCAGTATTGGAATCCGCCTTCTCCTTATAACCGCAATTTACACATATACCAGCCTTCATGTCATGACCTGTGGCAGGAATAACTTGCTCATAGGTATCTTTGCATGAGCAGGTATAGCGAACCAGACCCTCACTTGTACAGGTGGCCTTGGTCACTACCTCTTCCTGATAGCTGTGCTGATGCTTGGCGGGCAGCTTGGGAATGCTTTCGGTATAGGTGTGCTGACAGTTGCTACAGGTAAATACCCGTTCTCCTTCCTTCTCCTGGGTTGCTTCGTTCGTAACCGCAGAGCTATAGGAATGTCCCGTTGCCGGCAGGATAATTTTTTCTTCTGCTCCGCAAATTGTACAGCTTCTTATCTTTGTTCCATCCTTCTCACACTCTGCCTCGGTGATTACCCACTCCCCAAAGCTGTGCTTCTGGCAGACTACCTTTACCGTCACCGAAATACCTTCAACCGTTTCATAGTTTTCAATATCCGGATTATAGCTTGCTTTTGCAGTAATATTTCCTATCGTGTTCGGCAGTAACTGTGTTGGATTCTCCCAGCTAAAGCCCTGGGGAAGCTGTACACTGGAAAGTTCTCTGGTTGCTCCTCCCTGAAGGTTAGTTGGTGTTGTATATTCCGGCACCGCCTTTCTTACTATAAGGGAAAGATCCAGAATAATGCTGTTATATTTACTATTGTCCGGATTATACTCTACCCCATAGGAGGACTGCTTTACTGTAGGAACCATATCCTGATTGACCCACTTGTACCCTTCCGGCAATGTAATATCCTTCAAGCTTCCTTTCGGATTATAAGTAATGTCCTCAAGAATCGGCAATTGGAGAGCTGACACATCAATATCTGCTTTAATCACAGTGACGGTACAGGTTCCCTCCAGAGTATTATCCATATCCTCTTTCTTGCAGCAGGTAATGGTAGTTGTTCCCGGCTTTAACGCTTTTACCGTTCCGTTGGAATCCACCGATGCAACAGCAGGGTCTGAGCTGACAAACTCCCACTCCACCCCTTCTGCTTCTTTTCCATTGATGTAAGGGTGTAAGGTTACCTGGGAATCCACCTGAAGATTATCGATTCGTGTACTGCTTAATGTAATCTTATCTTCATCTCCCGGCTTTACACAGGCTGAGGACGGCATTCCCTCATATACGGGAATACGGAATACATAGGCAGAATCCAATAAGCCAGCCTTTTCATAAGCAGCTCTTACAGATAAAGCCTCTTTATAGGGCGCTTCAATATTTTGCATATATTGGTGCCAGAAAACACCATCATAACGGCTGTCTACATCAAATTTTTGTAAATAAAGAGTATCCTGTCCATGCTTGATGTATGAGCCTCCAAGAAATTCTGCTCCTGCCGCCAGCGATTTATACCTGCTGTTCCATCCCTCTGTCTTCGCCTTTGCCAGTCCGCTTTCAATAATCTCTTTATCCGTTTTCCCGCTGGCACCAATATTGTAATAATTATAATAACCTTCGTACCCTGCATAGGTTCCTGAAATCAGCGGGCTGCTTCCCTTCGCCCCCTGCTCCTGCCGGACACGGGAAGCCATCAGAAAGGGACTTACCTTAGTCGTTTGGCCCAGCTCCACAAAATTCTGAGCATAGGTTTTTCCATTTTCTATGGTGGAATTATACATGAAGCTGCCGGAAAGAATATGCTCTACTGCCTCAACGGAATGAAACTCTTCCGAATAGCCGAGAAGCTCAAACTGAAAAATCCCCTTTTCATTTAAAAAATTTCTGGGATCCAAATAATACTTTAAGATTTTTTCAGAAGCATAGGCCCAGTTAGTTCCATACATCCCGTTTTTCCATTCTGCCGGAGAGGTGGATGCGTAAATCAGGCTTCTTTCTCCCAACTGATTGCTTACCAGTGTATTCCAGAAGATTCCTGTATTCATTCTGACAAAAATCCAGTTTGGATGCTGCTGCTTTAATTGATACAGCATATCCTGATAGGAGGCCGGAAACTGTTCCACATCCGGATAGCTTATGCTTCTTGCCATTCTGCGGAAGACACTTACGCTGCGAACGTAATTGCTTTCCCACTGGACAAAATCCTCCTGTACACAGGCAAGATTTGTGCGCCTCAAATAGCCGAAAACGGTTTCTGTTTCCTGTATATAAGACACTCTGTACCATATGCTGTAATCTGCATCCTGTCCAACTCCTATGATCCTGACCACATCTCCGGAAACCAATTCCTTTACCGTTTCACTGCTTTCATCCGGTAAGCTTTTTAGCAGAACCGTATCCTCCAGATAAACCACGGCCTGAATCTCCTGCTTTGCGGCCAGCTTCTCCAGTTCCTCTGCTGCTTCCTCAAAAGGATGAAGATATTGACTTGCCTGGGTATTGTCTGCTGCATAGCTGTAGGCTGCTCCATAGCCGGACAGGCATTCCATACCAATGAACACTCCCAGAATCAGCGCTGCCATGGTTCGGTAAAAATGCTTTTTCATCTGTATTCCTTTCCCTTTCTTCTGTATCTTGTACTATTGCACCAGTGTAACGGTTTCCAAATAGCCATACTATTCACGCAGTATATTTTTCTGAGAGTGCAGGGCAAAAAACGTAGGCGCAGCGGACTGCACTGAGAATTTTTGTCCTGTGCTGTCGGGAAAATAGACAAGTGATATGAGGTCCTTGAATTAAAACCGCTGCACCAGCTTCTGTTGTATTTGCTGTATATGCTTCCATTCTGCCATACGCTGACAAAGATATTCTTTTCCCCGATTGGTAATCTGATAGTATTTTCTGGGCGGTCCTTCGGACTTGCTGCCCTCATAGCAGCTTACCAGCTCCTTTCTTCGGAGCCTTCGCAAAATGGTATAGTAGGAGCTTAAATCCACATCCGTATAATATTCTCCCAGCATCTTCGCCAGTTCATAGCCATACAGATCGCCTTTGTTGATCTCCCTTAAAATCGTAAGCTCCAAAACTCCCTTTTTTAGCTGTGCATTCATATCGCCTCCGCAGTAATGCAAATCTGTGGTTTGCTTCCTGACCTCTAACTCTCTCACAATTTTGAAACAGTTTCATTCTATTGTATCTTATCAAACTATTGTTTAATAATCAATAATTATTTTAAAGATTGATAGCCACAGTACGGCCAAGGAATAGACTAAAGTTTGTAGCTATTCGAAGCCATGCAAATTTACATTCTGTAAATGCCCGCATTCATACAGAATTGTTAATTATAACCCCACGAGCTAAAGAAAAGCTGCGCAGCAGCGGCTTTGCGTATGAAGTTCTGAATAATTACTAAAATTTTTCTATCCTGTCGTAAAATAAAGTGATAGAATAAAGCTGTACTGGTGCAGATAGATAGAAAACGTTACACTGGTATATTTCAAATAGAAATGGAGACAGCTATGCACATACATTATCTTTTTCACAGCGGGTTTTTAGCAGAAACAGCCAATTGCTATTATGTGTTTGATTATTACAGGGGAGAACTGCCTCTTTTGCAAAAGACTAAGCCTGTTCTGGTATTTTCCAGTCACCGACATCCTGATCATTATAATCAAGAGATATTTAATCTGCTGAAGAGTCAGGGTATGGAACAAATTACCGCAGTTTTGTCCAAGGATATTCCCAAGGAGGCTTATCCACAGGATGTACCGGTCATTCGAGTCACCTTTCATGAGCAGTATGATCTGCCCTATGGCTGCCAGCTTAAGACCCTGCTCTCCACCGATGAGGGCGTGGCTTTTCTTTTGAAATGCCCTGAAGGAGCCCTGTACCATGCAGGAGACCTGAACGACTGGGTTTGGGCAGAGGAATCCGAACAATATAACAAGCAAATGACGGGAAGCTATCGTCACGAGATTGATTTGCTTAAAGACGAGAAGATTGATGCTGCCTTTCTTCCTCTTGATCCCCGTCAGGAAAAGGACTATGCCAGAGGAATACTCTACTTTCTGAAGCAAATTAAGGTAGGAAGGATCTTCCCCATGCACTATTGGGAGCAGCCCGAAATTATCACCCGCTTTATCCATGAATATCCCCAGTATCGGGAAATAATTATGTACACGGAGGACTATCGATGAATTTTAAAATGATCCATGAGAATTACAACGTTTCCAACCTGGAAGCCTCCCTCAGCTTTTATGAAAAAGCCCTGGGACTAAAGGAAAAACGCCGGAAAACCAGTGAGGACTTTATCATTGTTTATCTGGGCAATGATGAAAGCGACTTCGAACTTGAGCTGACCTGGTTAAAAGAACACCCTGCCAAATACGACCTGGGAGAATGTGAATTCCATCTGGCCTTTCGTACCGATGACTTTGAAGCGGCTCACAGGCTCCATGAAGAGATGGGCTGTATCTGCTATGAGAATCCCCGAATGGGTATCTATTTTATTCAGGATCCGGATGGCTATTGGCTGGAAATCGTGCCCACAAGAAGCTAAAGGCGCCCGAATCAAAACAAAGAGCCACGCTGCCCGTCTGCGTGGCTCTTTATAAAGGATATTCACAGTCTGCATAGTTATCCATTATTCTCTATTCTGCTGCTGAATAAGGGCGGAACAGATAGACATCCTCAAATCCGGGTATGGAGGGGCAGAAATAGAAGCCGGCAATCGGAGACATGACTTCTTTATCATACAGGTACATATTCCAGTGACTGCCATGGGTAACGTAGTATTTGTTGCCAATCATCCTTCCACGATCATCGAACCAAATACTCCCACTGGAATCCCATGTTCCATACCCCTCCGGCGATTGTATATACTCAATCCGAAGAAGCCCTCCTCCTTCATCATAAATAAAATCCATATGCCCGTAATAATCTTCGGATTCATTTTCTGACTCTAATTGAAAAGTCTCCAGCCTTCCCATTTCGTCATAGATACAGCGATAAAAATCAGCAAAATATTCCTTTAAATCCTCCCTCATATCCGGGTCATTATAGGAAAGGAGCCTTCCCTTCTCATCAAAACAGGACTCTTCTGCATAAAGCCAAAGCTTGCTCTCCCTTGCCATAACCTCCTCCATACTCCTAAACTGAATATCCAGATTCCGGAAATCTGTAATAAAGGGAAAGGGAACATTCTCATGTTGTTCATAGGAAATCTCTGCCATAAAATTCCCCCATTGATCATATAGCCTTTGTCGCCTTCCTTTTCCTCCCTGAACCTCGTTCGTAAGCAGGTATCCAAGCTTTTCCTCCTCCTTTAAGTTATAGGCAGTACAAAGGATTGCATCCTGATATTTACTGATTCCCTTCTCATAATCTTCCCAATAATCTCCCCATAGATGCAGAATAAAACAGTATTGCTTTATGCTGTCATCTACATAATACTCTATCAGCGGCTCTCCCTGCTGATTGTAGGAAATCTCCAAGTCTGTCCTGTCTATTCCCTGAACCTTTAAATAACCCTGAAGAGCTTCCTCCTTTTTCTCCACATCATATTCATCATCATGAGGATGAAGGGAAAAAAATCCATTCTTTGCTTCTGAGCCACCGGAAGACCAATTATAGATGATTTCTGCCTGTCCCCCATCCTGGTTGTAATCCCAAAGAAAATCCATTTCTTCCTGCCAATTGGATATTTTGGTCAGTTCCTCATTAATTTGATAATCAACACTGACCGCCTTTCCCTCCTGTATCTTTATCGACAGCGCAGCCTGCTCATAAGTGTAGTGCATCCACATCACACCGGAATCACGCAAGTCAGTCTTATATTCATCAGGCTCACCCAGTATTTGCCTGATCTTCCCCATATAATCACTTCCCACCTGTATGCCCCAGAAATCTCCTGCCCAGCTCATACAAAGGCCGCTGAATCCGCCTCCTTCTCCTTCAAAATAATAGTGTAAATCTGGATTCATCGGCTGTTTACGTTGATAGCTGTTTCCATAATAATCGAAACGAAAAATATCATAATCAATTTTTTCCCCTGCTGCCACCCCTACCAGAGGTTTTGTATTTCCATGCTGAAGAAATGTAAAGGGAGTGATTTTCCCTTCTCCTATTCCTTTTCCCACTTCCCGCAGATGAATGCTGCTTACCATGGTCATTTCTTCCTTCTTCTGAAATCCCATACAAAAGACAGAAAGAAAAGCAAGCAGCAGATATCGCAGAAACTTCTCTTTATTTCTCATGTTTGCTCCCCCAAAGTCATGGTACCCATTCTGTTTGTGAAACACTTGCCCCTTTTAACCATAAAGCCCCACCGGACAGTCTTTTCTCTCCAATGGGGCAGTCTTTACACTTTCGGTTATTTGGTCTGATTTTTGAGGAAAATCCTATTCCTTAATTACTCTTCTGAAATTCTTCTTCCCTCGTTTCAATACGAGTCCTTCACCCTCCAATGAAGCAATTGGATATAGCGCCTTGATATTGGTCACTTTTTCACCATCCACCATTACGCCGCCTTGCTCAACCGCTCTTCTCGCCTCCGATTTAGAGGGGACAAGACCGGATTTTACCAGCATCGTCAGAATATCAATCTGTCCGTCAATAAAATCCCCTCCTCCCAAAGCTACGGTAGGCATATTCGCTGCTGCTCCGCTGGCAAACAGAGCCCTTGCACTCTCCTGTGCTTTTAAGGCTTCTTCCTCTCCATGTACCAGCTTGGTCAGCTCATAGGCCAGAATTTCCTTGGCCTGATTCAACTGGCTGCCCTCCCAGGCATCCATCCTCTCAATTTCCTCCAAAGGAAGGAAGGTAAGCATACGAATACATTTCAGCACATCTGCATCCGCCACATTCCTCCAGTACTGATAAAACTCGAAGGGAGAGGTCTTATTAGGATCCAGCCATACTGCTCCCTTCTGGGTCTTGCCCATTTTCTTACCCTCAGAGTTTAACAGAAGAGTTATGGTCATGGCATAAGCATCCTTCCCCAGCTTACGCCGAATCAGCTCCGTACCGCCTAACATATTGCTCCACTGGTCATCCCCGCCAAACTGCATATTACAGCCATATTTTTCATAAAGAGCCAGGAAATCGTAGCTCTGCATGATCATATAGTTAAATTCCAGAAAGCTCAGGCCCTTCTCCATTCGCTGCTTATAGCATTCTGCCGAAAGCATTCGGTTGACACTGAAATGTACTCCTACCTCCCGCAAAAGCTCTACATAGTTCAAATCCAGCAGCCAGTCTGCATTATTGACCATCAAGGCCTTTCCCTCTGAAAAATCGATGAAACGGCTCATCTGCTTTTTAAAGCACTCACAATTATGGTCGATCTGCTCTCTGGTCATCATGGTTCTCATATCGCTTCTGCCGGATGGATCTCCAATCATACCGGTACCCCCACCGATCAGAGCAATGGGCTTATTCCCTGCCTCCTGCAGTCGCTTCATCAGGCACAGAGCCATAAAATGCCCAACGTGCAGGCTGTCTGCAGTAGGATCAAAGCCAATATAAAAAGTAGCCTTTCCTTCGTTAATCAGCTCTCTAATCTCTTCTTCATCGGTTAATTGGGCAAGCAGACCTCTTGCCTTCAATTCTTCAAATATCTTCATATCAGCCTTCTCTCCTTCTCTTATGCCTTTATGGGGCACAAGCTGTCTCAATCATCCTATCATTATCGTTTATTCATCATCAGCTTCGTCATAGCCTGATTTAATCCATCCACAGTTAGCTTATACATGGGGAAAATCTGTTTTATAGCCGTTTCAGCCTCCCTCCAGGGAGCATTCCCCGGTGCCATCTTGGGATTCAGCCAGACGATCTTCTTATAGTGCTTCTTCAATAGCTGCAGCCACTGCATACCGCTTAAGCCTCCATTAGGCCCCCGATAATTACCGCTGTCGGAATAAAGCTCTTCCGGCGCCATAGCTGCATCTCCCACGATGATTACCTTATAATCACTGTCCAGATTGCGAAACATCCACTCCGTGTCGATCCAATCTCCGTTTTCGCATTCCGGTGTCTTATACAGCTTACTATAGATACAATTATGGAAAAAATAAACCTTCACTTCTTTAAAATGATTGGTTTTCGTCACTGACTGGAATAATTCATTCAGCAGCTTGGTATAGGGTATCATGGTTCCCCCTGAATCCATTAAAAGAAGCAGCTTAACGGAGTTCTTCCGGGGCTTTTCCATAACAAGGTGAAGCATTCCCCCGTGATTACAGGTCTCGTCTACCGTGCCGTTTAAGTCCAACTCTGTTTTGGGAATATCCAATCTGGCCGAGAACTGGCGCAGTCTTCTCAGTGCCTGTTGAAACTGACGGTTATCCATTACCCGGTCATTACGGAAATCTCGATATTTTCTGGCACCTACTACAGAAAATGCGGACTGGTAACCGGTAGTTCCTCCCACACGGACACCGCCTACATTTCCTCCCGTGTTTCCAAAAGAGGTCTTTCCCATAGTTCCGATCCAGTAGGCTCCTCCATTATGTTCGCTGTCCTGATCCTTAAGACGCTGCCGAAATCTTTCTTCCACATCATCCTTATCTACCTGAATTTCCTCCAGCTTGTTCAGCCAGTCTCTGTCACTCTCCTGAAGCAGTTCATTCATTTGAGGCTTATCCAGCCACTTCAGCATATTCTTCCCCACCTCAGTTTCCATGGCTGCTCCTTTGAAGGCAGACTCAAAAACTGAATCAAATTTATCGTAGTCGGTTTCACTCTTTACCAGAATCATCCGGGCAAGATAATAGAATCCAGTCAGACTGTTATCTGCCATATTCATGCTTAAAGCCTGCTGCAGGGTCAGCCATTCTCCCAGGGTGACCTTAAGCCCTGCCTCTCTCAATCCATAAAAAAATTCTAAAAACATTGTCCTAACCTAAGCCTGCCTGACGGGCAGCTTCCATATCCTCATCCTTTTTGACGATTACTCCTACGAAAGGAAGCTCTTTCTTTATCCTTTCCGCAGAAATGCCACCAATCTGAAGAGCATTAATCCAATCGATCAGCTCAGAGGTACTGGGCTTTTTACGAATATCCCTAAGACCTCGAATATCATAAAACACTTCCATTGCATTCTTTAATAAAAGCTCATCCACATCGGGAAAATGCACCCTTACGATTTCCTCCATCAATTCTTTTTCAGGGAAATCAATATAATGGAAAATACACCTTCTTAAAAAAGCATCCGGCAGCTCTTTTTCCGCATTGGAGGTAATAATCACGATAGGGCGCTGCTTGGCCCTGATGGTCTTACTGGTTTCATGAATATAAAACTCCATTTGATCCAGTTCCCATAATAAATCGTTGGGAAACTCCAGATCCGCCTTATCGATCTCATCAATCAAAAGAATAACCTGATCATCGCTGGCAAAGGCCTCTCCCAGCTTTCCCAGCTTGATATAGCGGGAAATATCATGGACATCATTTTCCCCAAACTGTCCGTCATAAAGCCGTTGTATCGTATCGTAAATATACAGCCCGTCCTGGGCTTTGGTTGTGGACTTAATATTCCAGACGATCAGTCTTTTTCCCAAAGCTGCGGCAACTGCTTCTGCCAGCCTGGTCTTTCCGGTTCCCGGTTCTCCTTTGATCAATAATGGCTTCTGTAAAGCCACTGCCACATTAACTGCACTTAAAAGCTCCGGGGAAGCCACATATTCCCGGGTACCCTGAAATTGCATATTTATATCCATATTTCCTCTCATTCTGCTGCTTTGGCAGCTTTTAATCTTGTCTTCCTTCCTCTTATTCCCAGGGTAATTCAGAATGCTCCAGCTTTTTATCCCGAAGCATCAGATCCCTTACTGCATCGGCAGCCGGCTTGTGAGCAAAAAGTACCTCATTCACCTGTTCGATGATCGGCATGGAAACCTTATACTGATCAGCCAGCTTTAAGGCCGCCTTGGCAGAATACACTCCTTCTACCACCATTTTCACCTCTTCCATAGCCTCTTCCATGGTTTTGCCCTGACCAATTAATATTCCTGCCCTGCGGTTGCGGGAATGCTTACTGGCACAGGTGACGATTAGATCTCCGATACCGGAAAGGCCGCTGAAGGTTTCTGCTTTTCCTCCCATGGCAGTACCCAGACGGGCAATCTCTGCTATTCCCCTGGTGATCAGCGCTGCCTTAGTGTTATCTCCATAGCCCAGGCCATCGGCAATTCCTGCCGCCAGAGCCACCACGTTCTTTAAAGCGGCACCAAGCTCAATTCCGCACACATCAGGGCTGGTATACACACGGAAAACCTGATTCATAAAAATATTTTGAAGGTACTCTGCCGTTTCCTTACGCTTTGCTCCAACTACAATGGTGGTAGGAATGCCTCTTCCCACTTCCTCTGCATGGGAAGGTCCCGAAAGAACGGCAACCTCTGCCTGGGGAATTTCTTCCTCGATCACCTCCGACAGAGTCATCAGCGTGGCCTCTTCAATTCCTTTAGCCACATTCACGATAATCTGTCCCTCTTTAACCAGATTCTTTAAAGAATGTGCCGTACTTCTGGTAAAGGGAGAAGGCACTGCCAGCACCAGCACATCCTTTCCTTCTGCTGCTTCCTTTAAGTCCGTAGTAAAGCCCATGCTTTCCGGTAATTTTACACCGGGCAGCTTATCCAGGTGCTCATGATTTTCTTTCAGCATTTCAATTTCTTCCGGTAAAATGCTCCAAACCGTAACATTATGTTCATTTTCACAGAGGAGCTTAGCCAGCGCAATTCCCCAGCTTCCTGCTCCTATCACACTAATATTTGCCATATTTCCTCTCATTCTGCTGCTTTACCAGCATTTTAATCTATTTATTCCTTTTTCTTTGACAGATAGGTTTTTCGTTCCGTATGGGTCCAAAGTCTCTTAATGTTTTCTCGATGCTTCCAATAGGCCATAAGCATCAGCAATATGGCTATCACATACATCTCATTCAGAACCCTCTGACTCAAATCGCCAAAATATCCGTACTGGCCCATCACCATCAACTGAACAACGAAGCCTGCATAAACCAGCAGAGAACCCAGAGATACATAGTGGCTACAAAAGAAGGCTCCAAAGAACAGAACTGCTCCGACTAATACAAACCATGGATCAAAAGCAATCAGCAGTCCTGCTGTGGCGGCAATTCCCTTTCCTCCTTTAAATCCCAGGTAAAAGGGATAATTATGACCCAAAATGGCTCCTGCTGCGGTATACAGCACCAAAAGCTCCTCTAGCTCGGGCACACAGGGTACCACCAGCCACCTTACCAAAGTAATGGCCAGCACCGTTTTAAGAATATCCCCAATTAAAACGATTATCCCGGCCTTACGCCCCAATACACGCAAGGTATTGGTGGTGCCTGCATTTCCACTTCCCTTGGTTCTGATGTCGATTCCATGAAGCCTTCCATAAAAATAGGCAGTTTGAAACAGGCCGAAAACGTATCCTATCAGTAAACAAAGCAAACGAATCATTTTACTTCTGACTGTCCTTTCTCTCTCGAATGATAAACTTTAGGGGTGTCCCCTGAAACCCAAACGCATTGCGAATCTGATTCTCGATATAGCGGGTATAGGAAAAATGCATCAGCTCCTTATCGTTGACAAAAATAACGAAGGTAGGCGGCTTTACTGCAGCCTGCGTAATATAATACAGACGCAGTCTCTTTCCCTTATCTGAGGGAGGCTGCTGCATGGCAACTGCCTCTGTCATGATTTCGTTCAGTACTCCGGTAGATATCCGCAGAGTACAGTTCTCGATAACTGCATCAATGGTATCAAAGAGCTTGGGCAGCCTCTGACCGGTAAGAGCTGAAATGAATACCAACTGTGCATACTGCATGAAGGAAAGGGTATCCTGTATTTTCCGGGTAAATTTATAAATCGTCTTATCGTCTTTTTCGATGCTGTCCCATTTATTTACGGCGATGATCATTCCCTTTCCCCGCTCATGGGCAATTCCTGCAATCTTGGCATCCTGCTCCGTCACACCCTCACCGGCATCGATCAGCAGTACCACCACATCGGCTCTTTCCACTGCGGCAACGGTTCGGATAATCATATAGCGCTCCAGCTCTTCCTTGATTTTATTCTTACGACGCAGACCGGCGGTATCAATAAAAACATACTCCTTGCCATTATGAATGACCTCGGTATCTATTGCATCTCTGGTGGTACCCGCAATATCCGATACGATCAGCCGATTTTCTCCCAGAAGCTTATTAATTAAAGAAGACTTCCCTACATTTGGCTTTCCCACAATAGCGATCCTGGGGCGGTCATCCTCGTCGTCGGCCTCTGCTTCTTCTGGAAAGTAGGAAATAACCGTGTCCAGCATATCCCCGATTCCCAGACGGTTAGCCGCAGAAATAGGAATCGGTTCCCCTATGCCCAGGTTGTAAAACTCGTAGGTGTCTGCCATAAACTTGTCAAAGCTGTCCACCTTATTGACTACCAGAACCACCGGCTTTTGGGAGCGCCTGAGCATATCGGCTACTTTGGCGTCTGCATCTACCAGTCCCTGCCTTACATCTACTAAAAAAATAATCACATCTGCCGTAGCCATGGCAATTTCAGCCTGCTCCCTCATCTGGGAAAGGATAATATCCTTACTGTCCGGTTCAATGCCTCCGGTATCGATCAGAGTAAAACTGTGATCCAGCCAGCTTACATCCACATATATCCTGTCTCTGGTTATCCCCGGTGTGTCCTTTACAATGGCGATCTTTTCTCCTGCCATGGCATTAAACAGGGTAGATTTGCCCACATTGGGTCTTCCTACTACTGCCACAATGGGTTTCCCTTTTTTTGTGCTCATACTTCCTCCATTTTTCTCTGTTCAATCCATAAAGAAGCCTCTCATAATCTTCTCTACAAAGTCATGTCCGCTTGATTTTACAATATCTATGGGTACTTGTAAAGCAGTTTCAAGGTCACTTAAGGTATAGTCATCCAGCAGAACCTCCTCACCGCTTCTTAAAATATTCTCCGGGAGCAGCACCCTGTTCCCCAAAGGAAGCTGCCTTCCCTGGGCGATGATATCCTGCCCCGTTAATAACCCGCTGACGGTGATTCTTTCTCCAAAGTAGTCGTTGCGTATGGCATGGACATATATGGTCAGTCCTTCCACCTTTTCCATCAGCCGCTCTGCCATTTGTCTGATTACCGGGTAGCTTAAGCGTCCTGTTAATACCGACAGCTCTTCCTGCTTCTGCAAAGGTCTTTCTCCTGCTTTTTGCTCCTTTAGCAGACATTCTAACGCTTCTTCAAATTCATTCATGAACAGCCTGAGCATTCCCACGCCATTTTCCAACTGTAAATAGCCGTCATAGCTTTCCTCCCCTGGCAGCTCTTCTTCTGCCAGCAGATACCATTCATCACTGGCATGGACAAAATGCAGGCCGTATTCCCTTACTGCTTTTTTCTGCCAGGCATGAATTAAGGCAATCACCTCCTTTGCCTCATCTTTGGTAAAAGGCTCTAAGGGATGAAGCCCTTTCCTGAATTTCGACAGGCCCACAGGAACCACGGATACGCTTCTGAGATGGGGCAGGTATCGATATAAATCCTGAATACTTCTTTCCAGCTCCTTACCGTCATTAATTCCTTTACAGAGCACGATCTGACCATTCATCTCAATACCGGCCTCAAAAAATCGATCCACCTTTTTCAAGGCCTCCCCCGCAAAGCGATTGTGGAGCATCATCTCCCTTAAGACAGGATTGGTGGTTTGAAAAGAAATATTGATGGGGGCAAGGTGGTAGTTAATGATTCGTTCCACATCGTCCTCTGACATATTCGTCAGCGTAATATAATTTCCCTGTAAAAAGGACAGTCGGGAATCATCATCCTTAAAATACAAGGTATCCCGCATTCCCGGTGGCATTTGGTCAATAAAGCAGAATATACACTTATTGGTGCAGGTTCTGTACTCATCCATCAACCCCTGCTCAAATACTAATCCTAAATCCTCATCTGCCTCCTTGTCGATTTCCAAAAGCCACTCTTCTCCATCCGGCTTTCTGATCAATATTTCCACATAGGTATCCTCCACCAGATACTGATAATCAAAAATATCTCCCACAGGCTGGCCGTTAATGGCAAGCAGCACATCTTTAGTTTCTATTCCCATTTCTTCGGCAATGCTTCCTTTTATGATGCCGGTTATTATATGTTCATTTTTTGTCATATTTTCTCCAATTCCAGCTCTCAGCTAATGTGCAGCGGCACAAGTATAATTGTACTGGAAAAAACAGATTCTGTCACCTTAATCTTGACACTAAACCTATGGAAGTTTTATAGTAAGAAAAGAAAACAGCCGTAACAATTCAGCAGATATGCGTATTTACTGCGGATGCTGTAAAAAATCTATAGTTAGCAGGTGCAGCTACAACAGTTACGGCAAAACTAATTTATGGAGGTCGGTATGCCTAATTTACAAATGTTGGAGAATAAACTTCCTGTGGCACCCCTGAAGCTGGTTGTCATGGATTCTGCAAAAGAGCTGGGAGAAGAGATCAATTCCTATTTAGTGGAATTTCGCAAATACCTTCAGGCTACCTTTAAGGATATGCCCTCCTGGGAAGGGTATGCCGAGGATTCCTATCTGACTCAGGCAGACTGTCCCCGATTTGGAACCGGTGAGGCCAAGGGTATCTTTTATGAATCCATTCGCGGAAAGGATTTGTATATTCTGGTGGATGTTTGCAACCACAGCATTACCTATACCATTAACGGATATACCAATCACAAGTCCCCCGATGACCATTATCAGGATTTAAAACGAATCATTGCTGCTGCAACCGGAAAAGCACATCGAATCAACGTCATTATGCCCTTTCTTTATGAGGGCCGCCAGCATAAACGCTCCAACAGAGAATCCCTGGACTGCGCTTTTATGCTGGAGGAGCTGTATGCCATGGGAATCAATAATTTTATTACCTTTGATGCCCATGATCCCAGAGTATGCAATGCAATTCCTCTGAATGGCTTCGATAATTATATTACTCCCTATCAGTTTATCCGGGGACTTCTGGATAAAGAGAAGGATCTGATTATTGACAAGGATCATCTGGTGGTAATCAGTCCCGATGAGGGTGCCTTAAACCGTACGGTGTTTTTTGCCAACGTTCTGGGTGTCAATACGGGGATGTTTTACAAGCGCCGGGATTATACCACCATTGTCAACGGAAAAAACCCCATCGTAGCTCATGAGTTTCTTGGAGATAGTCTGGAGGGAAAGGATGTGATTATTCTTGACGACATGATTTCTTCCGGCGAAAGTATGATCGATACCGCCAGACAGCTCAAAGAAATGAATGCCAATCGGGTATTTATCTGCTGTACCTTCGGGCTCTTTACCAATGGACTCAGGGCCTTTGATGAGGCCTATGAAAAAGGATATTTTGAGCGGGTAATCACTACCAATCTGAATTACCTTCCGCCAGAAATCTATGATAAGCCCTACTATGTACAGACCAAGATGAGTAAGTTCATTGCTTCCATCATTGACTTTATGAATCATGATGTATCCATGGAAAACGTGTACACTCCTGCAGACAAAATTCATAAGGTACTGGATCGGTATAACAAGCGTCTTCCCCTAGACGAAGAAGAGAGTAATGTCTGATTGAAAATCAACCAGACATTACTCTAAACATTTGCCATTTCCAGCATGGGAAAGCGTATCATCACCTTAAACAAATCACCGTCTACCTGGACTTCAAATTCTCCATCCTGCGCTTCAATAAGGTTTTTGGCAATGGAAAGCCCCAAACCGCTTCCCTCCGTCTGACGGGAACGATCTCCCCGAATGAATCTCTCCGTAAGCTCTTCTGCCTGAAGCTCCAGGAAACGGTCGGAAATATTTTTAGCAGAAAACAGCACCAGGCTTTTGTTTTCTGTTTTCAACTCCTCCATTTCCACATACACTCTTGTTCCTCTCATGGCATATTTGGAAATATTCTGGAACAGGTTCTCCAGAACACGCCATAGCTGACCGCTGTCCGCCTCAATAAAGGTTGCCTCCTGAGGAAGCCTGGTCACGATCTGCAACTGCTTTTCTGCAAACTTCTCATCAAATTCTCCTAATGCCTGGCGTACCAGCTCCACAAAATTAATGGTATCAAGCTGAATATTGATGTTGCCGGAGGAAATTTGAGAGGCCTCCACCAAATCATCGATCAACTGCTTTAATCTCTGTGACTTATTATCCAGAATCTCCAGATAGGATAGAATTTTTTCATCAGAAATATTCTCCCGCTTCAGCAGATCCACATAGGTAATAATAGAGGTTAAAGGAGTCTTAATATCGTGGGATACATTGGTAATCAAGTCCGTTTTCAGCTTTTCATCCTTCATGCTGGTTTCTACCGCCTTATGAATTCCGCTTCCGATCGTATTTACACAATTAGCCAGCTTGAGATTCTCACCATGAAGATGGGTGGTATCGATACGATACTTCACTTTCCCGTCTTTAATTTTCTCTATTCCCTGAATGATCTCCTCCCTGGCTCTATTGTCACGGTAAAGATAAACGCCAATAAGCATATCCAGAAGAAATGCGCCCACAACTCCGCCAACACCTAAAAGCACAAGGATCAGATTCACCATAAGAAAGATCAAATACGGAATCCAGATACGGGAAACCAGTCCTCCATGGTCATAGGTTCTGATAATGAACGCTTTACCTTCTATCCCGATTTTTCTAAGCAGAGTAGTCCTCCACACCGCTTTTGCCTTGATTCGCCGTACCAGACTGAAATAAAAACGCAGCCCTAATTCATTAACAAAAAAGACCACAAAGCCAACCATAACAGGCAGCCAGCTATAACTGATGGTACCCACACGGTAGCTGCCCTGCAGCTTCCACAAAAAGCCAAGCAGAAAGACCTGCACTGCAAGCATCGGAAGCAGCCAAAGCTCCAGAGGGAAACGATCCTGTTTCCCCAGCCTCCATTCCATTTCTCCCTCTTCATTCAGATACCTGCCCTCCTTAACCGTCAGGTAAACCAATAAAATTACTGCCAGGCCAAGGGCAGCTATACTGCTGCCTGAAAGGATCCAGAACAGAGGGGTGGAGTGATTGATATTTTCACGGGCAAAATAAAGCTCATCCTGCACCGGGTAACTTGTATCTACCCAGAACCAAACACGGGTATTATCTCCAAAGGAATACTCATACTCCTTCAATATACTTCGCATCTGTGCTGCCGTAATATCCATGTTGGTGTTGATTTGCAGCTTATCCGGGTTAAAATAAAGGAATTTTCCCCCCTTCTCTTTTATGCTGGCTGTAATATCATCGGGTGTATCTCCTTTAAAATCCATTTCTCCGTTAGTGTAATAGATGGGCCCTTTATCTCCCTGAATTTTAAAGCAGTATCCCATATTGGTATTCTCTGCCTTATACTGCTCCTGCATCCTCGTATATTCGGTATAATTAGTGAACAGACTTTTTGCTGAAAGAATCAGGTTACTTTTTAACTGCTCATATTCCTCCACATTAGATGCACACTGCATCAAATCCTTTCCATCTACGGTTTTATACCGAGGAACCAGAATCTCCATGGCGTACTGATCATCCTCTGCAGGTGCCAGCCCCAGGCTGACTGCATCTTCCTGTGAACTGCTGCTGTATTCAGTCACTCCGGGCAGGGTTTTCTCAGTATAAGTAGCCTTATTATCCGCAAATAGCTGGTTCAATTCCTCCAGGCTGCCTACCACCGTATTATGGGTAAAGCCGTAATTTCCCCATTTGATCAGGTCTTCCAGATAAAATTCAGCTATCGGATACTCTCCCACCACGGTCTCCGAACGATTAGCATACCGGGTAATATCGATCTTTTTATGGGTATCGTATTTTCCGTTGGTTTCCAATTGATGACAAATGACCACATACCGGGTAATCTGCTCCATATTTCCTTTCACCAGCGCCTGAAAAATTTCCTTATCCTCAAAGGGTTTATCTCCATCCAGCGGTGCCAGGGTATAATGGTAATTAGTTCCGTAGGAGGTAGAAACGGTCAGAAAGGAATTCATAAAAACAAAGGACAGCCCCACTGCCATAATCACCACCAGTATACGCTCTAAAAATAACAGAAATTCTCTCTTCTTGGCTCCCAGTATCTTCTTTTTCATGTTGACCTCACTGCTGCTTTTCTATTTTGTATCCTACTCCCCAAACCACCTTAAGATAGCGAGGCTCCTTAGGGTTAATTTCAATCTTTTCCCGGATATGCCGGATATGTACTGCCACCGTATTATCTGCACCGATAGCCTCCTCTTCCCAGATATTTTCATAAATCTGCTGAATGGAAAACACCCTTCCCTGATTTTTCACCAGCAAAAGAAGAATATTGTACTCAATCGGCGTCAGCTTCACTAAATCCCCGTCTACCGTAACCTCTTTCGTATCATCATTAATGAGCAGTCCTCCCACCTGATAGCTGTGGCTATTCTCCACAGTCAGATTCCCCAGCAGAGTATAGCGCCTCAATTGAGATTTTACCCTTGCCACCAGCTCCAGGGGATTAAAGGGTTTGGTGACATAATCGTCAGCACCGATATTCAGACCCAGAATTTTATCGGCATCCTGGGATTTGGCCGACAAGAAGATTATGGGGATACTGCTTTTTTCCCTGATTTTCATTGTGGTTCGTATTCCGTCAAGACCGGGCATCATAATGTCGATAATCAGCAGATGGATTTCCTGCCCTTTGAGGATTTCCAACACCTCTTCTCCGGTATAGGCCTTTACTACCTGGTAGCCTTCCTGCATCAGATAGATCTCTATGGCATCCACAATTTCTGTTTCATCATCACATACAAGAATTCTGTTCATCCTTACCTCCATTTTGCCCTGTCTGCCCTTCTTCTATATCCTACTCAATCTTCATTAAGAGAAAGCAGGCATAAATATTAAGATTTTTTTAACATAAGAAAGGCTGCCAGATTTCCCCTCATTCCCCTGCTTGCCCTGTGAGAAAACAAATACTCCGGATTACAGCAGGTACAAAGGTTGGTTACCTCCAGATGTGCTTGCAGGATTCCACTGTCACTAAGCACCAATTGGTTGGCCTTCCATAGATTCAGCAGATACTTTCCCTTTTTTGTTTCTTTCATCAGCGTGTCTTCATGTCCTCTGAACTCCTGTGCAAATTGTGCAGCCACATCCTCACTGACCTCATAGCATTCCTGACAAATTGACGGCCCGATAGCCGCTCTAATGTCTTTTCGCTTTGCCCCCAGGCTCTCCATTTTCGCTATAGTCTTTTCTCCGATCCTCCCCACCGTTCCTCTCCAGCCGGAATGACACAGACCAATAATCTTATTCACTGGCTCCACCAAAAATATGGGGACACAGTCTGCGAAAAAGGTGGTTAAAACCAATCCCGGCACCTTTGTCACCAGTCCGTCTATATTCTGGTAATCAGGCTCCCTGATCAATCCCTTTCCCCGATCCTTCTCGGTAACGATCCTCACGTCGTTGGTATGAGTCTGATGAGAAAAAACAAAATCGCCCGATTCACAGTTAAGTACCTTAGCTATGCGGCGATAATTCTCTCTAACATATTCTTCCTTGTCTCCCCTGGAAAAGCTCAGATTCATAGAGCTTAAATGTCCTTCACTGACCCCTCCTGATCGAGTAGAAAAAAGGTGGTTTACTACACCCGTTGCTTCAAGCTGGGGGAAAATCAGATATTCCACCCCTTCCTGTACCTGGGGCTTGGGGAGCATCCAGTCCCTGTCTTTATCAAGCTGCATTTCTTTCTTCCTTTCAATATCTGTAACTATTCAGAGCCATACAAATTTCATTCTGTGGAATGCTTGCATTCAAACAGAATTGTAATTTTATATGGCCAATGGGGTTCTGAGTAATCACCAATATCATGATACCAGGGTCAAAAGGTCTGAACCCACATGAGCTTGCTCAAATGTGGGTGAATGTCCTTGAGACCCGCCAAAATATGAGCTTAAAAGTGGCACGATATGCGAATATTTTGCAGGATTGTGGGAGTACGAAGTACGTAACAATCCGTAGGTATCATAGTTAGGGGCTTTTGACCCTAACATCATATCATACTAATTAATCTATATGGTCGAAGGCGTTTTTATACCACTCTATTTCCTGCCCACAGATACTGATTACATCATAGCGTACCTGACCCGACAGCTTTCTGGCAGAGCAATACTGTCTTGCGGCCTGACATATCTTCTTTTGCTTGGCAAAGGAAACAGCCTCCCATGGATAACCATAATCTGCATTTCTCCGATATTTTACTTCCACAAATATCAGAAGCTCTTCATCCTGGGCAATAATATCTATTTCTCCCCTGGAGGTTCGATAATTTCTTTCCAGAATTCTTACCTTCTGATTAATGAGATACCGGGCGGCAGCCTCCTCATAAGAGGCTCCGAGCCTGCGCCTATTCATTCTACTTTATCCTTCTTCTCATCGCCTGTGTTCCTTTTCCATCTAAGCCCTTGCTGCGGATCTTATCCATGGCATCCACGAAAACGAGAATCTCTGCCACCACCTCATAAAGCTCAGGAGGAATCATCTCTCCGATATCCAGTCTGGACAGGGTATCAGCCAGTCTGTCATCCTGATGTATGGGAATTTCCGCCTCCCTGGCTCTATTGATGATCTTTTCAGCCAGAATACCCCGGCCTGAGGCCACCACCTTGGGGGCATCCTCATTGGGATCGTATTCCAATGCTATGGCCTGCTTAAGCTTCTCTTTTTTCTCCATAACTCTCTCCTAGGCTCGCATATCAAAGGCCTGTGCTGAAAGCAGAACAGGCTGACTCTGTTGTCCTACAATTTGCTCCATTACTGATTTCTCTGTTTCTTCCCTTCTCAGGCAGGTTTTTGTACTGCACTGATAGCCCCGTTTGTTCAAACGGGCAGAAAGCATATCCATATTTTTTTCCAGAAAATCTAAATACTCCTCCTTCTCCAGATAAAACTGGGTACTTACCTTCTGGTTTTCCAATGCCACAAAGACATCCATCTTTCCCAAATATTCCATATCCAAGTGGAGAAGGGCAGTTACTCTTCCCTCTTTACTTGCCATGGATCTTTTATTGGTAAACACATACAGTTCTCCTCTGGCCTCCTGACCCGTCAGTTTAAGAGGAAGCTGAATGTAGCCATGCATCTGGTTCATCTGATTCATAAAATCCAGATTAGAGACCGTATTCTGTACTGCCTTTGCCAGCGGAGATGAGGACTGTCCATTTTCTCCTGTCAAAGCCTCCAGCCTCTGCATCTGGCGGCTCAGTTTTTCATAAAACTCCTGAACCTTTTCTTTTTCCATTACCTGTTCCGGTGCCAGCAAAAGCTGGGGTTTGATCTCCTGATTCCAGAGCTTCTGAAACATAGAAGCTATTTTGGTACCCCCTCTTTCCTGAGACAATAATGCCGTCAGCTGATTCCAGAGATTATTCTCGGGCAGTCCTGTATTTTGAGTCTCCTGATTATTCTGTCCCCTATGAGCGGCAGCCACATCCTCCTTCAGGGTAAATTCTTCGGCCTTCCCCTTACTGAAAGACTCCAGTCCTTCTTCCCGGATAATCACCTGTTTTTCATCCTTCAATAGGATATCATTATTGTCAGGCAATTGACCTGGCATCTTTCCCTCCTGTCCGTGGACAGAAGAAGGTTTATGAGGATCGCCTGCCTGCTGATTTGCTTCCGGACTATTACCGATTAACTGTTCGCCCTGCCCCGGCTGGGAGGTGCTGTTAAAAATCTGTCTAAGCTGGGCCAGAAAGGCCTCTGCCTTTTCAGGATTTCCCTCCTGCACCCAGGCAAACAGTTGCTTTCCTATAGCCTGCCCTATTTCTTCAAAGGTATGGGATAAAAAATGCTGATTGTTCTCATAAAGAGACAACTGAGAAAGATTCTCGGCAGTAACCGGCATATTCATCTGACGAAGGGAAATGATTGCTGAAGGAGCACTGTCCTTATAGGCAATTATATCCCGATAAACCTCCTGCAGCGAATGCTTGTCAATAGGAAGCCCTCTCTGCATCAGATTCTGTACCATTTCCAGAGTCCTTTCGTTCAGCGGAATCCCTGCCATATCAAGAGCCTTCATGGCATTGGGGTCTACTGCGGTATTCGTAAAAAGAGGCATTAAAGACACCCCTCTGCTATTATTGCTTTTGACCTGAAAAGCCATCAGCATTCCGGGAGTCAGACTGATGCTTTGTTCCAGCCGGGCCTCCAATACCATCTGGTTCATTACCGATAGCTGAACCTCATCTCCTTTTACTGAAAGAATCTCTCCCTGAATGGTCTGCCCTGCCTGAAGAGCCTGAACAGCCCGCATCACCTGCTGACTCTGGAGGGTCTGGTCAGCCCCGCTGACCGTATCGCTTTTTGGCTGGGCAGACGCTGCCTGTCCCTTTTGAAAAAAAGAATGCAATAAATCAATCGCCATAGTTCGCTCCCACTGCTTCATTCCAAAAACGTTTAATAAAGCTATGCCTGTGTATAGGTGTCGGGCCGTATTTTCTCAGTGCTTCGATATGCTCTTCGGAGCCATAGCCCTTATTCGACAAAAACCCGTATTCCGGATAGCTCTCATGATACTCTGCCATGATCCTGTCCCTGGTCACCTTGGCAATGATACTGGCCGCTGCAATGGATATGCTTTTTGCATCTCCCTTAATGATGGGAATCTGCCTGCAGTCTACCTCTGGAATGGTCACAGCATCATTTAATAGTATATCGGGCGGAACCGATAATTTGCTGATAGCCTCACGCATAGCTTCATAGGTAGCCTGGAGAATATTAATTTCATCGATCCTCTGAGGTGCAGCCATGCCGATTCCTGTGGCTACGGCCTGCTGCATAATCTGTGTATACAGCTCCTCCCTTTTTTTTGCCCCCAGCTTTTTGGAATCATTAATGTAAAGAATATCGCAGTCCTTTGGCAGGATCACTGCACCTGCTACCACCGGTCCGGCAAGTGGTCCCCTGCCTACTTCATCAATTCCGCAAATATTGGTATAGGTACAGTACAGCCGTTCGTATTTCCATAAAGCAGCCGTTCTCTCCTTTTCCTGCTCCCATTTCAGTATCCTTTTCTCTGCCCTTTCAACCTCTTGTCTGACGCCGGCTCTGCTATCCTCCCGGTAAAGAAGGATTAGCTCCTCCAGCTCCTTTTCTTTAGCTGCGGCAAATTTGGCTTTTATTGCTGTAATTCTCTCTTCCATTTTTCCTACTGGTGATCCACTACCTCCATTTTGGATAAGGGCCAAATTCTCACCCAGGCCTTGCCCAGAATATCCTCACGATGGATATTTCCCACACTGGGATCCCGGCTGTCAGTGCTGTTGTTCCGGTTATCTCCCATCACAAAATACTCATCCTCTCCCAGATGAATCTCTTCTCCCGCAAGTCCGGGCGACTCAATCACCTCTGTCCCATAGGATTCATTCAGTACCTCACCATCAATGTATATGGTACCCTGGGTATCAATATATACCGTTTCATTGGGCATACCGATAATTCGTTTAATATAATAGGTATCTTTATCATGCTGGTAAGGAAAGACAATAATATCAAAGCGCCTCGGCTCCTGCAAGCGATAGCTGATTTTGTCCACGAGTAAATTATCCCCATTGCTTAAGGTGGTTTCCATCGAGCTGCCGATCACCTCAGTCCTCTGCCCCACATATTGAACAACCAAATAGGTAACTATAAGCACCACCAAAAGATAAAGACTGGTGCTGAAAATTTCTTTGATTATTTTTTTCATCATTCCCTCTATTCCGGATATTCATCCCTGTTTCCTGTATTCATTATGGCTCTTCCAGAGTCATTCTCCCTAACCTGCCGCTGCGAAAATCATCCATAAGGATGGCTGCTGCCTTGGTTATATCCAAGACCTGCCCTTTTTTATAGCAGCCTCTGATTCTGGCAATTTCCTCCAGAGTATCTGACGGTGTCTCCTTCTGACAAAAACCATAGCGCCCTTCTATAGCTTCCGGGTAGCGGTCTTTAATATAGAGCAAAAAGTCTGTGGCAAGCTCCTCCTCAATCAAAATCTCATCATTGATTGAGCCGATAAAGGCAAGCCGCATCCCCACCTGCTGATCCTCGAACTTGGGCCATAGAATACCCGGTGTATCTAAAAGCTCCAGCCCCTTACCCAGACGAATCCACTGCTTTCCCTTGGTTACCCCTGGCTTATTTCCCGTCTTCGTACAGGCTCTTCCGGCATAGGCATTGATAAAAGTGGATTTTCCTACATTGGGAATTCCCACCACCATTGCCCGGACAGGCCGATTAAGAATCCCCCTTTTTTGATCCCGTTCCCGCTTTTCTTTACAAGCCTCTTCGACAGCCCTTTGAATCCCCTTTATTCCAGCCTTAGTTTTGGAATTTACTTCTACCGCTGTAATACCCAGGGTACTAAAATATTCCATCCAGCTTTGGTTGCCTTTCGGGTCTGCAAGGTCAGATTTGTTCAGCAGAACCATTCTTCCCTTCCCCTGCCCCAATTGATCAATATCCGGATTGCGGCTGCTTAAAGGGATTCTTGCATCCACAAGCTCAATAATAAGATCAATCAGCTTGATATCTTCCTGCATCATACGCCTGGCCTTCGTCATATGGCCAGGATACCATTGATAATTCATATAAATCTCCCTTCAACCGTCATTCAATAAATCCCATATAGGAATTGGGACTGTTAAAATGAAACCAGGCCCTGCCTTCAATGGCATCCCGGCGAACCGGCCCTATATTCCCTGAACGACTGTCCTCACTGCTGTTACAGTTATCTCCCATGACGAAATACTCATCTTCTTCAAGCAGCAGCTCATTCTCTGCGATTCCCGGATCCATAATTTTATCATAGCCATAATCCCTTATGCTGTCATTAACATATAGTTTTCCCTCTCTGATCTGCACACGATCACCCGGTTTCGCAACAACCCGCTTCACATAATAATGGCTGTTTCTATTTCCATTAGGCTGAAAGACCACAATATCCCCTGCATCCGGGCTGAAAAACAGATAGGAAAGCCGATTCACAAGAATCTGCTGCCCGCTGTACAGGGTATCCTCCATAGATACACCGATCACGCTGGTTCTCATCCCTACAAAATACACCAGCCAAAAGGCCGCTGCCACGGCAATCGCTATATGCATGATCCAACTGACCACTTCTCGAACTACCTGCCCACTAATGTTTCTTCTCTTGCGATTAAAATTCAGCCCACTTCGTCTTCTCATCGGTAATCTCCATGCCTGTCCTTGTACTTCATTTGAGGACTCTGTATCAGTATACCATGTCGATCTGAAAAAAGAAACAGGCTGTCCCATTCTCCATGAGACAGCCTTGAATGCTGCTTGGTTTATTAACGTAATTCTTTAACCTTAGCACTCTTACCTACACGTTGTCTTAAATAGTTCAATTTGGCTCTTCTTACCTTACCTCTTCTTACTACCTCGATCTTCTCAACGTTAGGAGAATGCAAAGGCCAGGTTTTCTCAACACCTACACCATTAGAAGTCTTTCTTACGGTAAAGGTCTCTCTGTTGCTTCCACCCTGTCTCTTTAACACTACACCTTCGTAAACCTGAATTCTCTCACGGTTACCTTCTTTAATCTTACCATAAACCTTAATGGTATCACCTACCGCAAAATCGGCAATGTTCTCTTTTAACTGTTCAGCTTCAATACTTCTGATAATCTCGTTCATTTCTTTCTCCTTTTCTCAGGATGTTCTTAATGCACTTCTGCAACAGAGGACCATCGATTCATAACAACTTCGATAGTATAGCATATTTTCAGCGTGTATGCAAGCATATTTTCGTACTGAACCGACCCTTTTCTCTATAAGCCTGTTTCGCTCTTTGATTCCTCAAGATACGCCTTGTACAGATCCGGCCGCCTTATCCTGGTCCGCTTAAGAGACTCTTCCATTCTCCAGCTTTCAATGTTTTTATGATGACCGCTTAACAAAACCTCCGGTACCCTCTTCCCTCTCCACTCTTCCGGCCGGGTATACTGGGGATATTCCAAAAGCCCCTGCTCAAAGGACTCCCTTTCGGAGGATTCCTCATTGCTCAGTACCCCCGGTACCATGCGGGAAATAGCATCCACCAGAATCATCGCAGGCAGTTCTCCACCGGTAAGCACATAGTCACCTACAGAGATATAATCCGTAACTATCTCCTCCAGCACTCGCTCATCGATCCCTTCATAATGTCCGCAAAGCAGAATGATATCCTGCTCTTTGGCCATTTCCCTTGCCATAGTCTGGCGAAACACCTGTCCCTGAGGCGTCAGATAGATCACCCGGGGACGCTGCTTCGTTCTGATTTTTTCCAGAACAGACAAATAGGCATCATAGACAGGCTGTGCCTGCATCAGCATACCTGCTCCTCCCCCATAGGGATAGTCGTCAACCTTTTTATGCTTATTTTGTGTAAAATCCCGTATATTTACAGCTTCAATCATTACCTGTCCCGCCTTGCAGGCTCTGCCGATAATACTGGTACTCAAGCCCTGCAAGATCATATCAGGGAACAGGGTCAAGATATGAAAATTCATGGATTCCTTTCTCCCTCTTCCTTCTGTTTCCTTTAGGCAGACTATCTCAGCGCAGCCCTTCCATTACATGAACCCGCATTTTGCCGGCTTCTGTATCCACCTTAAGAATACACTCTCTGATAGCAGGAAGCAACAGCGATGAACCATCTTCCAGAGTAATCTCATAAACATCATTGGCTCCGGTTTTAAGAACCTCTTTCAGTATTCCAAGGAACTCTCCCGTATCTTCATAGACCTTAATTCCCACCAAATCTGCGATGAAATATTCTCCCCTGGATAGAGAAACCGCATTTTCTCTCGTTACATAAAGGGCTCCGCCTTTATAGACCTGAATATCGTTGATGCTGTCGATTCCCTGAAATTTAAGAATAACAAACTGCTTAAAAAATTTAACCGATTCTACACAGAGCTGTTTTTCCTCTTTGTCGGTAGTTAAAATCAGCTCCATATTCTTCTTGAATCTTCTTACATCATCTGTAGTAGGAAAAATCTTTACCTCACCCCTGATTCCATGGGTAGAGGTGATGATCCCAACCTGAAGCCGTTCTTCCATCTATACCTCTCATTCTTGCTTTAGCAGCAATTAATGCCATCATTTCCCTTCAGGCTTTTGGCATAAAGGGAAATAAAACGCCCGGAGGCTGTAACCCTCAGGGCGTTTAAGTTGTACTGCCATGCACTGATTTCCAATCAGATAATATCTACATCTACCTTTGCTTTTTCTCCTACAGAGGCAGCTTTTACCACAGTTCGGATTGCTTTGGCAATGCGCCCCTGCTTTCCGATTACCTTACCCATATCGGAAGGTGCCACGTGCAACTCAATGGTAATGTTTCTTCCATCACCCTTTTGGGTCACGACTACTTCGTCTGGATTATCTACAAGTGCTTTTGCGATAACTTCAACCAATTCCTTCATCATCCACCTCCAAAAGCGTCTTTTTCCTTTGAGTGATTATTTTGAAATACCTGCCAGCTTAAAGATTTTGCTCACGGTTTCTGTAGGCTGTGCGCCGTTTGCCAACCATTTCTTTGCTGCCTCTTCATCCACCTTGAAGGAAGAAGGATCGGTATTGGGATCATAGGTTCCGATCTCATCGATACATTTACCGTCTCTTGCTACTCTGGAATCTGCTACTACGATTCTGTAAACCGGATGTTTCTTGTAACCCATTCTTCTTAATCTGATCTTAACTGCCATTTTTCATGACTCCTTTCTTATCGGGGAGGTTCTTCCTCCGTATCTTTTCTTTATTTATGCAGGACAGATTATCCTGTTAAAAAGGAAAACGGAATTTTCCTTTTCTGCCACCCATCATGCCAGGCATCTGTTTCATCATTTTCTGGCTTTGTTCAAACTGCTTGATAAAACGGTTTACTACCGCAATATCCACTCCTGCCCCCTTGGCGATTCTATGCTTACGGCTGGGATTCAAAAGCTTGGGCTTCTGCCTTTCCTCAGGGGTCATGGAAAGCACGATAGCCTCCATTCTGGCTAACTGCTTTTCATCAATCATAGACTCAATATCTCCCAGCTTATTTCCTATTCCCGGCATCATGCTCAAAATGCTGGTCAGCCCACCCATTTTGCGCATCTGCTTCATGCTTTCCAGATAGTCTTCAAAATCAAACTTACCCTTCTTGAACCGGGCAGACATTTCTTTGCTCTTTTCTTCATCAATGTCCAGACTCTCCTGTGCCTTATCAATAAGCGTCAGCACATCTCCCATGCCCAGGATTCTGCTGGCCATTCGATCCGGATAAAACTGCTCCAGATCAGACAGCTTTTCCCCCATACCTACGAACAGGATGGGAATTCCGGTTACTGCCTTAATGGATAGGGCAGCACCACCTCTGGCATCACCATCCATTTTTGTCAATACCACTCCATCGATGGTCAGCCGTTGATGAAATTCATTGGCAACATTTACCGCATCCTGACCGGTCATGGCATCCACCACCAGAAGCGTCTGGTGAACGGCCACCTCTTCCTTGATTCTCTCCAGCTCCTGCATCATATCTTCGTCTACATGAAGACGTCCTGCGGTATCCAGAATCACTACGTTGTGCCCATTTTTCTGTGCATATTCATGAGCTGCCTTGGCAATATTTACCGGATCATGTGTATCACCCATGGCAAATACCTCAATCCCCAGCTTCTCTCCGTTTACCTGAAGCTGCTTAATAGCCGCAGGTCGATATACGTCACAGGCTACCAATAGCGGTTTCTTTCCTTTTTTCACCAGTTTTCCGGCAATCTTGGCCGTAGTAGTGGTCTTACCTGCTCCCTGCAAACCGCACATCATAATCGTTGTAATCGATTTGCCTGGCTGCATGGCAATTTCCGTGGTTTCAGAGCCCATCAGACGAATCATCTCTTCATGAACAATCTTGATCACCATCTGCCCCGGATTAAGACCATTCATGATATCTGCACCAATTGCTCTTTCTTCTACTGCCTTAACAAACTGCTTAACCACCTTAAAGTTAACGTCTGCCTCCAAAAGCGCCAGCTTCACTTCCCTCAGGGCCTGCTTGACATCCTCCTCAGTAAGCCGCCCCTTACTTCTCAAATTTTTAAATATATTCTGTAGCTTATCGGTTAAACTTTCAAATGCCATAAATTACAATTCCTCTAATATCTTTGCCGCCAGGTTACGGATTTCCTCCTGAGAGGTCTTGCTTTCGATCTCTTCAACCATCTTCTTAATATGGGAAAAACGGGCAAGAAGCCCCAGCTTATCCTCATAAGCCCTGAGCTGCCTGTCGCAGCGCTTAATCAGGTCATGTATCCCCTGCCTGCTGATTCCATGCTCTTTAGCCAGTTCACTTAAGGACATATCCTGAAAAACTGCATCCTCATAAATTTGTCTTTGGTGTTCGGTCAGAAGCTCTCCATAGAAATCATATAAAAGCCCCTGCTCTACTATTTTTTCCATACCCTGCTATCATACTGAAAAAAAAATCAGGTGTCAAGTATTTTTTCTTGACACCTGTGATGTAAATTTTATACAAAGTCCAGATACCTCAAATATTTCTCTTCAAAGCCCTCTGCAAGAGCCAAAGAAAGGCTTTCCACTCTTGCCTTTATTCCGTTGAGCTGTTTTGGGATTCCAGGAATAAGCAATTGACGATTTCTGCCGTTATTGCCGGCTTCTGTATGTTTCTCTGCTTCAGGAGGCTTTCTCCCACAGGCAATGGCTCCCTGAAGTGCTCCATTTCCAATCCCTGTTACCTTCCCTCCAAATTCTTTTGGCAGCAATCCAATTTCCATAGCCGCATCAATAGGCAGCCCCGTACCGAAGCCCCCCGCCAGATAAACCCTGTCAACTTCACCCGGCATACAGCCAAAGACCTCCATCAACTGCTCCATCCCTGCCCGAATGGCTCCCTTCGCCAACTGTATCTGGCGAATATCCTGTTGATAAAGTGCAATTTTTTCTCCTGTAGGAGCCACCCATAGCGGAAAACCTTTATCCCCATAGGGAGCTTGCAGAGTGCCGCCCCTATCCATAATTCTATTTCGTTTAAGCTCGGCTATTCCACCTATAATTCCTGTTCCGCAGATCCCCACAGGGGGCTGCTTTCCACCTATGGTTCCAATGACCGCACGACGATTTACAATTCTTACCTGATTGACCGCACCTGGAATACTGCCTGTTCCGCAGGTAATATTTCCTCCCTCAAAGGCAGGACCTGCCGCTGTTGAAGCTGCTACTAGTCGGCGGTTATTCCCGATCACCATCTCTCCGTTGGTTCCCATATCCAGAAGCAGGGAAATACCCTCTTCCTCAAAGCCGGAGCAAACCAACAGATCGGCGGTAATGTCTCCTCCTACAAAGGCAGATATTCCCGGAAGAATAATTACAGGAAGCAGGGACAGTATGTCTTCCTGACACACTCTCCTGTCAATGTCTGTTCGGATATCTCCCAGGGTTGTCTGAATCATTTCCAGATGCTCACTAATGAAAGGATGCCTGCCCAAAGACCCGCAGTCATACCCCATCAGCAGATGCACCATGGTAGTGTTGGCTGCAATCACCACCTTTGTAACGGGTCTGCTTCCCTCTTTTGCCAGCTTTTCAACTCCCTGCCATAAGTCCTCTGCAATTAATTGCCGTAATAGCGAAAGCTGCCCTCCGTTAGCTGCCGCAATTCTGCTGATTACATCTGCACCATACATTCTCTGACGATTCAGTGCGGCATAGGTATCCTTTATTTCCCCGGAGGATTCTCCCACCAAAGCCATGGCTATCGTTGTGGTGCCGATATCCACTGCGATAAAGTTTCTCTCGGTAAGTGTCAATTCCTCTATTTCATCCCCGGTGGAAACAGCTCTTTCCATACCTTCCACCAGAATCTCTCTTTCATCTTCTCTGGGCAGTTCTAATACAACATCCGTTACCGGAGAGGTTTTACACGCCAAACACACTCCGTTCTCTTCTTGGCCTGTCTCTACCTGCCCCTCCAGTACCTTCACTCTGCATTTTTGACAGGTTCCCCTGCCTGCGCACAAAGCAGGAAGATATACCCCTGCCTCCTGCAGTATTTCCAGAAGGGTCTGCTCTCTGCTTCCCACAATTTCTATCTCTTCTCTGCCCCGTATTGTAATTTTCATTATTCTGTCCTCTTCCTTCACCGCATCAGATCTTTTCACTGAAGATATTTTTGTAGCCTTCTCCATAGATCTCTGTTGCACTGGAGATAATCATAAAGGCGTCTTTGTCTTCTTCCTTAACGATTTCTTCGATCTGGGGTGCAAGCTGCTTACGAACCACACACATGATTACCCGCTTGTTTTTTTTACTGTATGCCCCTTCACCCTCCAGGTAAGTCACACCAATATCCAGTTCCTGAAGGATACGGTCTCCTATCTCCTGCCAGTAATCACTGATGATATAAAGCAGCTTTGCACCATCAGCTCCATAAAGAACCATATCAAAGACCACCCCCATCAGCATCACACTTATAGCCGCATAAAAAGCAGAATCCACATTTTTAAAAACGATTGCAGACAGCCCTACCACCACGAGATCACAGATCATAAACAGCCTTCCTGTTTTCAAATGGGGAAACCGAAGTCGCAGTACCTTCACCACAATGTCCGTTCCCCCTGTTGTGGCGCCGCTTTTAAACACCAGACCCAGGGCAAGCGCTGCCAACGAGCCTCCGATTACCGCAGCCAGCAGAGGGTCTTCTGTGATAGGAGAATATCCTGCAAAATAATTGGTGAACAGTGAGGTGAGTATGGTAGCATAAATGGTAGAAATCAGAAAATGAAAACCAAATTTCCGCAGTCCCAAAATCAAAATAGGAATATTGAGAAGCAAGATCAAAGTCCCCGTTTCAATTCGAATCAATCGGTTTACTATCATGGCCAGACCGGTCACTCCTCCCGGAGCAATATTATTGGGATCTAAAAACAGACTGACCGCCACACCGTACAATAAGCTGGCCACCGTCACCACCGCATAGCTTTTTATCCTGCTTCTTTTTTTCTTCTCTGCCATCTTACCTCTCATTCCGCTGCCTTACCAGCTAATCTCTTCTCAAAAAGAATCTGCCTATATTTTAGGCAGATTCTGCAAAAATATGCTGACTCTTTAGCTTACATTATGGGCATACACCGTATACCCATCCTTTCCTCTGCTCTTGGTCTGATAAAGTGCCTGATCCGCACATTTATACAGACTATCATAGGTCCAGCAGCTTTCTGTACAAAGGGCGATCCCTATGCTGACAGAGGTTTTAATCGGCTCCCCCTTCTCAGAATAATAGGTACGCCTGCATCTCTGATTAATATCCTGCGCCCTGGCTTCAACCACCGACTGAGAGATATTTCCCGAAATCAAAACACAGAATTCATCGCCTCCGAGGCGCCCCAGAATATCTTTTTCCCGGAAAACCTCACGCAAAACTCTGGCCACCTCCTTCAATAATTCGTCTCCCTTAGGGTGCCCCAAAATATCATTAACCTTCTTAAAATTATCCACATCCAGAAGCAGCATAGCTCCTGCTGCATTGTCCAAAAGCTGCTGATGGGCAGTTTCCTCCAGCGCCGCTCTGTTATATATTCCCGTCAGTCCGTCAATGGTGGCCGAGATTTTCAGTTTTTCATGCTCCCGCACCTCATTATCCACATTAAAAGCGGCTATATATGCATAGATATCTTTTGTATGAATATCCTGAGTAACGATGTAATCCACCTTGATCCATATCCATTGCTTTTTGGTTTCCTTCAGCTCCCAATCCATCTCATCGGAAAAGTGGAAGCAGGATAAAAGACCTTTGGGAGATACCCTCATCAACTGGCTGAAATGTGAGTTTTCCTGCAATAGCTGGGAGAAAAATTCAAGCTGGTTCTTCTGTTTGAATTTTTTCTGATAGCTGGGGTGGATACATTTTTCGACAAACCTATCCACCATCATTTCATAGGTTGCCACCTTCGCCAGCATCCCTGCCGTAAAGAACTCTTCGCCTTCCTCCAGCTTATTCTTGCTTATATTGACCAGGAAATACAGCAGTCCCTTCTTTTGTACATTATTTCTATAGGAGCGTTCTTTCTCCAGCATAGACTGGATTGCCTTATTCTCCTGCCTTTGCCTCTCCTCATAGGACTGAATAAAAAGAATGAGATAACTGCAACTGAAAATCAATAGTGTTTTAATAAAAATCTCCAGATAAATCATATTTTCCAGTTTTGTATCCTGGAGATGAGGGGTTAGTAAAGGGCTCAGAATTATCGTTGATACAATCAAAAAAATGTCACAGGTTGTTAAGTATAGAAAGAATAGCCTTCCTCGCTTTTTAGAGTGAATTATGCTGTACAGCTCATTAAAGGGATAGTAATGAGATCGGGAAAGACAACGTACCCAGCCTGACGACAGCAAAAGGCTCAGGGACAATATACTTCCCTTATAGGTAAAGGCTTCTGTGGGAACCGTACCAACAGGAAGCAGCCCTACCACAGAAGCCACTAACCAGTAAATACACATGAAATTCATCACAAATTTATGATACAGATATAAATAGGTGTAAAGAACATCCTTACTGTTCAAATATAAATAAATGATGACAGTTGCCGGACTGCCCAGCAGGAGAATCAGTGGGGAAGCCTGATAAAACAGGCAATGTGCAGCATATAAGAGAAGGCCATTAATAAATCCGCTCAATGCTCTCATGGCCGGCTTGATCTCTCGCATTCCCATGGTCAGCTTTTTCAAATAGTCCATAGACCATATTGTTGCCAGCATTCCTACAAGAATCATTACTAAAGGACTGGACAAATGTATACCCACTCGTTCTCCTACTATCTCCAAAACTGCTTCCCCTTTCCTAACCGTCTCTTTCCATCTACCATACCATTTTTCCCCGGAAAAATACAGCTATTTTTTCTCTATATGTTTGTTCTCACTACTTTAGGCTGATAGCCTTCCCTTTCCAGAGCTTTCATGATCTGCTGCTTATGCTCTGTGCCAAAAGCCTCCAACGTAATACGAAGTTCAACGGCTGCATTTCGATTAATGCTGACGAACTGATTGTGCTCCAGCTTGATTACATTTCCATTTTCCTTTGCAACCACACTGGCAACCCGACTAAGCTCTCCGGGCTTATCCGGCAGCAATACCGATACCGTAAAGATTCTGTCCCTGAGAATAAGCCCCTGCTGAACCACCGAGGACATGGTAATCACATCCATGTTTCCTCCGCTTAAGATAGAGACCACCTTTTTTCCCTTGACCTCCAGTTTTTTCAGTGCCGCTACGGTCAGCAGACCGGAGTTTTCCACCACCATTTTATGGTTTTCAACCATATCCAGAAAGGACACTACCAATTCACTGTCCTCTACCGTAATGATTCCATCCAGATTTTTTTGCAGATAGGGGAAAATTATACTTCCCGGTGTTTTGACTGCAGTACCATCGGCAATGGTGTTCACTGCAGCCAGGGTAGTTACCTTGCCCAGTTTTAAGGATTCCTCCATGCAGTTCGCCCCCGCAGGCTCCACTCCGATGACCTTGATTTTGGGATTCAGCAATTTGGCCAGGGTAGAAACTCCAGTGGCAAGTCCGCCTCCCCCTATGGGACAAAGGATGTAATCCACCAGAGGCAGCTCCTTGAAAATTTCCATAGCAATGGTTCCCTGTCCTGTAGCCACCGCTTCATCATCAAATGGATGAATAAAGGTGTATCCATGCCCCTCGGCCAACTTGTAAGCATGAGCACAGGCTTCATCATAAACATCTCCATAAAGCACCACCTGTGCTCCATAGCCCTTTGTCCGATTCACCTTCATCAAGGGAGTGGTAGTTGGCATGACGATAGTAGCCTTTACTCCATAGCACTTGGCTGCATAAGCAACCCCCTGCGCATGATTTCCCGCAGAAGCCGTGATGATTCCCTTCTGTCGCTCATCTTCAGTCAGAGTGCTCATCTTATAATATGCACCACGCACTTTATAGGCTCCTGTAAACTGCATATTTTCCGGTTTAAGATAAACCCTGTTACCTGTGGTAGCACTGAAATAATCACTGTAAACCAGCTTGGTCTCCTGTGTTACTCTTTTGACCACTTCTGCAGCTTCTTCAAATCGTTCCAGGCTTAACATTCTTTTTCCCTCTTTCCTTATTTATTCTTCTTTCGATGGGTCAAAATCGAAAAGCGCATCTACAAACTCATCGGAATTGAATTTCTGCAAATCCTCAATAGACTCACCTACACCAATATATTTTACAGGGATTCCCAGCTCCGACTGAATGGCAATAGCAATTCCCCCCTTTGCTGTTCCATCCATTTTTGTCAGTACGATTCCTGTGAGATCGGCAACGGCTCCAAATTCTCTGGCCTGATTCAAAGCATTCTGACCTGTAGTGGCATCCAAGACCACCAGGTTTTCCCGATGTGCATCAGGAAATTCCCGTTCAATAATCCGATTCATTTTTTTCAGTTCTTCCATCAGATTCTTTTTATTATGCAGTCTTCCGGCCGTGTCACACAGCAGCACATCCACTTTTCTTGCCTTAGCAGCATTTACCGCATCATAGATTACACTGGCCGGATCACCTCCTTCTTTTCCCCCAATCATATCCACGCCTGCACGATGGCTCCACTCCTCAAGCTGTTCTCCCGCAGCCGCACGAAAGGTATCTGCAGCAGCAATAAGAACCTTTTTTCCCTGTCCCTTCAGCTTTGCTGCCAATTTTCCTACAGTAGTGGTTTTACCCACTCCGTTGACTCCCATAATCATAACAATAGACTGCTCTTCTTCAAAGGCATAGGCAGCTTTATCAACCTTCATTTGCTCTTTGATGGTTTGAATCAACAATTCCTTACACTGGGAGGGCTGCGTCAGGAGATTTTCTCTGATCTGCTCCCGCAGCTTATCCAGAATTGCCTGAGTTGCGTTAATGCCTATATCTCCCATGATCAGGATTTCTTCCAATTCCTCATAAAAGTCCTCATCAATACAGGAGGCATCATAAAATACCGCATCAATGCTTCTGACAATATTTTCTCTGGTTTTTGCCAGCCCCCTTTTTAATCTGCCAAAAAATCCTTCTTTTTCCATATCCACCTTCCATTCTAATCTTTATTTATCCAACTCCTGTTCAATCAGATTGACACTGACCAGGGTAGAAACTCCCTTCTCCTGCATGGTAATTCCATATAGCCGGTCAGCCCTTTCCATGGTTCCCCGTCTGTGGGTGATTACAATAAACTGGGTGTATTTGGTCAGCTTATGTAGATACTTTGCGTATCTTGCCACATTGTTTTCATCCAGTGCCGCCTCGATTTCATCCAGAAGGCAGAAAGGTGATGGCTTCAGATTCTGAATAGCAAAAAGCAGAGCGATTGCCGTCAAGGCTTTCTCGCCGCCGGACAGCTGCATCATATTCTGCAGCTTCTTTCCCGGGGGCTGGGCAATAATCCGAATCCCGGCTTCCAAAATATCCTCCTCTTCCATCAGCTCAAGAGTGCCTTTTCCTCCTCCGAACAGTTCCTTAAATACCTTATCGAATTCTCTGGAAATCTGGGCAAATTTTTCCTTAAACTGTTTTCGCATGGCAGTATCCAGCTCTTCGATAATTTCCAAAAGAGTTTTTTCCGCCTCTACCAGATCATCGTGCTGGGTTTTTAAAAAGCCATAGCGTTCCATCAGGTTCTTGAAATCCTCAATGGCATTTACATTTACATCCCCCAATCGCCTGATCTCGTCCTTTAAGGCACCCACATCCCGCTTCATCACCGTTAAATCTGTCAGCTCATCATTCCGCATGGAGGCTGCATCATGAAGCGTAATCTCATATTCATTCCACATATAATCAATCTGGCTCTGAATCGCCTCCTGGTGTCGCTCCTTCTGACTGGTAAGGCGGTAGGTTTCCTTATCCAGGCGGGTAATCTTTTCTGCCATCTCTTCTCTGGTAGCAAAAAAATTCTTTTGCTTAAGGCTCAGCTCCTCCTTTGCTGCCAGCTTATCCTTCAGCACAGTTTCTGCATCCGATTGGGAGGTGTGTGAAGCCGCAATGGTTTCATTAAGCTGGACAATGGATTGCTGCTTAAATTCAATTTCCTCTTCTTTCGCACCAATACCTTCCACAATTTCTGCCAGCTCAGTCCTGAATCTTTCTACTTCGGCATTGACACGATCCAGATTCTGCTGCTCAAAGCCTTTGCGCTGAAGGATTTTCTCTACTTCCACCTCCTGCTCGGAAACTAACGCAGTATGCTCCGATTCCTGCCGCCGAAGCTCCTCCAGTTGGAGCTGAAACTCTCCAATCTGCTTTTCTGCGTTTTTCTCCAGCTCCTGAGAAGTTTCCAATTCTTTTAAAATCCTTTGCTTTCCTTCCATGATTTCTGCCAGTTGACTTTCACTGTCATTGACCTCCGCCATTAGAGAGTCTGCTCCGGTATGGGTTTCATCCTGCTTCTTTCTCGCCGCAATAACATTCAGCCGGGCCGTATTCTGATGAATAAATTCCTCCTGGAGACCGGCCTTGATCTGCTCCAGCTCCAGACGCATTCGATCCCGCTTTTCCTTGGTGGCCTCTATCCCATTTAATAAATCATCCACCTGTTTTAAATAATCCTTAACCTTCCGGCCGAGTTCTTCCATTTCCCGGCGTCTTCCCAACAGATTACTGTTGTTTTTAAAGGCACCTCCACTGATTGCACCGCCGGGTACCAGAAGCTCTCCTTCAAGGGTTACCATACGGATCCCATAGCCATACTTACGGGCTATCTTTACCGCATGATCCACATGGTCCACAACCACAATTCTCCCCAGCATGGCCTTTGCCACATTACTATACCTGGGCTCCACCTTTACCAGTTCATGAGCCATTCCCACAACTCCCTTTTCCTCAAGCACCTGAGGCGTTTTAAACTCCTGAGGATTCCGGGTACTGGTGAGGGGAAGAAAGGTTGCGCGGCCTGCCTTATGGGCTTTCAGGAAGCTGATCATTTTCTTGGCAGTTTCTTCGTCTTCCGTAACAATATTCTGGATATTCCCTCCCAGTGCAGTTTCAATGGCTGTTTCATATTGCTTATCTACCTTAATAATATCTGCAACAACACCGATAATGCCTGCTTCTTCTTCCCTTTGCTCCATTACCCGCTTTACGGAGCCGCCATAGCCTTCATAACGCTCGGTCAGATTGGACAGGGCATCCAGCCTGGATTTTTCCTGATGATACTTTACCTGTGTATCTCTAAGTGCCTGATCCTGTCCGGACAGCTCCTCCCTGATCTGATCAAGCTCTTCCTCCTTTTTCGCCTGAGCATGGTTTAAAGCAGTAATTTTTTCCTGTATCTTTTGGAATTCGTCCTCCAGATTCTGAATCAGATGCTCCTGCTTTTCTTCATCAGATTTTACTGAAACCAGTCGGGAGGTCAGCTCGGCCTTACGAATCTGTACCTGTTCCAGCATGGTATCGTATCTTTCCATCTGGGACTTGATCGTAGCTCTTTCATTAAGAGCATTAATAATTGTATTTTTCCCCGTTTCGATATGATGATTAATGGTTTCAATCTGCTTTTGCACCAAAGCCAGCTTACTGCCGGCCTCCTCCTTTTTAATGCCGGCCTGCAGGGCATCCTCATCAATTGCCTCTTTCAGTTCAAGGATTGCCTGCTGCTCCCCTTCCTTTTCCTTTAAGGCAGTCTGCACCTGACTCTGTCTTTGCTTCAGATGCTCTGCATTGGACAGCGCAAAATTTATCTGCTCCTGTAAAACCTTGATTTCGCCCTCCAGCTTTCCTCTCAGCACACTGGTATCCGTAAGGCTTGAGCGTGTTTGCTCAATTTCTTCCTCCAGGGTTCCCAGCCTGGTCTGAATTTGATCATATTCCTCTTTAATTTGCCGATACGTGCTGTTGGAACTTTCCAGCTCTTGAGAAGCCACCTGTAAATCTTCTTCTACCTTGCCAAGCAGCTCCTTGATTCGGGTATTTTCCAAAAGGAATACATTGACATCAAGTGTCTTTAACTCTTCCTTTTTTTTCAGATAAATTTTTGCCTTATCCGACTGTCTTTCCAAAGGCCCAATCTGCTTTTCCAATTCCGACAAAATGTCATTTACCCGGATCAGATTCTGCTTTTCTTCCTCCAGCTTCTTCTGTGCCGTAGCCTTACGTCGTTTAAATTTTACGATTCCCGCCGCTTCATCGAAAAGCTCTCTTTTTTCCTCCGGTTTCCCGCTTAGAATTCTGTCGATCTGTCCCTGTCCGATAATGGAGTATCCTTCTTTGCCAATGCCTGTGTCATAAAACAGCTCATTGACATCCTTCAATCTACAGGAAGCTCCATTAATCAGATATTCACTTTCACCGGAGCGGTACAGACGGCGGGCTACCGTTACTTCATCATAATCGATAGCAAGCTGATGGTCACTGTTATCCAAAGTAATGGCAACGTAAGCATAGCTTAAGGGTTTTCTGCTTTCTGTACCGGAAAAAATGACATCCTGCATGGAAGCCCCTCTAAGCTGTTTGATTCTCTGTTCTCCCAGCACCCAACGAACGGCATCTGCAACATTGCTTTTGCCGCTTCCGTTAGGCCCTACGATTCCTGTAATTCCATTATGAAACTGAAATGTGATTTTATTGGCAAAGGATTTGAAACCCTGCACTTCTATTCGCTTTAGATACATTTTATTAATCCGTTTCTATTCAACCTTACCCTGTTCCTTCAGCAGCAGAATCGCTTCATAGGCAGCCTGCTGCTCTGCCAGCTTTTTTGTCCGCCCCCGTCCAAAGCCTACCCGCTCTTCGTTTAAAAGAGCCTGTACCGTAAACTCCTTGTTATGGTCCGGTCCGCTTTCCTCCAGCAGCTCATAAACCAGCTTCTGTCCGGGCTTCGTCTGTATCATTTCCTGTAAGATAGTTTTACTGTCATGAAAGATAATTCTGTTTTGGGAGTCTGCCATAATAAATTGCTCAACAAAATTCCGGGCAGCATCAAAGCCTCCATCCAGATAAACAGCACCGATCAGTGCCTCCATTACATCGGAAATGATAGACTCTCTCAACCTTCCTCCGGTAGCCTCTTCTCCCTTTCCCAAAAGCATAAACATCCCCAGCTCAAGCTTTCTGGCACACTCTGCCAGAGCCGGCTCGCATACGATGGATGAACGCAGCTTCGTCATCTTCCCTTCCGACATATCCGAATACCTGTGGTATAGATATTCACTGCTCAAAAGCTCCAATACTGCATCGCCCAGAAACTCCAGTCTTTCATAATTACCGTTTTTTCGAATCTTCTGTTCATTGGAATAAGAGCTATGGGTAAGCGCCTGCTTCAACAGTCCCTTCTTCTGAAACCGATATCCGATACGCTTTTCCAGTTCCTCAGGAGAATACCTCATATTTTCTGCCCCTCTTTTCTTAATCACCATTTCCTGCTTCAACTCGAAAAAGCCCTTGACGGGCTTTCGATAAACATACAAGTATACTGCTGTTAATTAATTGCAGCTTTAATCAATTCCACTGCTTCCTCTACCGTGGTGATATTTTCTGCACTTTCCGGAGAAATCTCAATATCAAATACTTCTTCCAAGCCCATAATAATCTGAAAAACATCCAGGGAATCTGCTCCCAAATCATCTGCGAAGGTGGTTTCCATGGTGATTTCGTTCGGATCTACACTTAAAACCTCAGCAATTACTTTTTTTAATTTTTCAAATTCCATTACTCTGTTCCTTTCTTTCCACTTCTAAGGGATATTTCATCACAGGGAAGTTTCTTCCTTTACGATGATTTTTTTGATTTTTCCATTGATATCCTGATTCTTAAAGGTCTGGCACTGCAAAATGGTGTTTTTAATCTCCACAGCCTTAGAGCTTCCATGTGTTTTTACTACCAATCCATTTAGGCCCAGCAGTGGTGCACCTCCATGTTCTTCCAACTGAAAAGCCTTCAGTCCTTCCTTTAAGGCCGGTTTTACCATTAAGGCTCCTATCTTGCTTCTCAGGGAGGTCATCATTGACTGCTTAACGGTTTGAATCAGAGCTCCTCCCACCCCTTCGTAAAGCTTCAGGATAACGTTTCCCACAAAAGCTTCACAAACGATCACATCAGCCTTACCTGTCGGGATATCCCTGGCTTCAATGCTGCCAATAAAATTGATCTGTGAAGCAGCCTTCAGAAGAGGAAAGGTTTCCTTCACCAGAGCATTTCCCTTCTCTTCCTCAGCACCGATATTCACAATGGCAACCCTGGGATTAGCAATTCCCAAAACGTTCTCCATATATACGGAGCCCATTTGTGCAAACTGTACCAAATGAGAAGGTCTTGCATCTACGTTGGCACCGCAGTCAACCAAAAGAGAAGCTCCCTTCAGCGTAGGAATCAGCGGAGCAAGAGGTGGCCTTTCCACTCCTTTTATCCTTCCCACTACCAGTTGTCCACCTACCAGTACCGCACCGGAGCTGCCTGCTGAAACAAAGGCATCACAGGTTCCCTCCTTCACCAGCTGCAGCGCTCTTACAATAGAGGAATCCTTCTTCTTACGTATGGCCATGACCGGTGGCTCAGCCATTTCGATAACCTCTCTGGCATCCACTATCTCGATCCGTTTCTCATCATAGGAACAGGCGGTCAATTCCTTCCTGATCAATTCCTCTTTTCCCACAAGAAAAACCTTAACCTCACTGCTTGCCTTTACTGCATCAATGGCCCCCTGGACAATGGCTGCCGGAGCATTATCCCCGCCCATTGCATCCAATGCAACATTTACCATTTGTGACACTTCTCTCTTCCTTTTTTACTCTATACCCTAATATACTAAACCACTATATAAAAATCAAGCGGTTTTTGTGACAGGATACAAGATTGGCCAAAAGATATTTACCATCTCTGCATATCTGCCTGTTTTAGCCCGGAATATTCTTCTAAAAAATAAAAAAAATCAAGGGTTTTGATTCGCACTCAAACCCTTGATTCCACACTGGCCTTCATCATTAATCAACTGCAATGATTTCTTTTTTGTTGTAAGAACCACATTTTTTACAAACTCTGTGGGGCATCATTAAAGCACCGCACTTGCTACATTTGACCAATGTAGGGGCACTCATTTTCCAGTTTGCTCTTCTTTTATCTCTTCTGGATTTGGAAGATTTATTCTTAGGACAAATAGACATCGTTACACCTCCTTACAACAATTCTATTTGAAGAAAACGCTCTGCATTTTCTTAAACTCATGGCTTGCAGTCAAAAGCATGACCACACTTGATTCATTATATATGTCACAAACTTCTTTGTCAACACATTTTTCCACTTTTCCTGCACTTTTTCTGCTGTCTGGCCGCAATATCCTGTAATACTGCTACTCGTTTCCCAGAAATATATCCATCAATCCTGCCAGGCGAATATCCGGTACAAAGCTATCGCATTCGCAGTCGCCTTCATTCAGATTCTGACCACAGACTGAACAGATACCTTTACACTCTTCACTGCACAGTACCTTACTGGGCCAGGAAAGCTGTAATTCCTCCCTCAGCAGCTCCTCCAGATCCAATTCATATTCCTTCATGAACTGCTGTTCCTCTCTTTCCTCTTCGGACATCTCTGCATCCGGTGCATATACTTCCCGCTCAAAGTTCAGAACGAGAGGAACCTCCACCGGAGTAAGGCAGCGATCACAGGGAAGGCAGACCTTAAGACTGCACTTTACAGAAATTTTCGCCTTTCCTTTCCCCTTGTTTTCCAACACCAGAAAAAAAGGTGAGGACTGCTTAAGCTCTTTTCCACCAAAACTCAGTATAGGAAACGCTATCTCCTGCTCCTCCTTCTTCTGCTCCCGGTTAAAAAAATCAGATAAATTCATGTCCTCACCTTTAATCATTAAAATGCGCAGACCTGCAATAGTTACTTTCTTTCCTTATTTGGTCAATGCGTAGGTATCCCTTGCAATCATCAGCTCTTCATTGGTAGGAATAACCATAACCTTAGGCCCCTGCTCATTAGTCGAAATAATAATATCTTCTCCACGCTTATTGTTAGCCTCAGTATCCAGCTTTATTCCCATAAACGGAAGATATTTCTCACAAATCACTGCACGTACAAAGGGACTGTTTTCACCCACTCCGGCAGTAAAGCAGATCGCATCTACACCATTCATGGCAACCATATATGCACCGATATATTTTGCTACCCGATAGGAAAAGGTCTCCAAAGCTCTTGTACCTGCTTCGTCTCCTTTGTCATGAGCTCCTTCCAGATCCCTGAAATCAGAGGAGAGGCCACCGGAAATACCCAGAACACCGGATTCCTTGTTCAATATGGTCATAATCTCATCGATGGATTTATTCTCTTTTTTTGCAATAAACTCAATGATTGCAGGGTCCAGATCCCCGCTTCTGGTTCCCATAATCAGTCCCTCCAAGGGAGTAAGCCCCATCGAGGTATCTACACATTTACCATTTTTCACTGCGGAAACAGAAGCACCGTTTCCTAAGTGACACACAATAATCTTGCAGTCCTCATAGCTCTTTCCCAAAAGCTCTGCCGCTCTCCTGGATACATAAGCATGGCTGGTGCCATGAAAACCGTAACGACGAATTTTGTATTTCGTATAGTATTCATAAGGAATCCCGTAAATATATGCTTCCCGGGGCATGGTCTGATGGAATGCAGTATCAAATACACCTACCATAGGTACACCAGGCATCAGCTCCTTGCAGGCATTGATACCAATCAGGTTAGCAGGATTATGAAGAGGAGCCAGATCATTACACTCTTCAATTCCCTTAATTACCTCGTCGGTGAGAAGGGTAGAGACCGCAAATTTCTCTCCCCCGTGTACGATACGATGTCCTACTGCATTAATTTCATCCAGGCTCTTTACTACTCCGGTCTCTTTATCGCAAAGCGCATCCAATACCAGCTTAACTGCAGCGGTATGATCCGGCATGGGTACAACCTTTGTTACCTTCTCTCCGCCTGTAGGAGAATAAACCAACTGGCTTCCCTCAATCCCGATTCTCTCACATAAGCCCTTTGCAATCAGTTCTTCATTCTCCGCATTGATCAACTGAAATTTTAAAGAAGAACTGCCACAGTTAATTACCAATACATTCATTGTTTTCCTCCATTCTGCTATACAAATAGCCTGACTGTCTTATACAATTATACGAGCTGTGCCTGAACCGCAGTCAGTGCAACTACACCTACAATATCTTCCCAACTGCAGCCACGGGACAAATCGTTGACCGGCTTTGCGATTCCCTGAAGCATAGGGCCGTAGGCCTCTGCCTTGGCAAGACGCTGAACCAGCTTATATCCAATATTACCGCAGTCCAAATTGGGGAAAATCAATACATTGGCATTTCCTGCAACCTCACTGCCGGGAGCCTTGGATTTTCCGATGGCAGGAACTAAAGCCGCATCTGCCTGTAATTCTCCATCCAGCGTTAATCCCGGATACTCTTCATGGGCAATTCTGGTAGCCTCTGCTACCTTATCAACCAGAGGATGCTTTGCACTTCCCTTTGTGGAATGACTGAGCATGGCAATAATGGGTTTAGCACCAACCAACTGCTTGAAGCTCTTTGCGGAAGTGTCTGCAATCGCTGCCAGCTCCTCAGCCGTAGGATCCTGATTTAATCCGCAGTCTGCAAAAAGGAAGGTTCCCTCCTCGCCCATGGTACAATCCGGTACATCCAGAATGAAAAAGCCGGATACCAGCTTTACTCCGGGAGCTGTTTTCAATATCTGTAAGGATGGTCTTAACACATCTGCCGTAGCATGGCACGCACCTGCTACCATACCGTCTGCATCATTGGCCTTAACCATGATTACGCCAAAGGTAAGATAATCCTTAAGCAGGATCTCTCTCGCCTTCTCCTCGGTCATCCCTTTGGACTTTCTGGTTTCGTATAAAAGATTCACATACTCATCTAATTTGTCGCATCTTGCAGGATCCACTACCGTAACGCCTGTCAGATCAACCTCCAGCCAGCCTGCACCATCCATAATTTTCTCTTCATTACCCACCATAATAATATTGGCAATACCCTCTTCCAATATGCGAGAAGCCGCAATCAGGGTTCTCTTGTCATTGGTTTCCGGCAAAACAATGGTTCTTATATCCTGTCTTGCTTTTTCCTTGATTAAATCTATGTATGACATATTCATACCTCCCCTTTTGTCATATAATATCTGTATTATAACGATTTTTTTTTTTGTATACAATAGTCTTTGCTAAATTTGATTGTACAAAAAGAGGCACAAAATTTGTTTAATCTATTGACAAAATCCGCTTTCTGACTCTAATCTTTTAGCAAGACTGCCAAAAAACAAAAGCATTTTTTAGACATATTTTATCCACTTTAGGAGGATACCGAATCAATGAAAACAGCAGGAATTATTGCCGAATACAATCCCTTTCATCTGGGACATGAATATCATATCCGTCAAACCCGAGAGGCAACGGGAGCGGACTATATTGTGGTCATTATGAGCGGAAACTTTACTCAGCGGGGGCAGGCCGCCCTTATGGACAAGTATGGAAGAGCCAGACAGGCTCTTGAAAACGGAGCCGATCTGGTGCTGGAATTGCCGGTCTGCTTTGCCACTGCCTCTGCAAAGATTTTTGCCTTTGGCGGCGTATCCCTTCTGGATAAGCTGGGCGTAATCGACTGCCTTTCCTTTGGAAGTGAAAACGGCCGTCTGGAACAGATTTGGCAGACTGCCCTATTTTTCCAAAAAGAATCCGAGGCCTACCAGGCACAACTGCGTCTGGAGTTAAAACAGGGCCATTCCTTTCCCAAAGCCAGGGCGATAGCCATGCAAAAATGCTGTCCCGGGGTAAATACCGACTTTCTGAAGCAGCCCAACAATATCCTTGGAGTCGAATACTGTAACGCCCTTCTTTCCTTAAAGAGCAGAATAACACCGGTTGCCATAAAACGGCTTCACAGCAGCTATCATGACCCCAGGCTGTCTGAGGAGGGCTACTCCTCCGCCACTGCAATACGGCAGGCTCTGGATAAAGCTCTCCTCCTTCCCCTCGCCTCCCATCTTCCTGATTCTGTGCATAAAATGCTTTTGAAGGAATATGGGCGTACTCTCCCGATGGGAATCAATGATTTTTCCGGTCTGCTTCATTATCGGCTGCTGTCGGAAAAAAGAGAAACCCTTTCCCTTTACGCCGATCTTCATCAGGATCTGGCCGACCGGATCTATCATTATCTCTATTCCTTCAGGGACTATCTCTCCTTTTGTGACCTGCTGAAAACAAAGCAACTGACCCATTCCCGGATCAGTCGCAGTCTGCTGCATATTTTACTGGATATAAAAGAAAATGAGATTCATCAATATAAGGAAGGAAACTATGCCCGGTATGCACGAATCCTTGGTTTTCGCAAAACCGCTTCTCACCTGCTCCATAAGATAAAAACCAATGCCTCCATTCCGCTTATCTCCAAGCTGGCGGATTCTCCTTTCGACACGGATCCTCTTTCTGCCCAGATGCTGAAAGCAGATATCCGAGCGGCCCATATTTATGAGAGTGTTTTGAGTCAAAAGTTTCAATGTGCTTTCCGTGACGAATACCGGAGACAGTTTCCCATACTGTAAGATGAGGGGCAAAATATTTTGCCCCTCACCTTACTCTCTGCAGGCTCTTGCCCGCTCATCCTCAGGCATCTTCCTCTACCCGTTCAAAACGATAGGAAAATTTGTCCTCACTGCAAACGTGCTTTGTGCCATCATCCTCACGGATAATATAATCCCCTTCTCCGATAAAGGTACGCCCTCTTCTGTGTTCAATATATGGACATACGATAGAGCCATCCTTCCTGGTTATCTTCACCAGATAATCGGTTACAATCCAACCGGAGGTCACTACATCCGCCCAGAGCTCAAACCCGTCTTCCATCCCCTGACCGATTTCATACTGTACTGCCTCTGCTTCTATTGGTGTTCTTTTGCATCTCATTCCCATAATCCTCCTTTAATTTTTAAAGCTGTGTATAGGGGCAGGAATCCTTCCCCCACGATGAATAAATGCCTCACAGGAAAACTGGTTTACAGGCATAATGGGCGCATACCCAAGCAGCCCTCCAAATTCTACGGTTTCACCTACCTCCTTACCGATTACGGGGATAATACGAACCGCCGTAGTCTTTTGGTTGATCATTCCAATCGCCAGCTCGTCTGCAATAATTCCGGAAATTGTGGAGGCCTTCGTACTGCCGGGAATGGCAATCATATCCAATCCCACCGAGCAGACACAGGTCATTGCCTCCAGCTTCTCCAACGTCAATGCTCCTGCTTTTACTGCGTTGATCATTCCCTGATCCTCACTTACCGGAATAAAGGCTCCGCTTAAGCCTCCCACATAGGATGAGGCCATTACTCCTCCCTTTTTTACCTGATCATTTAACAGGGCGAGTGCTGCCGTTGTCCCCGGTGCTCCTGCAAACTCCAGTCCCATTTCACAAAGAATATCGGCCACTGAATCTCCTATGGCCGGGGTAGGTGCCAGAGACAGATCTACGATTCCAAATGGTACTCCCAATCGTCTGGAAGCCTCCTTTGCCACCAGTTGCCCCACACGAGTCACCTTGAAGGCCGTTTTCTTTATGGTTTCACAGAGAACCTCAAAATTTTCTCCCCGAACCTTTTCCAAAGCCGTTTTTACCACTCCCGGGCCACTTACTCCTACATTGATAATGGTATCCGCCTCCGTCACACCATGAAAGGCACCTGCCATGAAGGGGTTGTCATCAGGGGCATTGCAGAACACTACCAGCTTTGCGCAGCCAAGAGAATCCTTCTCTTTCGTTGCCTCGGCAGTTTCCTTTATCATTTCTCCCATCAGCTTCACCCCATCCATATTGATCCCTGATTTCGTAGAGCCCAGGTTAATGGAGCTGCATACCCTGTCCGTTATGGCCATGGCTTGTGGAATGGAGCGAATCAAAAGCTCATCTGCTCTGGTCATTCCCTTACTCACCAAAGCTGAGTATCCTCCGATAAAATTCACTCCCACCTCCTTGGCCACCTGATCCAGAGTTTGTGCCAAAAGAACGAAATCTTCAGTGCTTTTACAGGCAGCTCCTCCGATCAGAGCCATCGGAGTAACAGAAATCCGTTTGTTTACGATAGGAATACCGAACTCTCCGGAAATCGCTTCTCCTGTTGACACCAGATCCTTTGCCGCCTCAAAGATTTTGGTATAGACCTTTTTTCTTAATCTTTCCAGGTCAGAATCAATACAGTCCAAAAGGCTGATCCCCAGAGTGATGGTTCTTACATCCAGATTTTCCTCCTCGATCATCTTATTGGTTTCTGCCACTTCAAATATATTTAACATTTTTCCTCCATTCTAAGCTGTCGCAAGCAACCCATCAGCATCTCCTAAATTCTATGCATACTGTTAAAAATATCCTCCCGCTGGCACTTAATGATCACACCGATCTCCTCCCCCAGCTTCTCCAGTTCTTCTGCAGTTTCCAGAAAATGCTTCCTGCTGTGTGTTCGGTCTACAATCATCATCATATTGAAAAAATCCTGTACGATGGTCTGTGAAATATCCAGAATATTAATATCATTATCTGCCAGATAGGTACAAACTCGGGCAATGATTCCTACTGTATCCTTTCCTACAACGGTAATAATGGTTTTTTTCATCTACTTTCCCTCCATTTATGCAATACAAATTTTTTCGGATACCTCATCTCTCTTTGCCACGGTAATGGGGAACTCATCTCCTCTGTATCCACTGTTCCCCATAGCCAGTTCCACTCGAACCGTTTCATAAGCCAACTGGGGCATATTGTTCTCTCTGCTCAAATGTCCCAGTACCACTGCCTGCAGCTTATCATGCAGCAGTTTTCCCAGTAACTGTCCGCTGCTTTCGTTGGATAAATGTCCCCGATCCCCCAGGATACGCTGCTTCAGGGAATAGGGATAAGGTCCCACCTGCAGCATATTCACATCATGATTTGCCTCCAAAAACAGTACATCCATTCCCTTCAAGCATTCCACCGTATAATCATTATAGGTTCCCAGGTCTGTGGCTATGGCAATTTTTTGCCTTCCATGACGAAAGCGATATGCCACCGGGCAGACTGCATCATGAGAAGTCCTCATGGGACTTACCTGAATATCCTTTAGGATAAAGGTCTTGTCTGCCTCTATGGGTACAAACAGTTCCTCCTCAATCCTTCCCAAAGAAGAGTTGCTGCGGATAGCCTCTATGGTCCCGGCCGTAGCATAAATGGGAATATGGTATTTTCTGCTCATCACTCCCAAACCGCTGATATGATCGGAATGCTCATGGGTAATCAGAATCCCATCCAGATCCCTTCCTGAAAGTCCTAAACTGTTCAGACCACACTCCGTTCTTTTTCCGCTGATGCCTGCATCCACCAGAAGATGGGTTGCCTCAGTACCTACATAAATACAGTTGCCGCTGCTTCCGCTGGCAATACTGCATAGCTCCATGCCTACCTCCTTATTGATTTCTAAATCGTTCTCCAATAAATTTCCAGAATATCTCCGTCATGAAGTTCTTCCATAAACTGAGCCGGTTTTCCGTTCAGTGTAGTCACAATGGCTCCCTGAGGCTTGGACAAATCAAAAGAAATATAGTCAAATACGTCTACAAATATGTATTTCTCCTTCCCTCTGAGAACCACAGGAGACTGATTAACAACCACAACAAGCTGTCGGGACTGTGGGGCCTTAAGCGAATTCTCCTGCCTTTTTATGCCTTCCTCCTGCCCCGGTTCTTCCACTCTGGTCTCAGTCGGACTCTCTTCTCTAGCCGCTATCGCCTGCTCCTCGATTCTAACGCTAAAATTCTCATAAACCCTTGTCCCTAAATCTGCCACTGCATTATTCACATAATAGCTTCTTGCTTCCTGAATGGACAGATCCATAAAGGTTAAAATCTGTTCCACCGTATAATAGTTGAGAAATTCGATCGTATCCTTGTCCTGGATTTCATAATATTCCGATTGCAGCACCCCGTTTACACTGGCAAACTTAGGCAGAACCATCTGTCTTCCATTTATTTCAAGCAGCAACGTACTTCTGAATTCCGGAAGCTCCCTGATCTCCATACGGGCAGGCTGCCCTGCTGTGGATTCCTCCACCTCAATAATATCATCCTTCTTAATTGCACTATGAATATTGGCTGCTTTTCCATTGAGCGTAATCACTGCCCCTTCTCCAGCCTCACCCCGAACAATTCTTTTCTTCCCATCCACGGTAAACTCCAGCTCTTTTCCCCGTTTTGGAAAGAATCCATCGTTAGGGAATTTGGCCTGAATAGCGGCATCCGTTACCGTCAGATGCTTATTATCATACAGCTTTACCTTCTGTCCGTTAAATGAAACAAAGACGAAATTATTGTCCTGCTCATAAAAATTCAGACAGATTCCAATGGGAGTAACCAACAGCGAATCCTTCTCAATTGCGGGATCCGAAAACTCAATTTTCTGCATCACCTCTGCGCCCCGAATAGCCACACGCTCAGGCTGTATTCCCAGCTTATCGGCCAGCTTTTGGGTATAGCCGTTCACCTTTCCGCCTCCGCCGACAACAAAGACGGCGCTGACCGGCTTTCCTCCGTTAAGTTCCCTGATCTGGTCCGCAACCTGAGTCGTCATCTCCTCCAGAACCGGCTCCAGAAGCTGGTTGATTTCACTGGTTTCAATGGTCTGCCTAAGCCCCATAATATCTTCAAAGCCAATCACATCTGACCTGCCGGCATCCTTCTTGATAGCCTCTGCCGCCTGAAAATCCGTCAGACAATGAAGAGCGATCTGCTCGGTCAGACAATCCCCTGCTTTGGGGATCATGCCATAAGCAATAATGCTTCCGTCTCTGGTAATCGATATATCACTGGTTCCGGCTCCCACATCCACCAAGGCAATATTCAAAAGACGATAGCGTTCGGGAATAGCTACCTGAATAGCGGCAATGGGCTCCAGTGTCATATTGGCCACCTGCAGGCCTGCAAGCTCTACCGCCTTGTTTAAGCCATCCACTACCTCATCCGGCAAAAAGGTGGCAATTAAATCCACGCCGATTTTCCGTGCCTTATGATTTTCCAGATTACTAATATGAAAATCGTTAAGATAATAACAGATTACAGAGTTTCCCACGCAATAAAACTTTTGTCCATTTTCATTTTCCTTTAAAAACAGCTCGTATGCTTTTTCCACTGCAATGGAATCCAGCGTATAGATATCTTCCTTTGTGACCAGATGCTCTTCCTCATATTCTATGTCTGCATGACTGGTTACAGTTTCCAGAACACGTCCTGCAGCAGCAATACAGACCTCCACCAGCCGACGGCCGATTTCCTGCTCCAGAGCTTCCTTCACATGAGCTATGGTTTCTCCTACCCGCTCAATATCATGGATCTGTCCATCCAGCATTGCCCTGGTATCATGTTCCTTTACCTTTTGTGCCACCACGATAAAACGTTCACCATCCTTATAGCCCACTGTTCCCACTATACTTCTGGTTCCGATATCCAGACCAAATACCAACTGTCCCCCATAGTTTTTACTTTTTTCCACAGGTGCTTCCTCCTAGCCTTGCTCCTGCCAGATATGCAGGCGCCTTCCTTCTTTCTCCAACTGCCTGCAGGTATCCGCAAATTCCCTGCTGTTGTCAATAACCACCCCGGCGTATTTCAGAAACTCCTCCTCGGGGAGTTGTTGTTCCACAATCTGCCTGATTTTTTCCAGGGAATACTGCCTGCTCTCCTGCAATCGTTTTTCTCTGGTTTTGATATCACTGTAGATGTACCACAGCTCATCAAGATAAGACAGATATCCTGATTCAATCAAAAGTGCTGCCTCCAGAAAAAAGACCTCCGTCTTTTTCTCTCTTTCTTCCTTTTCCATGGCCTTAAGAATAAATTCCTTCACCGCCGGATGAATAATCTCATTTACCTGACGAAGAAGCTCCTTATCTCCAAAAATCACCTCAGCCATTTTCCCTCGATGTATCCGGCCATTCTCCTCTAACACAGAGGTTCCCAGCAGGCAGACCAGTTGCCTGTAGCATTCACTGTTTGGCTCCTTGACCTGATGGGCCACCTCATCAGCCAGAAGAATCCGGCTTTTGGTGTGAGCCCCCAGATACTCAAGAACCCTGGTCTTTCCACTGCCTACTCCACCGGTTATACCTATTTTAATCACTATTTTGCTTCATACCAATCGCTTCCCTGGTGAATATCCACCTCCAGGGTAACCTTCAGATTGGCTGCTCCTTTCATTTCCTCTTCCAGAATCCGTCTGACCTGTTCTGCCTCGTTCTCGGGGGCTTCGATCAATAATTCATCATGAACCTGTAAAATCAGCCTGGAGCTCAGCTTTTCTTCCTCCAGTCGATTGAATACCCGAATCATGGCAATCTTCATAATATCTGCCGCTGTCCCCTGTAAAGGAGAATTCATAGCTGCCCGTTCTCCAAAGGAGCGCTGCATAAAGTTGCTGGAGGAAAGCTCCGGAATAGGTCGCCTGCGACCAAAGATCGTTTCTACATATCCCCTTTCCTTCCCCTGAGCCACCAAATTGTCCAAAAATTCCTTTACCTTCGGATAGGTCTTAAAATACTGTTCAATATATTCTGCAGCCTCTTTACGGGTAATGCTTAAGTCCTGACTGAGGCCAAACGAGCTGATTCCGTAAACGATTCCGAAGTTCACAGCCTTGGCATTCCTTCGCTGTAAATCGGTGACCTGATCCATAGGGGTATGGAATACCTGAGAAGCCGTAATCCGATGAATATCCGATTCATCTTTGTATGCTGCAATCAAATGTTCATCCCCGGACATATGCGCCAATAATCTCAGCTCAATTTGGGAATAGTCTGCATCCACAAAAAGGCAGCCCTCCCTGGGAACAAAGACCTTGCGTATCATTCTTCCCAGCTCCATCCGCATGGGAATATTCTGCAGATTGGGCTCTGTGGAACTGATTCTCCCTGTTGCTGTTATGGTCTGATTAAAGGTGGTATGAATTTTACCATCCTCCTGGATACAGGTAGCCAGTCCATCGGCATAGGTGGATTTCAATTTAGCCAGTGTTCTGTATTCCAGAATGTCGGAAACAATAGGAGCTTCTCCCGCCAGCTTTTCCAGCACATCAGCGGCTGTGGAATAACCGGTTTTCGTTTTCTTACCCCCAGGCAGCTTAAGCCTCTCAAAAAGTACCTCTCCTAACTGTTTAGGAGAATTCAGATTGAATTCTACACCTGCCTGTTCATATACACTTTGCTCCAGTTTTTCTATTTTGACTAAAAGGGCATCCCCATATCCCTTCAATGCCTCCCGTTCTACCCTCACTCCTTCCTTCTCCATGGAGTAGAGGACATAGGAAAGAGGCATTTCTATCTCCCTGAAAAGCTGCTCCATGCCGCTTTCACGAAGTTTTTCCTCTAATACAGGAACAGCCAGAAAAGCTACTAAGGAAAGATATCCGGCATACTCCTTAAATTCCTCCGGCTGCTCATCTCTGGCCTTAATCAAAGAATTTTTCCCCAGAAGCTGACTGCGTTCCGAAAGGAGCAGTCCCAGATACTCTCCTGCAATATCCACCACCGAATAATCACTTTTCAGGGGATTCAGCAGATAGGCTGCAATCTGTATATCAAAATACTCTTGTCCCCTTGGTCTTGCCAGATAGGGGTACTGCTTCTTAATCTGAAAAGACGATAATGGGGTCTTTTCAGAAAGCTCTTTCAATTCTTTCAGCAGGTACTCCCTGGTCAGATCATGGCAGGGAAGAAAGAGATAAACCCCTTTTGAAGAAAAGCACAAAGAAAGAGCTGCAAAGTCCTGCTCCTTATGACTATCCTCCAGAATCAGAAACGCTGCCCGATCCGCCTTCCCGGCATGGTCAAAAATCTCCCCTGCCTCCAGTCTGTCGGTAATGATTACAAAACTTTCTTTTTCTTTGTTTACGATTACCGCATCTTCCTCAAAGCGGTTAAGCAGATTTTTAAATTCAAGCTGCTTGCAAAGCACATAGGCCTCCTTGGTATAGGGATTGCCAAAGGCTGCCTCCTCAAGCCTGTAGGGAATATCTCCATTGACTTCAATAGTGGCCAGAACCTTGCTTAATTCTGCCAGTTCCCTGTTCTCGGCAAGGGTCTGACGAATACTTTTTTTGCTGATTTCCTCTAAATGGGCGTAAATATTCTCCAAAGAGCCAAACTCCACCATCAGTCCGGTGGCCGTTTTAGGGCCTACCTTCGGTACCCCCGGAATATTGTCCGAGGCGTCACCCATAAGCGCCTTCAGTTCAATAAACTGCAGGGGCGTTACCTGATAGCTTTCTAACACATCCTTGGCATAGTAATCCTCAATCTCCGTTTTCCCCCCTTTGGTTTTGGGGATGCGAATCTTAATATGCTCATCGGCAATCTGCAGCAAGTCCCTGTCTCCGGAAACCAAAGCCACCTCAAGTCCCTCTGCCTGCGCTCTTTTGGCAAAGGTTCCCAATATATCATCTGCCTCCAGCCCCGGCTTCTCCATAATCAGAATCCCCATGGCCTTGAGCATTTCCTTCATTACCGGTACCTGCTCTCTCAGTTCATCCGGCATGGACTTTCTGGTTCCTTTATATTCCGCATACAACTTATGCCGAAAGGTGGGCTCCTTAACGTCAAATGCCACTGCCAGATAGTCCGGCTGCTCCTCTTCCATTATTTTGAACATAATATTCAAAAACCCGTATACTGCATTGGTATGAAGCCCCTGTGTCGTAGAAAGGTCAGGCACCCCATAAAATGCTCTGTTTAAAATACTGTGTCCATCCAATAAAACCAATTTTTTTCTCATCAAAACATCACCATTATCAAAATTATTATCACAGTTAAAATCGCTAAAACCTCTAAAATATAGGAAAAAAAGGTTAAAATCCTGCGTTTTTGCACCTTAGTCCAGGCCTCCTCCAGCAGACCGTCAAGTTCCTTTCTTAAATCAAAGCTGTTCCCTTCTTCCAGAATGGCCGCACCGGTCATGACCAGATACTGAATCGTCAGTTCTTCCATACAATCCGCACAACCCTCCACATGAAGGAGAAATTGCTTCAACGCTTTACTGTCGAGCTTCCCGGCAAGAAATGCGGGAATCATTCTTTCGGTTTCCTTACAATTCATTTTCCCTGCCTTTTATCCTGAATATTCTTAGTTCACCACTATTTATCATACACCAAAAATGGACTGTTGTAAAACACAACAGTCCACTGATACACAAGTATTTTATTTTACCAGCGACAAAGCCGCCTCATCCGCAACCACGGTTACATCCGGATGCATCTGCAGAATAGATGCCGGAACCTGGGGGGTTACAGGCCCGAAAAAGGCCTCCTTCACAATCTTCGCCTTATCCTGGCCGCTGACTACCACCAAAATCTTTTTGGCCTTCATAATGGTACCGATTCCCATGGTATAAGCCTGCTTAGGCACCTCATCAGCAGAAGCAAAAAAGCGCTTGTTTGCTTCAATCGTGCTTTGGGTAAGATTCACACAATGAGTAGTTTTCTTAAATTCCTCACAAGGCTCATTAAAACCAATGTGGCCATTGTGTCCAAGCCCCAGAAGCTGTAGATCCTGTCTTCCTACTGCTTCAATAACGGCCTCATATTCCGCACAGGCCTTCTGGCTATCCTCCTGCATTCCATCCGGCAGGTGGGTATTCGCCAGGTCAATATTCACATACTTAAACAGGTGATCATGCATGAAATAATAGTAGGATTGATCATTCTCCCTGGGAAGTCCTCTGTACTCGTCCAGATTGACACTCTTTACCTGAGAAAAATCCAGATCCCCCTTCTCATAGCCCTGCACCAGGTTCTCATAGGTTCCAATGGGTGTGGAGCCTGTTGCCAGTCCCAGAACAGTATCCGGTTTCAATACAATCTGAGCTGCAATGATGTTGGCTGCCTTCCTGCTCATGTCATTATAGTCCTTGGTTCTGATTATTCTCATAGCTCTCACCTCTAGAAGTTTTCTTTAAAGAATTTTTCCAAATCAGCCTTTACCGCTGCTTCATCGACACCCTCAATAGTCACCTCTACAGTATCACCTTTTTTGGCTCCCAGAGACATCACACCCATAATCCTTTTTGCGTCTGCATTCTTACCTTTACAGGAAATGGTAATGTTGCTCTTATACTCACAGCATTTTTTTACCATGACCCCTGCAGGTCTTCCATGAATTCCCACCTCGTCTGTCACTACATAAGTAAATTTTGTCATTTTGCCTCCATTCCGGTTTTACACCTAATTAAATATTTACCAGATGATTGAATCATCAAAAGGTATTTCGACTTCTTCATGCACAGCTTTCTTAGCAGCTATTATTTTCACGGGAGCAGTCTCCCTGCTCCGTAAGTCCGGTATTGCCGGATTAAATCTCCCTGACTCTCTTACGAAGAGGCAGTACATAGGTGGGAGAAACAGATAGCTCGTCAATTCCCATATCAATAAACCTCTCCGTCAGAGTAAGATCACTTGCCAATTCTCCACAGATGCCTACCCATATGCCGTTCTTATGCCCATTATCAATGGTCATCTGAATCATTCTTAAGACTGCCGGATGATGAGAGTCATAGAAGGTTTCCAAGCATTCATTCTGACGGTCAATGGCCAGTGTATACTGGGTCAGATCATTGGTTCCGATACTGAAAAAATCCACCTCTTTGGCCAACTCATCAGACATCATTACTGCCGCCGGTGTCTCAATCATAATACCCAGCTCAACCTCACCATAGGCAAGCCCTTCATCAGCCAGCTCCTTTTTGACTTCCTCCACGATCTCCTTGATACGCTGAATCTCCCATACGGAAATGATCATAGGAAACATAATCGAACAGGTTCCAAAGGCAGAAGCCCGATAAATCGCCCGAAGCTGGGTCTTAAATACATCGATCCTTTCCAGACAGATACGAATGGCCCGAAGTCCCATAGCCGGGTTTTCCTCATGATTCAAATGGAAATAATAGGTCTGCTTATCGGCACCGATATCCAGAGTACGAATAATCACCTTTTTGCCGCCCATGCCCTCTACTACTTCCTTATAAGCCTTATACTGTTCTTCCTCTGTGGGATAATCCTGACTGCCCAGATACACGAATTCACTCCTGAACAGACCGATTCCTCCGGCATCGCTGGCCAGTACCTTGGGTAAGTCCTCTGCATTGCCGATATTGGCATAAATATTAATCTTACGCCCGTCTCTGGTTTCATTTTCCTTGCCCTTAAGCTCCTCTAGCTGTGCCAGATCTGCTCTCCACTTGGCCAGTGCCTTCTCCTTAGCTGCCAGGGTTTCCTCATCCGGGCTCAAAATCAACGTATTGTTAAAGCTGTCTACTACAGCCAACTGGCCATCATATTCATCCAAAAGCTGAATATCCGTATTAATCAGAGACGGCAGATTCATGCTTCTTGCCAGAATTGCAGTATGGGAATTCTGGGAGCCGAAGCGGGTAACAAAAGCAAGAATCTTAGACTTGTCCATCTGGATCGTCTCGCTGGGAGTCAGATCATCGGCCACAATGATCACCGGCTCATCAGAATCGATGCCTCCCTCCTTTACTCCTGCCAGCACCCGTATAACACGCTTGGAAATATCCATTACATCTGCGCTTCTTGCCTTAAAATAATCGTCATCCATATTGGCAAAGACTTCGGCAAAGCTCTCTCCGGTAGCATTAGTGGCATACTCCGCATTCACCTTCTGTTCCTCAATCATGGATTCCACCGCTTCCAGATAGTCCAGATCCTCCAGCATCATCTTATGCACATCAAAAATCATTGCCTGCTCTTCACCTACATCATTAAGAGCCTTATCGTACAGCCTGGAAAGCTGTTCTTTCGCCTTCTCACAGGCTCCTCGAAATCTTTCCTTCTCTTTTTCCACATCAGTGACTGTTTCTTTTACCAGGGTGTATTCCTGCTTTTTGAAAATATAAAGCTTACCGATGGCCACACCTGACAATACGCTTTTTCCTTGAAATTTTTCCATCTGCTCATCCTCTTTTCTGCCGAATTGGTCGTATAAAAAAACCAAACGCTATAAATCAATCCTGTATATGGCAGATTAACTTATATCATTTGGTAACTCCCCTCCCAGTAGTATTCATTTTCCTTGGGCAAATTATACAAAAATTATCCCCCAAAATTAGTAACCATCTTCAATAATCATAGCAACTATATCTGAAATTGTCAACCCAAAGTCAGTCATCAGCCCGTTAAAGCAAAAGGAAAATACCGGTAAATTTTACCCTGTATTTTCCTTTTTTCACCCCCGCTTTAATCCGTTACTCTGTCTCTTCTGCCATGGCTATCTGAATAAACAGCTCCTCCAACTGCTTCTCATCCACCACATCCGGCGCATTGGTCATCAGGCAGGAGGCATCCTTCACCTTAGGGAAGGCAATCACCTCACGAATGCTGTCCGCCTTAACCAAAAGCATTACCAGTCGATCCAGTCCATAGGCCAGTCCCGCATGAGGCGGCACTCCATATTTAAAGGCATTCAGTAAGAAGCCAAAGCGATTATAGGCTTCTTCCTTACTAAAGCCCAACACCTGAAACATTTTTTCCTGAACCTCACTTTGGAAAATTCGCACACTTCCGCCGCCCAGTTCCGTTCCATTTAACACAATATCATAGGCCTTGGCACGAACCTTTCCCGGGTCCGTATCCAAAAGTGCCAAATCCTCGTCCATGGGCATAGTGAAGGGATGATGCATAGCCGTATAACGGTTTTCCTCCTCATCCCATTCCAAAAGAGGAAACTCGGTAATCCAAAGGAAATTGAACTTATTTTCATCAATAATGTTCATCTGTGCGGCCACCTCCAGACGAAGGGCTCCCAGAACATTGTAGACGATTCTATTCTTATCTGCGGCAAACAGCAATAAATCTCCGGGTTCCCCTGCCATAGCCTCCACCAGAGCCTTCAACTCGTCTTCGGTCATAAATTTAGCAAAAGAAGATTTAAAGCTGCCATCCGGCAGTACAGCCAGATAAGCCAGCCCTCTGGCTCCATATCCCTTAGCAAAATCCACCAGAGCATCGATCTTCTTGCGAGGCATTTCTGCCTGTCCTTTTGCATTGATCCCACGGACAGAACCGCCATTTTCCAAAGCAGACGTGAAGACTCCGAAGCCACAGCCCTTCACCGCCTGGGATACATCCGTAAGCTCCATACCAAAACGGGTATCCGGCTTATCGGAGCCATACCGGTCCATAGCCTCCTGCCAGGTCATCCTGGGAATAGGAAGACTTACCTCAAGACCAATGGCCTCTCTGCAGACGTATTGGAGCAGACGTTCATTTACCTCGATCACATCCTCTACATCCACGAAGGACAGCTCCATATCCACCTGGGTAAATTCCGGCTGCCTGTCTGCCCGTAAATCCTCATCACGAAAGCATTTTGCAATCTGGAAATACCTGTCATATCCTGCACACATCAATAGCTGCTTAAAAAGCTGAGGAGATTGCGGCAGGGCATAGAAGCTGCCCGGATGAACCCGGCTGGGCACCAGATAATCCCTTGCTCCCTCCGGCGTGGATTTCTGCAGGATAGGCGTCTCTATTTCCAAAAAGCCCTCATCAGTTAAAAAGGAACGGATTTTTGCCGCAATTTTACTTCTTAGCATCAGTTTTCCCTGTAAATCGGGTCGCCGTAAATCCAGATAACGGTATTTTAACCGAAGCTCTTCTTTCGTCTTGGAATCTGCTTCAATGGGAAAAGGGGGCGTTTCTGCCTCAGACAGAATTCTAAGCTGGGTAGCCCTGATTTCAATGTCTCCAGTTTCCAGATTTTCATTCACGGCACCGGAGCGTTTTTCCACTCTTCCAACTACGGCAATGACGAATTCACTCCTCAGCTTCTCCGCCTTTTCCATGCCTTCTGCCTGAATATCACTTTCCTCAAAAATAATCTGTAAAAGTCCTGAGCGGTCACGCAGGTCCACAAAAATGATTCCGCCCTTATTTCTCTGCTTCTGTACCCAGCCCATTACCGTAACCACCTGTCCCACATTGGCAGTGGAAACCTCCGTACAGCGGTGAGTCCTCTTTAAGCCTTTCATCGATTCAGCCATAATATCCTCCACTTATCGGTCTTTTGGGCATTTTGCCCTTTGACTGTATTATTTTCTTACAGGGGATTACAGTAAAACTCCCTGAATTCTTCATACCCTTCCTGGGTAAGCTGCTCCTTCTGGAACTTTTTGTTCTTATTCATTCGGGCAACCAGCACCTGCTCTCCTTTTTCCCTGGCCTGCTGTGCCTCACGCATAATTTCACAGAGCCTGTCAGCCGGCATTCCCTTCTCTACCAGATAAACGTATCTTTTACCGGCTCCGGGAATCTGAAAGCCATTTTCCAAAAGAAGCAGAACGATGCGCTCAAAGCCGATGGAAAATCCACAGGCAGGAGTGTCTTTTCCGGTAAAATTGCCCACCATCTTGTCATATCTTCCGCCGCCGCCGCAGCTTCCGCCAAATTCAGGAATGGCAATTTCAAAAATGGTTCCCGTATAATAGGACATTCCCCGCACCAGAGTGGGGTCAAACACCATCTTAAAATCTGCCTGTTTTACTGCTTCTACGCTGGTGATGATTTCCTTTAAATTCTCTCCGATCCCTTCCTCCAGGTAAGCCCCGATTTCTCCTAACAGCCACCCAAAGCTGTCCTCAGCCGCCTCCATGCCTTTAAACAATCCAAGATACTTCTCTACTGCCCCGGCTTCAAAGCCGGATTCCTTTAATTCCTTCTCCACGCCTTCCAAACCGATCTTGTCCATTTTATCCAGCGTGATGAATACCAGATCATAGCTCTCCTCGGCAAAACCACTGTAGGCAGCCATGGCCTTCAGGATTCTTCTTTCGTTGATTCGGATTTCAAAGCCTTTAAATCCCAGCTTTCCCAGAGTTGTGGTGGTGGCCAGGATCAATTCAATCTCTGCCAGATTGGAAGGCTCTCCCAAAATATCGATGTCGCATTGATAGAACTGACGGTATCTTCCTCTCTGTGGTCTGTCTGCCCGCCATACCGGGCCAATCTGCAAAGCCTTAAAGGGAGAAGGAAGATTGGCACCATTATTGGAGTAAAAACGAACCAAAGGAACGGTTAAATCGTAGCGAAGCCCTCCATCCACCAGATCGGCCTCTGTTTCTGCCTTCTCCAGGTTCAGCTTTTCGCCTCGTTTCAAAATCCTGAAAATCAATTTTTCATTTTCTCCACCCTGCTTATTGCTCAGATTGGCAATATTTTCCACGCAGGGAGTTTCAATACCGGTGAAGCCAAACTGCGCATATGTTTCCTTGATTACACCGATTACATAATCACGAATCTGCATCTCTGCCGGCAGTATATCCTTCATTCCGGTAACCGGCTTTTTGCTTAATGCCATCTTCTTTCCTCCTGCACCTTATTTTCCTTTTTATCACTATTTAATGATACCAGGGGCAAAAGGTCTGAACCCACATGAGCTTGCTCAAATGTGGGTGAATGTCCTTGAGAAGCACCACGATATGCGAATATTTTGCAGGATTGTGGGAGTACGAAGTACGTAACAATCCGTAGGTATCATAGTTAGGGGCTTTTGACCCTGGTATCATTTAATTTAATCTATAGCATTGTACATTGTTTTGCAAGAAACTACAAGCATTTTGTGGTCTCAATTCCTGATGCCGATACCAAAATATGTGTTGTTATCATACTGGCATTCCGTTGCCATGAATAACGCTCTATTTTGGTGATGCTTCCTGCGCCTAATACGGCGATGGCCTGCTTTTCCTCCATAATCAACCACATTTTCCGTATTATCGCTTATTATGCAAATCCATATATAATAACAAGATTTGGACAGTAACCGTTCAGATATGGAAAGCACATCCTCCGTCGCTGCAATCTTCTCTTTTTCAGCTTTGCTGAAATCAATCTATGTTTTATTTTTTCTTTTTCGGAAATTCCAGCTTCATCTTATGCTGTGAGCCTTTAATCTACTTCCCGTCTTTGGTATTCGCTTAAAACTTCTTACTCTCTTTCATGAATTCCAGAATATTAATGTGTTTTATTCCATTTCTTTTTTGAAGCAAATAATCTGTTGTCGCAACATACTTTGTGTAATTATCTCTAATCATTTCCAATGCTCTGTATTCCCTATCTTCGGTCTGTTTACTCTCATTTATAGTATATGCCACCTGAACATATGAATAATTTTGCTTCGTATCTCTAAGAATAAAATCACACTCAAGCTTCCCAATTCTGCCAACACTTATCGTATAATTATTTCCTCGAGCATACAGGTATACCATATTTTCCAAAGCAGGTCCATAATTTATACGGTTATCAGTATTAAATGCAAAATAAAATGATGTATCTGCCAGATAGTACTTTTTCTCACCACTCAAAGCCTTTTTGGATTTCATATCAAATCGACTACATTGATAAAGAATCTTTGCACCAACCAACGCATCTATATAACGTTTTAAGGTTGCACGTTGAACAGATAACCCAACCTTCTCAAGAGAATGCTGGAGGCTTTGTATACTCATGGTAGCACCAAAGTTGTTAATAACAAATCCTCTAACCGCTTCAAAAACTTCCACATTGCGAACCTTAACTCTTTTCTTAATATCTTTTTCAAAAATCTCTTCTATTACAGATTTTGTATATGCTTGCTTTTCTTCCGCTGTATCAAATCTAACTGTACGGGGAAATCCACCTTCTCTAAGGAATTTATCCAGTTCAATATTCAGATTATTATCAATAGGTCTCTGATAAAATTTTTTCATGGAAAGATATTCATTGAAATTCAGAGTGAATAGCTCGAATTCTACATATCTTCCGGTAAGTTTTGTAGCCAACTCTCCACTTAACAGATATGAATTTGAACCGGTAATGAAAATAGAATAGTCCCCATCATTTCTAAATGCATTGATAATTTCTTCAAAGTTCTGAATATTTTGTATTTCATCTACAAATAAATACTTGATTTCATCAGAAATTGATAGCGCATCTACTATCTCTTCAAATTCATCGTCTGTTTTTATTTTTCTATACTTTCTTGAATCAAGATCTAAATATATGATACGATCTTCAATAACACCCTCGCTAACAAGCTCATCTCTTATCATTTCCATCAAACTTGATTTTCCGCAGCGCCTAACACCGGTGATAACTTTTATAATGTCGGTATCATGATAAAACCCTCTAATCTTTGAAAGATACTGTTCTCTACAAAACAATTCCATATTGTACACCTCTTTCTGACAATCCATATATGAAGTATATCTCAAAAAATCCATTTTAACAACACACATTTTGCAAATTGGTCAAATTGTGTGTTGTTAAAACAGTATAATGGTGTTCAAGAACGGAGCCAGGCAACAATCTCTATGATACCAGGGTCAAAAGGTCTGAACCCACATGAGCTTGCTCAAATGTGGGTGAATGTCCTTGAGACCCGCCAAAATATGAGCTTAAAAGTGGGG
>SFDP01000021.1 GCA_004558185.1 Lachnospiraceae bacterium | reverse complement strand
TTACGCTGAGGAACGCGAGCCGAATTTCAGATTCGGCTCTGCGATCAAAGGATTTGTGACGCTTCGGCACAAATCCCGGATTGAAAAATAAGCTATCAATCTTATTTTTCAATCTAATCCTCATAGCATAACGCAAGCCTTGCTTGCGCTATGCTTAAATAAGTCGGTGATATATCCTCTTTTTCACATCTTCCCCGTGTCTATCGTAGGTTCTGCTTTCAACAGCTTCTGCAGAGTGTTCTCCACCCCCAGAAACTGTGCCATCTTTCCCACATTAGTTACTCTTTTTTGGGGATTGCTTTCTCTGACTGCACGAATCAAAATATTCTTAGGCGTGTGCTCCATATCGATAAATTCCATAATCTGTACCTGATAGCCCTGTTCTTCCAGAAGGTTTGCCCGGATTCCATCGGTTACTAATGCCGCTATTCTCTCCTTCAGCAGCCCATATTTCAGCAATGGCTGCAGCAGCTCATTCTTAATCTGCCCGTTTACCTCATGCTGACAGCAGGGTACTGTAAAAATCACCTTGGCTCCCCAGCTGATTGCCTTTTTTAGCGCATAATCGGTGGCCGTATCGCAGGCATGAAGGGTCACTACCATATCCACGGCCTCTAATGCCTGATACTGCACCACATCACCGCATACAAAATTCAGATTTTCATACCCATATTTTTTTGCCAGGCTGTTACACTCTTCGATCACCTTTTCCTTCAGATCCAGCCCTACCACCTGAATATCCCGCTTACATAATATTTTCATATAATAATACAGGGCAAAGGTAAGATAAGATTTTCCGCAGCCAAAATCTACAATCCTTATTCTTCGCTCTGTTGGAAGTATAGGCATAATATCTGCAATAAATTCCAGATAGCGGTTAATTTGCCGGAATTTATCATAGCGGCTTCTCACCGTCTTGCCATCAATCGTCTGAACTCCCAGGTCTACGAGAAAGGGTACAGGTACCCCTTCCGGCAGAATATAGTTTTTTACCTTATTATGGGACAAGTCTGCCTGACAAGCCATCTCCTGTTTTTTCTTCTTGATCGTTATCTTTCCTTTTTTACTGATCAATACCATAGCCCACAGCTTGCCGGAGGTAAACTCGGCCTGTGAAAAATCCTTATTCAGATAGTCTATTATTCTCTCCGTCACTTCCTCTTTATTCAAATTACTATGAAAAATCTGGGTTCCTTTCGTTTCACTGACCTGAAACATCAATCTTCCCTTCAATAGCAGAGGGCGTATCTTTACCTTAGTAATAGCCTTACTTCCCTTGGCCTTACTAAGAATAATCTGATATAACTCTTCTCCAATGCACTCTTTGCAGAGCAATCTGATTTCATCCATTTCTACACATTCTTTCCACTCATTCTTTTCCTACAGTGTAAACGTTTTTTTCATAAGAAACAACTAAAAATTGCTCTTAAGCTCCCGCCGACGAATAATTTCATCATAGAGCAATACCTGCACCAGGCTTTTCTGCGTTTCCCGGGACACATTATTTCGCATAGGAATAAGCCTTAAAATGGTATCTGTCAGCCTTAACAGAGTGAGCTGATCCGGATACTCATCATAAATATAATTTTCGCGAAAATCCATTTCGTCCAAAACGCCCATGATTACGGTCAGATATTGCTTTGCCTCCAGTGGATAAAGCTGCCGCATATAATCTCTTCCACTCACTTTTTCCGGTTGATTTTCTGCAAAAGCTGCTGACGGATAGGTCATAAAAAAGGGTAAGGGTGGTCTTGCATCCATTGTCGTTTCCTTTTTTATTTACTATATGCAAAAAGACAGATCTTCGACCTGCCTTCCTGATATAATACTGCACTATGCATTTGATACAGGGGTCAAAAGGTCCGAACTCGTTTCTGCCTGCAGGATAAGTGCTCTGAACTGTTGACCCCCATTTATTTATTTATTTAATTGTTTTAATCCTTGCCATAGCCCGTAATAAAGCAGTTTCTGCTCTGGCAATATCAGTATCTGTCTTACCTTCACGAAGGCGGGTCTCGGCCCGTTCTTTGGCAGCTTCAGCACGCCTCAGATCGATCTCCTCCGGCCATTCCACCGTTTCTGCCATGATCGTTACCTTATCCTGCAGAATAGTAGCAAAGCCTGTATGAAGAGCAGCCTCTTTCTTTTCTTCTCCGGTAATCGTCAGTACTCCGGGCTTCACAATTACCGTCAGCGGAATATGACCTGGATAGATACCGATTTCTCCCTCTGTGGTATTAAATTCGACCATAGTAACCTGGCCTTTATAGAACACCCGGTCAGGAGTAATAATTTCTAATTCAAAAAATCTCTCATCTGCCATCTTTTCCTCATTTCCTGCCGCATTCTGTGGTGCCCTTGATTATTTTACTCTCTCCAGCACATCGTCAATGCTTCCCGCATTCAGGAAATAGCTTTCCGGAATATCATCGTGCTTTCCTTCCAGTATTTCTTTAAACCCACGGATGGTTTCATTGATCGGTACATATTTTCCTTCCATACCGGTAAACTGTCCTGCTACGAAGAAAGGCTGGGAAAGGAATCTCTGCACCTTTCTTGCTCTGGATACCACCAGCTTATCTTCCTCAGAAAGCTCATCCATACCAAGGATGGCGATAATATCCTGCAGCTCCTTATATTTCTGAAGAATCTCCTGTACCCCACGAGCCACACTGTAATGCTCCTCACCCAGGATTCTGGGATCCAGGATACGAGAGGTGGATTCCAGAGGATCAACTGCCGGATAAATACCCAATTCCACGATAGAACGGGATAAAACGGTAGTTGCATCCAGGTGGGCAAAGGTGGTTGCCGGAGCCGGGTCTGTCAAGTCATCTGCAGGCACATATACGGCCTGAACGGAAGTAATGGAACCATTCTTGGTGGAGGTAATGCGCTCCTGAAGGGCACCCATCTCCGTCTGTAAGGTAGGCTGATAACCTACTGCCGAGGGCATACGTCCCAAAAGTGCAGATACCTCAGAGCCAGCCTGGGTAAAGCGGAAAATATTATCAATAAAAAGCAATACATCCTTTCCACCCTTGTCACGGAAATACTCTGCCATGGTAAGGCCGGTCAGTCCCACTCTCATTCTGGCTCCCGGCGGCTCATTCATCTGTCCGAATACCATGGTAGTCTTATCAATAACTCCGGTATCCGTCATCTCATGATACAGATCATTACCCTCACGGGTACGTTCTCCTACTCCGGTAAATACGGAGTAACCCCCATGCTCTGTCGCTATATTACGAATCAATTCCTGAATCAATACTGTCTTTCCTACGCCGGCACCCCCGAAGAGACCGATTTTACCACCCTTCTGATAGGGACAAAGAAGGTCTACGACCTTAATACCGGTTTCCAGCAGTTCTGATTCTGTCGCCTGCTCGGAAAACTCCGGTGCCGCCCTGTGAATGGGATCATAAGACACCGCCTCCGGTGCAGGCTTATTGTCAATGGGTTCACCCAAAACGTTAAAAATACGGCCTAAGGTATTTTCTCCTACGGGAACCGAAATGGGTGCACCCGTAGCTTCTGCATCCATCCCTCTAACCAAACCGTCGGTAGGACCCATGGCAATACATCTCACAATGTCATCACCCAAATGCTGTGCCACTTCCACAACCAGAACTTCACCATTTTTTCTGGTGATTCTGATCGCTTCGTTAATTTCCGGCAAGTTTCCTTCCTGGAACTTTACGTCTAAAACAGCACCGATAATCTGTGTGATTTTTCCTATGTTTGTTCCTGCCATCACTGTTTCCTTTCTCTCTGTTTTTCCTTCTGCCTTTGAGCAATTATCGCCTTCTTGGAAACCGACAATCACTGACTGCAGGCGCTCTAAGAGATCGCCTGTGCCCCGGCAATTATTTCTGTTAATTCCTGTGTAATGGAACCCTGACGGGCTCTGTTATACAGCAGGGTCAAATCACTGATCATTTCTTCTGCGTTACTGGTTGCTGAGTCCATAGCCTGCATTCTCGCACCGTTTTCACTGGCTACCGCCTCTACCATTCCCCCATAAATCAGACTGGTGATATATTTGGGAATAAGCAGAGCCAACGCTTCCTCTTCTCTCGGTTCAAAATTCATGGGAATATTATCCCCTTCCTGAACCCCGGTGTCTATGCCCGGTTCAACAGGCAGCAGCTTCATTAAAACAGGCTCATGAACGACCGTATTCTTAAAATGGGTGTAGGCCAGATAAATCTCTCCCACTTCTTGCCTGGCATAAATATCCAATGCCTCTTTGGCAATATCCATGGCATTCTGATAGGTGGGCTCTTCGATCATATCTGAATAATCCCCTGCCAGCTCGTACTTCATTCTTACCATGGCATCCTTACCCTTTTTACCAATGGCAGTAACCATAACCTTATCTTTCTCAAAATCACCCTGGGTAATGAGCTTTACCACGTTAGAGTTATATCCTCCTGCCAGTCCGCGGTTGGAGGTAATCATAATCACCAGCTTTTTATCTGAGCCGGTAGAGCGCAAATATGGATGGTCAATATTGCCGGTCTTAGCAAGCATTTTCTGCACCGTCTGGTACATTCCCGTAAAATAGGACTGGGACTGTTCTGCCCGCTGCTTCGCTCTCTGCAGTTTAACGGTGGAAACCAGTTTCATTGCTTTCGTGATTTGCTGGGTACTTTGTATACTGCCCTTACGCCTTTTTATGTCTCTCATGGAAGCCATAATCTGTCACCTTTTCCTAATTAAACTGTTTCTTAAACTCTTCAATCGCCTTTTTCAATGTGTCCTCCGTTTCCTCAGAGATCACTTTCTGTTCAGCAATGGAATTGGGAATCTCCGGATATTTTGTATCTAAAAACTCGAAAAATTCTTTTTCAAAACGGGTAATATCCTCTACTTCCACATCTAAAAGGTATTTATTTGTAGCAACATAGATAATAATTACCTGATACTGCACCGGCATGGGCTGGTACTGCGGCTGCTTTAAAATCTCCTTGATCCGCTCACCCTGTGCCAGCTTCTCCTTAGTATCCGCATCCAATTCGGAACCAAACTGTGCAAATGCCGCCAGCTCTCGATACTGCGCCAGTTCCACACGGATAGGAGCAGCAATCTTCTTCATCGCCTTGATCTGTGCGGCACCACCCACTCGGGATACAGAAAGACCCGCATTTACTGCCGGCCGGAAGCCGGAGTTGAACATTTCGGTTTCCAGATAAATCTGGCCGTCAGTAATGGAAATGACGTTGGTAGGAATATATGCTGATACGTCACCTGCCTGAGTTTCGATAATCGGCAATGCAGTCAGGGAACCGCCTCCATACTGTTCGTTCATTCTGGCTGCTCTTTCCAATAGTCTGGAGTGCAGATAGAATACATCACCAGGATAGGCTTCACGCCCCGGCGGTCTTTTCAGAAGCAGTGACAGAGTACGGTAAGCGGCTGCGTGCTTGGTCAGGTCGTCATAAACCACCAGCACGTCTTCTCCCTGCTCCATCCATTCTTCCCCAATGGCACAGCCGGAATAGGGTGCAATATACTGCAGGGGTGCCAGTTCACTGGCGGTAGAAACGACTACTGTGGTATACGCCATCGCACCGGCTTCTTCCAACGTCTTAACGATATTGGCAACGGTAGATGCCTTCTGGCCGATAGCCACATAAATACATTTTACCCCTTGTCCCTTCTGGTTAATGATCGTGTCAATGGCAATAGCCGTTTTACCGGTCTGCCTGTCACCGATAATCAACTCTCTCTGTCCCCTGCCGATGGGCACCATGGAGTCAATCGCCTTGATACCGGTCTGCAGAGGTGTATCTACGGATTTTCTGGTAATTACACCGGAAGCAACTCTCTCGATCTGACGATATTTATCGGTTGCAATGGGTCCTTTTCCATCAATGGGCTGTCCTAAGGAATTTACTACACGGCCGCACAATGCATCGCCTACGGGAACCTCTACTACTCTTCCCGTGGTCTTTACGATATCTCCTTCATTAACGTTTCTGTGATTTCCTAATAAAACCGCACCAACGTTATCCTCTTCCAGGTTCAATACCATTCCATATATCTCACCGGGGAATTCCAATAATTCTCCCTGCATTGCATTTTCCAGACCGTGCACACGAGCTATACCATCGGCTACCTGAATGACAGTACCCACATCGGATACTTCCATATCTGCGGCATATCTCTTAATCTGATCCTTAATGACTGAACTGATCTCTTCTGGTCTTAAATTCATGGATCTTACGCACCTTTCTTTATATTTCCTTTGCGTTACTTGTCTGAGGGTGCAGCTAAACCTGCAGCTCCAACAGCTCTCTCTGTAACTGGTTCAGTTTTGTCTGAATACTGCTGTCTACCACTCGATCTCCTATCCGAATCTGCATTCCTCCCAGCAGATCCGGATTGATGTCGTAATGCATTTCCATTTCCTTAAAAGAAGTAGTACACAGTAACTTCTCCCTGATTTTCTCCTTCTTTTCCTCATTCAGTATCTGGGGTGTCGTGATATAGGCTACCCCTATTCCCTTATACTCTTTCATTCGCAGGATAAAATAATCAAGTATTTCAAAAAGAGCATCACATCTGCCCTTTAAAATGATTACCTGAAGAAAGCCAACCAGCTCTTTGCTGACTTGTCCGGTAAAGATTTTTTCTGTGGTCTTTACCTTATCCTCAGCGGGAATTCTCGGATGAGTCAAAAAACGAAGATAGTCCGGATTATCGCACAATACCTGTCTGATACCGGTCACTTCCTCCAGCATCGTAGCGGCAGTGGCTTCTTCCACGGACAGTTCAAACAAAGCCTCACCATATGTTTTCGATATTAGCTTAGCCATGTACTGTCACCTATTTCTTTCAATGTTTCATCAATAAGGCTGTCCTGAATGGCTGCATCCATGGAAGATGCCACCACCTTTCCTGCCATAAGTGCGGCTACAGAAACGATTTCCCGCTTTACCTCGTCTGCCATTTTCTGTTTCTCCAGATCAGCTTCCTTCCTTGCTCTCTCCAGAATCTGGGCTGCTTCTTCTTTTGCCTGAGCAATAATTCTATTTTCGTTGGCAAGCGCCTTTTTCCTGGCTTCGCTTAAGATTTCTTCCGCTTCTTTATTGATGTTTTTCAGCTTTCCTTCATACTCTTCACGAAGAGCATCGGCTTTTTTTTGATTAGCCTCAGCATCATCCAGCTCTGCCTTGATCTTATCCTGTCTTTTCTGCAAGAACTCTCTTGCCGGATTGAACAGAAAATACGACATGATCAAAAACAGGGCAAATACGGCGATAATGGTGAGCACAGAATCTGCCAGCAACTGGAAATCCAGGTCAAACAATCTGGGGGTCATTTCCGTAGCTGCAAGTACACAGGCGGTACTTAGTAATGTATTCAAGTTGCTGCCTCCTTTCGTTTTTCATTAACCTAAGAAGACTTATGGTAATAAGGGTTTTACGAATAACAGAAGCATGGCAATCAACAGACCATATAAACCGGTTGTTTCGGCAACTGCCTGACCAAGAAGCATAGTGGAAGTAACGTCGGATTTTGCACCGGGATTACGTCCTACTGCTGCGGCTGCATGACCTGCTGCAATACCCTGACCTACACCAGGTCCGATACCTGCAATAACCGCTAAACCTGCACCGATTGCTGAGCATCCTAAGATAAAGTTTTCATTGAATTCCATTTTGTTTTCCTCCTGATTTTTCTTTTTTTGTTCTTTTCTCTATTCTGTTGTCATAGCGTCTGAAATATAAGTCATGGTCAGCATACAGAATACATAGGTCTGAATTGCCCCGGAGAACAAGTCAAAATACACATGCAGGGCTGCCGGCCAAATAATCGCAATCTTTGACAATAAACCGTATACCAATGCCATCATCACTGTTCCTGAAAGAACATTGGCAAACAAACGCAAGGATAAAGAAATGGGCACTGCCACATCACCGATTATATTGATTGGCGCCCAAATTGGCCATGGGTTACACAGACCCTCAATTACCCCTTTGACCTTCTGATATTTGAATTTGTTAAAATGAATCAGTGCAAAGGTCATCAACCCCAGGGGAAGGGTTACTCCATAGTCTGCTGTAGGGGGACGCAGTCCAAACAGTCCTGAAATATTGCTGATGAGAATAAAGATAAAAATGGTACCGATATAGTTCAGGAACTTCGGCGCATTTTTCCCCATGGTGCTTCCTGTCATCTTATCTAACATTTCCACCACCATCTCTACCACATTCTGAAAACCTGTGGGGACTTCAGTCGCCCGCTTCATGGTACGGCCAGCCATTATGGAAAAAATGATCAGAAGTAAGAGCACAATCAGCACACAGACATGAGTAGTTGTTATCCACACCGTCTGACCGAAAAATTCATAGGAAAAAATTCCATGAATCATAAAATCGATGTCCGCACCTGCAGATAACAAAATGTTTGATCCCATAGTTTCACCTCCTTTTTTCTTTGGTTATTACCCTATGAGCAAGCGGCTGGAGATAGGCACCTGCTTTCAGTCCCATGATCCCTATGAATGCCGCAATGGGATTACCTATCTGTGTTACACAGATCACACCGTAGGCAACCACGATTAGCAGATAACGCAACATATTCTGCGAGATAATATATTTGGTTGCTGCTGCCCCCAATTCCATTCCCTTATCCAGAGTTCTTGCCATATGCCACCCGGCCAGACAGGCAATCACTATCCCCAGCCACAGACCAACTGTGAATAACCGCTTTTCAGGAACGAACCAGATTCCCACCAGCCAAATTACTCCTCCAAATAAAAGAATACCCAAAATCATCTCTATTAATGTTTCGTTTGCTGCAAAAACTTTTTTCATGTTCTCTCTCCTTTATTATGCTTTCCCTTCTTTTTTTTCTTTTGATTGGCAGCATAGCTTTCTGATGGTCTGGTGGAGTCACTGTCATATACTTTCCTCGCCAGAAGAAAGACATTCCTTCCGCCTGCCAGTGCCCCAAGAAAAAAGAAAAAAACAAATAGAAAGCTGGTTCCCAGCTTCTGATCCAGCCGGTATCCCAGGAAGGAACACAAAAAAATGGGAACCAGAATGTGAAGTGCAAACTGATTAAAGAGTGCCAATAACCGAAATATATTATGATTATCCCCTTTCACACACTGATTCCTTTCCTTTCATAGTAGTTTGATTATACCATTTTTACGCAAACTGTAAAGAAAAAAATTGGAGTAACTATTCAAAACCTCATTCGCAAAATTGAAAAGAGTCGGCTAAACAGCAGACTCTTTTTTCCAAAATCAATAAAATATATGGTTGCCGATGGAAATACCGGTGAGTCCCTCTATGGGCGTTCTAAAATAAACACAGTTTCCCACATTAGTCTGCCCTGCCATGGCTTCATCGGCCGCTTTGTAGCAGGCAGGCGTGGCCCGATCCTCTGCTAAGGCCAAGGCAAGCCGACCGCTTCCTGCCGGGGTGAACTGTGACTTTTGGTAAATAACCTCCACCACGCTGTTGGGATATACACTGCTTAACACCCGGTTGATCACTACTGCTCCCACCGCAAGCTGTCCCGCATAAGGCTCTCCGCCTGCCTCACAGTAGATCAGATTAGCCAGAAGATACCGGTCTCCTTCTTCAAAGGTAACTTCAGAAATATCCCTCCAGCTGGACTGAGCCGCCAACTTGGACATTGCCTGTTCCTCCGCCAGCTTCTTTTTCAGATAGGCAATATTGGCTTCCTGTTCCTTGATTTTTGCCTCCTGCTCCAATACCTTCTGCTCTGCAGCGGAAATCTGTCCGGAATAGCTGGAAATACTGGAAGCAGTTTGCTTTACATAGGTATTTACCAGCTTCTTTTCTGCTGCTATTTTTTCCCGCAGCTTGTCCAGCTCGGCCATTTCCTGCTGTAATTTTTCCTCTTCCTCTTCAATGCGGATTCTGGTGGCCTCAAATTCTTCCAGCTTTTGCCGGTCATAGGCAGTAATCTGCTCGATGTAATCTGCCTTATTCAATGCCTCACCAAAGGAACCGGAGGCAAATATGGTTTCCAGGAAAGCATAGTCACTGCGTTCATACATGAACTTAATCCGCATTTTCATGCTCTCATACTGCTCACTTTCCGTCTGTCTGGCCTCCTCCAGATTGGCTGTAGTGATCTCAATCTCTTCTTCCTTTTTGTCGATCTGTTCCTCTAAATCATTCAGATTATCGCTCACCTGGGTCAGTTTACTGTTTAAATCCTCCAGCTCTTCTTCCAAAGTCCCCTTTACCTCCTTTAGATCCTCCAGGTCTTCCTTGGTCTGGTTCAGTTCGGATTTGGTTTCCTTATTTTCTTTTTCTGCCTGTTCCAGCTTTTCCTTAGTAGTTGCTGCATAAGTATACCCCACCGGAAGTGAAGTAATGCAGAGTGCCGCAGCCAATAGCATACAAAGGCTTTTCTTCCGCTTTATTATCTTTCTCATGCAATACTCCTTCCCGAATCCTACAACTCCATTTTAATCTCACGCCCTGTACGTTCATATCTGCGGTATTCTACCCCTGCCGCATCAAACATTCTTCGGGAAGCAACGCTTGCAGGGCTGTCTGCATACTTGTCATCGTCATAAATAACGGTTTTTATTCCGCTTTGAATAATCGCTTTGGCACACTCATTACAGGGAAAAAGGGAGACATACAGCTTCGCTCCCTGAAGGCTTCCTCCCCGGTAATTCAGAATGGCATTTAACTCACTGTGGGTCACATAGGCATACTTGGTATCCACCGTCTCCCCTTCTCTTGCCCATGGAAATTCCTCATCTGAGCAGCCCAGCGGAAAGCCATTGTAGCCCATGGAGAGAATTTTGTTGTCTTCACTGACGATACAGGCTCCCACCTGCGTATTGGGGTCCTTGGAGCGCATACCGGAAAGCAGGGCCACACCCATGAAATATTCATCCCAGGTAATATAGTCTTTTCGTTTCATCTTTTCTTCCATTCTATGATGTTAGGGTCAAAAGCCCCTAACTATGATACCTACGGATTGTTACGTACTTCGTACTCCCACAATCCTGATATCATTCTATTTTGTTCCAAAGATACGATCTCCCGCATCCCCCAGGCCGGGAACGATATAACCATGATCGTTCAGCTTCTGATCCAGTGCCCCGATGTACATATCCACATCAGGATGTGCCTCTTCCATAGCCTTTACCCCCTCCGGAGCTGCAATAATGCACATAAAATGAATTTTCCTGCAGCCTCTGTCCTTTAACATCTGGATAGCAGCTACGGAGGAACCTCCTGTAGCCAGCATGGGGTCCACCACGAACACTTCACGCTCTGCGCAGTCGGCAGGCAGCTTACAGTAGTATTCCACAGGCTGCAGGGTATCCGGATCTCTGTACAGTCCGATATGTCCCACCTTGGCTGCCGGAATAAGGTTTAATACTCCATCTACCATTCCCAGACCTGCCCTTAAAATAGGGACAATGGCCATTTTCTTACCTTTTAGCTGCTTTACCGCTGCCTTGCAGATGGGTGTTTCAATCTCCACTTCCTCTAAAGCCAGTTCCCGGGTCGCTTCATAGCATATCAGAGCCGCAATTTCTGAAATGGTATTCCGAAAGTCTCTGGTTCCTGTATCAGTCCTTCTGATATACCCAATCTTATGCTGAATTAACGGGTGATCCATAACTACTACTTTTGCCATAGTATTCTCCTTTTCTAGAGGTTTCTCCTCTGCTGTCGTTTGCTGTTTCATCTTATTGGACAGTTTAGTCCTCCAACTGTCCGATTCTGCGAATATGATTTTCTCCCTGAGAAAATTCCGTATTCAAAAATACCTCTACAATTTCCAATGCCATATTTTTCCCAATAATGCCTCCTCCCAGAGCCAGAACATTGGCATCATTGTGAAGTCTGGTCATTTTGGCACTGTACGGGTCTGTACACAGAGCTGCCCGGATTCCTTTTATCTTATTTGCCACCATGGAAATGCCTATTCCTGTGGTACAGATCACAATCCCTTTTTCACACTCTCCGCTGGCTACGGCTCTGGCTGCCGCCCGCCCAAACTCAGGATAGTCACAGGAGGTTTTATCATAACAGCCGAAATCCTCGTAGGGAATATTCTTTTCCTCCAGATACTCTATTACTGTTTTTTTTAAATCGTAACCGCCATGGTCACTTCCTAATGCTATCATTGCTTTCCTCCATTTGTTTAAAAATCGGTTATCGTCTACACTTGAATTACCCGGTGACCTGCCGCTTTTAATAATCGATTCATTATAGCCTGACCTATTCCGGCTTCCGAAAATCCTTCCGAAAAAATCACTTCTGTTCCCTCCTCGTCAAACTCCCGCAATATCCGAAAAAGCTGTCTGGCAATGGTTTCCTCCTCCTGGCGCCTGCCCAGACTTTTGATGCTGTCTGCCCGATAAGCGCTCAGAGTTTCTTCTGCACAGATTATACCGGTTTTCTTTCCCTGAGAAAGGCTTTCTGCTGCCAGCTCATTAATCTGCCCGATTACCTTTTGAGGGCTTCCCTGCACAATGATCAGTTCTCCCCTTGGTGCATAATGGCGATAGCGCATTCCCGGCGCTTTCGGCGGCTCCTTCCCCTCTTTTCCCAAAACGTTGGGATCTGTTTCCACCCTTCCCAGCAGGTTTTCCAGCATCTCCCCGGTAATGAATCCCGGACGCAAAATCATGGGAACAGAAGAAGTCAGATCAATAATGGTAGATTCCAGCCCTATGGTACTATCTTCTCCCGCCAGAATCATTTCAATTCTGCCGTTCATATCTTCAATGACATATTTGGCACAGGTAGGGCTGGGGCGGCCTGAGCGGTTTGCACTGGGTGCTGCCACAAAGCCACCGGCCTGCCGGATCAGCTCCAATGCGATTGGATCGGAAGGCATTCTTACGGCCACCGTATCAAGCCCACCCGTAGTTTCTTCAGGTACTCTCCGGGTCTTTTTTAAAATCATGGTTAATGGCCCCGGCCAGAAGCGTTCAGCCAGCAGTCTGGCAGGTTCCGGTATATCCTCTGCAAGAGCTTCCAGAGCCTGCGTCTCACAAATATGCACGATCAAAGGATTATCAGAGGGTCTTCCCTTAGCCTCATAAATTTTTCGTGCAGATTCAGGATTCAATGCATCCCCTCCCAGACCGTAAACAGTTTCTGTAGGAAATGCCACCAATCCTCCGCTTCTGAGTATTCTTCCTGCCTCATTCAAGACTTCTTTATTCAGGTTGTCCTTTTTTATTTCCACGATCTTTGTTTCCATAAATCTCTTTCCTTGCGGCTTTCATTATACCTTGATACAGCCTGTTTGTAAATATTTTTCCCTTTCCCGGCAAAATCATTGATAAAATCGTACAATATGTCTAAAGGGACCACTGTACCAACCGGTGCAGCAGTCCCCTTTTTTATTTAAACAGTCCTTTTTTCTTTTTATGTCCCCCGGATTTATCCGGTTCCTCCTTATTCACCCTTTTGGCTGCATTCAGGCTGTCCCCGGTCTCTTCATCAAACCTGCGAAGAAGCTCTTTTGCCTCATGGGAGAGCTTATCCGGCACCTGCACTACGAGAGTAACGTAATGATCTCCTCTTACTTCCCGATTGCGCAGGGAAGGCACGCCTTTTCCCTTTAGACGTACACGGGTATCCGTCTGGGTTCCCGGCTTTACTTCATAAATCACTTTCCCGTCTACCGTATCAATAACCACATCACCGCCTAAAGCCGCTACAGCAAAGGATACCGGCACAGTAGAATAGATGTTGTATTCCTGCCTCTGGAAAATGGGGTGTCGGCCCACGATAACCTCAACCAGAACGTCGCCTCTTGGACCGCCATTGATTCCCGGCTCTCCCTGTCCGGTAAGGCGCTTGCACTGTCCGTTGTCGATACCCGCAGGAATATCCACTGCAAATCTCTTTCTCATGGGAATATAGCCGGAGCCATGGCAATCAGGACATTTTTCCCGAATAACCTTACCCGTACCCTGACAGTCAGGACAAGCCTGCACATTTCTTACCGTGCCGAAGAAGGACTGCTGGGTAAAGACCACCTGACCTTTACCACCGCACTTACTGCAGGTCTCCGGACTGGTTCCCGGCTTTGCCCCGGTACCGTGACAGGTCTTACATTCGTCCTTGGTATTCAGCTCGATTTCCTTCTCACAGCCGAATACCGCTTCTTCAAAGGTAATTCTTACGCTGGTGCGGATATTACTTCCCTTCATTGGACCATTACTTGCTCTACCCCCGCGGCTTCGGCCGCCGCCAAAGAAGTCTCCGAAAATATCTCCAAAAATATCTCCGAAATCGGCGCCGCTGAAATCAAAGCCGCCAAAACCGCCGCCACCGGCACCACCATCAAAGGCAGCGTGTCCGAACTGATCATACTGGCGTCTTTTTTCCGGGTCGCTTAAAACTGCATAGGCTTCGGAGGCCTCCTTAAATTTCTTCTCTGCCTGAGCGTCTCCCGGATTCATGTCCGGGTGATATTTCTTTGCCAATACACGATAGGCCTTTTTTAAGGCTGCATCATCGGCATTCTTGTCAACACCCAAAACCTCATAATAATCTCTCTTTTGCTCTGCCATATCAATCTCCATTCCAGAAATTGCTTTTGGGCCGCAATTTCTGCTTCCTTAAAAACCCATTAATGGCTGCTCCGGCAAAAGCCGGGCAGCCTTTAAACGGTCAATTAAACCTCTCTGAAATCACCATCGATAATATCGTCCTCAGGAGCGCCTGAAGTCTCTGCTGCTCCACCCATATTACTCATATCAGGACCCGCCTGGCCTGCTGCTCCCTGAGCCTGCTCATACATCTTTGCAAACAATGCCTGAGCTCCACTCATCAGCTTCTCCTGGGCTGCTTTCATCTCGGATACCTGATCGGGGGTCATTTCCTGATCCTTGGTTTTTTCCAAAATATCCTTCAGCGCATTCAGATCCGCTTCTACGGAAGCCTTTGCCGAAGCATCAATCTTATCACCTACTTCATTTAATGCCTTTTCTGTCTGGAATACAAAGGAGTCCGCCTCATTTCTTGCATCAATGGCTTCTTTTCTTGCTTTATCCTGAGCCTCGTACTCTGCTGCTTCCTTTACTGCCTTTTCGATTTCATCATCGGACATGGAAGAGCCTGCCGTAATGGTAATATGCTGCTCTTTGCCGGTTCCCAGATCCTTGGCAGATACATTTACGATACCGTTGGCATCGATATCGAAGGTAACCTCAATCTGAGGAACACCACGCATTGCCGGAGGGATTCCGTCAAGACGGAACTGACCCAGGGATTTGTTATCTTTAGCAAACTGTCTTTCACCCTGTACCACGTTAATGTCCACTGCGGTCTGATTGTCTGCTGCAGTAGAGAAAATCTGGCTCTTCTTTGTGGGAATAGTCGTATTTCTCTCAATCAGCCTGGTTGCCACACCTCCCATGGTCTCAATGGACAGAGAAAGAGGAGTAACATCCAAAAGCAGTATTTCACCTGCGCCGGCATCTCCTGCCAGCTTACCTCCCTGAATGGAAGCACCGATAGCAACACATTCATCAGGATTCAGTGTCTTACTGGGTTCATGTCCGGTAAGCTGCTTTACCTTCTCCTGCACTGCAGGAATTCTGGTGGAACCACCAACTAACAATACCTTACTTAACTCGGAAGCATTCAGACCTGCATCCTTAAGGGCATTCTGAACCGGAACCGCAGTTCTTTCTACCAAATCATGGGTCAGCTCATCAAATTTTGCTCTGGTAAGATTCATATCAAAATGCTTGGGTCCTTCTGCCGTTGCAGTAATAAAGGGCAGATTGATATTGGTGGTCGTTGCAGAGGACAGCTCCTTCTTTGCTTTCTCTGCTGCCTCTTTCAAACGCTGCAGAGCCATCTTATCGTTGGACAAATCCACTCCTTCAAGCCTCTTAAACTCTGCCAGCATATAGTCGGTAATCTTCTGATCGAAGTCATCACCACCCAGTCTGTTGTCACCGCTGGTTGCCAATACCTCGATTACACCATCACCGATCTCAATGATAGATACATCAAAAGTACCGCCGCCCAAGTCATAAACCATGATCTTTTGCTCATGCTCGTTGTCCAGCCCATAAGCCAGAGCTGCTGCCGTAGGCTCATTGATGATACGCTTTACATCCAGTCCGGCAATTTTACCTGCATCCTTAGTTGCCTGACGCTGAGCATCGTTAAAATATGCAGGAACGGTGATTACCGCTTCGCTTACTTTTTCTCCCAGATAGCTCTCTGCATCTGCCTTTAATTTCTGCAGAATCATCGCAGAAATCTGCTGAGGAGAATACTTCTTATCATCAATGGTTCTGCCACGGTCCGTTCCCATGTCTCTCTTAATAGAGGAGATGGTCTTTTCTGCATTGGTGACTGCCTGACGTTTTGCCGGTTCACCCACCAGTCTTTCTCCTGTCTTTGTGAATGCCACTACAGAGGGAGTAGTCCTTGCTCCTTCTGTATTTGCGATTACGGTGGGCTTACCACCTTCCATAACAGCCACACAGCTATTGGTTGTACCCAAGTCAATACCGATAATTTTACTCATAACTATTTCCTCCTTCTATACGAGTCTGTGACTCAACTATTGGATCTTCAATACCTTGTATCTGTGTCGGCCAGTTGCTGCCGACATCCGGCTCCGGGGAGCATCAATATCTGTTGTACTACTGTACAACGGCTACCATACTGTGTCTTACTACAGTATCTCTATATTTATAGCCCTTCAGTAATTCCTGAGCTACAATACCCGATTCAAACTCTTCACTTTCCACCTGCATAACTGCATTGTGAAGATTGGGATCAAATTCCTGTCCTAATGCCTCAATGGGAGTAACACCGATTTTTTCCAATTCTGCCAGCATCTGCTTGTGAATCATACACATACCGTCATAGAAAGAATCCTTGTTGTCCTCCTCTACCGTAATCAGCCCCCGTTCAAAGTTATCGATTATCGGCAGAATCTTCTCGATTACGCTTCTGGCACCGGTTTCAAACATCTGGTTTTTTTCTTTCTCGGTACGTTTGCGGAAATTGTCAAACTCTGCCATCTGGCGTTTGGTTTGGTCTTCCAACTGGGCAATTTTTTCTTCCAATACTGCGGTTTTCTTGTCTCCCTTTTTCTGGAAAAACTTCTTTTCCCCTTTTTTGCTGTCTGAGGCCTCATCTTCCGCTGCCGCCTGCTTTTCGTCTGCTCCTCCGGCTGAAGACTCATCGCCTTCTTCATCAGCCTCCTGCGCCGCCTTATCCTCACCCAGCATTTCGTCAACGGCATCACCCAGGTTCTCAAAGGCCTTTGCCCTTTCCTCAACAATTTCTTCTGCCACCATATCCGCTAATTCTTCATCAAATATATCCTGCACGATTATCTTTCCTTTCTATTCCTTTCTGTATACCGCATCCAACTGCTGCATAACATTCCTGAGATTATCCACCACCTTGTCATAGTCCATCCGTTTGGGGCCTATAATTCCAATGGTGCCCTTCATCCCTTCACCTAATTCATAGGTGGCAGTTACGATGCTGCAGTCTTCCATATTTTCCAGTGGAGATTCTTTACCGATATATACCTGAATCCCTGTTTCCCTATCCTCTGACAGGGTTTCCCTGACCAGCTCCGTAAGCTCCTTCTTTTCCTCAAAGGCATTGATCAATTCGCTGGCTCTCTGATTATCTGCCAATTCCGGATACTTGAAAATGTTATTGGCTCCACTGGTATAAATCTCCAAATTTTCATCAGCCTTGATGGCTTCGGCTACTGCATCAATTACCTCACTGATAATCTCACTGTGTATTCCTGCCTGACGCTTGAGTGCAGTGATCAATGGAAGATTGATCTCCTCTACTGCCATGCCGTTAAGGTGGGAATTCAGCAAAATGTTCAGCTTCAGGAGAGTTTCATCCGTAAGCACCTCATCCACATCCAGGATCGTATTCTTAATCACATTTCCTTCAATCACAATGACGGCCAGAAGCTGATTCTTTTCTACTCGGGAAAGCTGCAGAAACTTCAGTTTGTTGTGGTAGATACTGGGTGTCGAAATCATGGTGGCATAATTCGTGTTTACTGCCAACAGCTTAGCTGTCTGCTTCAACAGATTATCCAGACGATCCTCCTTCTCCAGAAGAACCTCCTTCAGTTCATCCACTTCTCTTTCCTTCTCTGCCATCATCAAATCCACATACAGGCGATAGCCTGCATCGGAAGGAATTCTTCCTGCAGAGGTGTGGGGCTGCAGAATGTAGCCCATCTCCTCCAGGTCCGCCATCTCATTACGAATGGTGGCACTGCTGAGGTTCAAATCCGTATACTTGGAAATGGTTCTGCTGCCTACCGGTTCTCCGGTTTCCAGATAATTGCGGATGACGGCCTGCAGTATCTTCATTTTTCTCTCATCCAATTGCAACGCCATCACCCCTTTCTTTGGTTATTAGCACTCTCTTCTTTCGAGTGCTAACATCTTCTTACCATAAAATATCATTTACTTTTCTTATTGTCAACAAGTTATGAGTAAAATATTTCTAAAATAATTATAAAACCTTTTTCCCGCCAGCTTTTTCCTTTCCCCGGTTCAACAGTGTTACTCCTGCTGTCACCCCTGCAATTGCTGCAATTATCAGTATCAGTACATCCATGCCGGTTACTTCGGTTTTCATCAGTATGGGCAGAAGCTCCCCCATCCGGTGCGGATATTTCATCGCCATCAGGGAAAACAGATTATTGACAAGATGCAGCCCCATGCCTATATAAATACTGCCTGAACGCCAGGTAATATAGGCAAAGCAGGCTCCCAGCATTGCTGTGGGAAGCAATTTTACCAGACTTAAATGGAAGGCGCCAAAAATCAGAGAGGAAAGAAACACTGCCCATGCACCTCCAAATTGCCGTTCCCAGCTTCCAAATAAAAGTCCCCGGAAAAAAATCTCCTCCCCAATAGCCGGCATTATCGTAATTAAAATGACCAACAGCCAAACAGGATACTCCATCAGCAGCGCAAAAGCCGTCTCCACATTTTGGGTACTGTCGGGAAGAAGCTCTGCCAAAAGTCCACCAGCTAACATGATGGCCGCATAGGTACCAAGATAAAGCAGCAGCCCTCCGACCACCTGCTTGGCTCCTGGAGGATAGAATGAAAATAAGGCTTTAGTATCCGATTTAATATACCACACCAGAATAAAGGGTATTGACAGGATCAAAAGCTGCATCACCACCGTTGATCCCAGCGGGTGCTTCATGCTTGCTGCTGCCCCCAGATAAAAGCTCAACAGCAATGTGACCGCCAGACACAGAATCAAATCCCCTGTTCTGGGTACCGTTCCCTTCTTAATTTCAGAACGCCTTTCGAACAGACGAAAGCTCTGGAAACCATCTTTGAACAGGATATTTTCGCTGTTATACATTTTGGACAGAATCCAGACCACCAAAATACTTACTCCCAGATTGATCCCTATCGTAATTCCTGCCAGAGCCGGATCCAGTTGCTGTCCCAGCACCTGCTTAACTAAAAGGGTCACATTCACAATAGGAATCAGCACCGTTTTATAATCCAACTGAAAGGAAGGAATCATGGCTGCCATGGAAGCAAGCATAATTACCAGCATAATGGGCGTAATATAGTTGTTGGCCTCCTTAAAGCTTTTGGCAAACACACAGACAGACATACACAGAGCCGTCACCAGCACTGCTGCCACCAATACTGCTGCCAATAAAACAGGTATCCAGCCAAGAATCATTTCTCCCTTTATTCCCAGCTTTCCCATATCCGCTCCCATATTGCCGAACATAAAGAGAACAGAGCCGGTCATGGAGACCAGAGACAATATGGCAGTGCCACAGGCAAAAATGGACACTGCAATAAATTTGCTCATAATCATCTGAAAGCTGTTCACCGGAAGGGTCAGCAGCGTTTCCAGGGTTCCCCTCTCCTTTTCTCCCGTAACCGAATCGATTACCGGATAAAAGGCTCCTAAAAGTATATTGGTCATTAACAGCATTCCCAAAATGCCGCCCAGATTCATTCCCATACTTTCAGAAGCAGTCACACTGTCCTTTGTCTCCAGGATTACGGGAGTAAGAAAAGCCTCCGGCAATCCCTCCTCAGCCAGGTTTTGGGCCATCAGTTTATCACCGTAGTCCTCTGCCAGCTTCTTAAGGGCAGCCATGGCATAATCGGAATCCTGATTGGTTGAGGTGTATTCCACCGTGATTTTTGCCCCCAATTCCTGTTCCTCCATCGTCAGCCACACATCATAGCTTTCCCTGTTTTTTTCTTTTCCTTCTTCTATCGGCAGAAATTCCAGAAGGGTATCTCCCTCTTCTTTGTTTTCTTCATAAAATTCCTTAAGCTCTTGAACCGGTACATCCTCTGCCGAATAGGCCACCTGATAGGTCTTTTCCTTTTGCGATGCCAGCAGCCCGCTGCTGACCAAAACGATTCCCATCAGCATGGCGGGGTACAGAAGGATGGGAACAAGGACCATGATGATCAATGTTTTTTTATCCCTTAAAATGTCCAGCAGCTCTTTGCCAAGCAGGATTTTCATTTTACGCATAATGTTTATTTCCTCCTTCCAGGGTCTGACCAAATATGCAGTGAAAGGTTTCCCTTAGGCTGGCGGTCTTAGTATCCTCCATCAGCCCTGCCGGAGTTCCATGTGCTGCAATTTTCCCGTCATTGATCATATAAATCCTGTCACAAAGTACCTCAGCCTCCTCCAGATAGTGGGTAGAATAGAGAACCGTCTTTCCTCTTTTCTTCTGCCCCTCCATAAAGCGAATAATGGTATCCGCACTTAAAATATCCAGCCCCAGCGTAGGTTCATCCAGAATATAAAGCTGTGGATCTGCCATCAGGCAACGGCAGATAGAGGCTCTTTGTGTTTGTCCGGTGGACAGCTTTTCTATACGATTATCCACAAAGTTCTCCATGGAAAACATTTCTACCAACCGGGTGATTCTTTTTTCGGTTTCTTTATCGGTAAATCCGTATAGCCTTCCCAGGAAGGTAAGATATTCTCTGATCGTAAAACGCGGATACAGTCTGGTATTTCCCGACAGATAACCAATAGCCTCTTTTCGTTTGGAGGTATCCGAAATCAGGTTCCCGGCTGTGTCCCAAAAACGTATTTCTCCTGAGGTAGGCGTCATCAGCATTCCCAGCATACGAAGAAGAGTGGTTTTTCCTGCGCCGTTAGGGCCAAGAATACCCACAATTTCTCCTGCCTCCGCTTTCAGCGATACATGATCCACCGCTAAAAATTCTTCCTTTTCAGATTTTCTTCCTCGCTTTACGGTGCGTTCAAACTGCTTACAAATATCGATTACTTCTATCATCATAATCCCCTTTGTTCTATTGCTTAAATAAATAGGTGAAAAATCCAGTCCCTTTTATCCTATACGTTTCTTCTTTATGCAAAAAGGCCGCCGTACTATGTACGACCGCCTTTTTAAGTACGCTCCATTTGCTATTAGCCTCTTAGTCAACATTCTTTGCTTACAGAGAAAAGCTGCCACCAATATCCTTATTCATGACATAGTAACAGGTATTTTCTTCCGGCTTGACATAAAGCTCTACGGATTCCAATTCCCCGGCCTTCTTCTTAAGATCAAATTTCCAAACATCTTTGGCAATCTTCAGCAAATCTTCCTCCGTATAGGATTTCCCATAAAACTGTAGGGTGATACTGGTCTTTACTTCTGCCTTTTTAGTTCTTCCTTTAGCAGAGCTTTCTTTCGCTGCAGCTGACCTCCTTCCGGGGGTCTTCTTTACTGCTTTCGCCGTTTTTTCTGCTGTCTTCACTTCTGTCTTTTCCTCTACTGTCTTAACGCCTGCTGTCTTCTCAGCTACTGGTACGGTCTCAACCTGCGATGTCTTAGTTACAGCCTCGGCTGTCTTCTTCATTACTTTTTCTTTCATTTGTTCTCCCATCCTGAAACCTGTCGTTGAGAAACTATGCAGCGCAAAGCAGCATTATTTCTGCAACATATTATAGCGTAAATTAATTTGTAACAATAAATCACAAATTTTGTTTGATATTTTTAAGTTTACTATCTATTTTTTACAGCGTCAATGAATTATCTCACCAAAGGATTTTCAAAGATTTGTTCATTTTTATGCAAATAGACCAAAATACGTTAAAACCAATGCTCCTAAAGCGATTCTGTACCAGCCAAACACCTTAAAATCATGCTTTTTGATATAACCCATCAGGAATCTGATTACGATAATAGAAACCAGAAAAGCCACTGCCATGCCTGTCAGCAGAATAATTGCCTCCATGGAGGTAAAGCTGAAGCCAAATTTTAATAGCTTTAACAAGCTGGCCCCCAGCATTACCGGAATGGCCAGAAAAAAGGTAAACTCTGCTGCCACGGTTCGGGATACCCCTAATAATAATGCCCCGACAATCGTTGCGCCGGAACGGCTGGTGCCGGGAAAAACGGCTGCAATCAACTGAAAAATACCGATAATTAACGCAGTATTCCAGGTGATTTCCGACAGGCTGTTAATCCGTGGAGCTTTACCCTTATTTTTTTCCTCAATAATCAGAAAGGCAATACCGAAAACGATGAGAGCTATGGAAACCACCGTATAATTATACAAATACTTATCCAGAAAATCGTCCAGAAGGATTCCTACAATCGCTGCCGGAATACAGGCAGCAATGATCTTCCCCCAAAGCAGAAAGGTGTCCGCTTTAATTATGCTTCCCCCCTTGAAATTAAAGGGGAATATTTTTTCCCAAAACAACAGCACCACAGCCAGGATCGCCCCCAACTGAATGACAACCAGAAACATCTGCCAAAATTCCTCAGATACATCCAGGCGCACAAATTCATTCAAAAGAATCATATGTCCCGTACTGCTGATGGGGAGCCACTCTGTGATCCCTTCTACAATCCCAAATAAAATTGCTTTGATTATCTCCATCATAAAGAATCTCTTCCTCCAATAAATTATTTCTCCAGATAAGCAAGCAAACGGTCATAGCAATTTTTTGCATCCTCATAGCCGCTGTCATAAAGAGCCTGCATTTTCTGTGAATCCTTTTCAATCCGATTAATTGTGTTTTTTGTCTGCGGCTGGATCACAAAGGCCTGCCCGTTCTCTACCTGACGCATAAGATAGTCCATGGTCTCATTATATGCAAGATGGCGTTCCTTCATGAGTTCATAAACTTTGGGGTATTTATGATACATGATCTTTATCATGGTTAAATGCTTAGTAGGCTTTCTTCGATACCCCTTCTCCTTAGTCAATACCACCACATTTTTTCGGTTCCCATCTAAAATGGAGCGGCCGATTGGGATAGAGTCCGCAATTCCTCCGTCAAGGTAGAGCCTGCCCTTATACTCGATATTACGGGATACCAGGGGCAATGATGCCGATGCCTGCACGGCTTTCATGGCATACTCAAGCTCTCCCATGGGAAGATACTCGGCCTGTCCGCTTTCAATATTGGTAGCCACTGCATATGCTTTACCCTGATACTTACCATAGGTATCATAATCAAAGGGCAAAAGAAAATTAGGGACTAAATCATAAGCAAATTTACTGTTAAAGATATTTCCGTCTGTAAGCAGACTATAGGCGCCGCAATATCGCCTGTTGTCCATATATTCGGTCAGACTTCTGTAACCTCTCCTTTTTTGCTTTGATAGAAAAGAGCATAGATTACAGGCTCCAGCCGATACTCCATAGCAATGAGAAAACTCAAGATTTTTTTCCAGAAAAAAATCCAGTACGCCGGAGGTATAAACCCCCTTCATGCCTCCACCTTCTAAAACCAGGCCTGCCTGATACATCCTAATCCCTCCTCGCCTTTCTCTTTCTGATGAAAAAATCATCCTCTCCAGCAATGGTGCTGTATCTTATGCTGCAAGAGGAAATGATTTTTGCTTTTTGTCCCTTATATCATCTAATATTCGTTTTTGACAAATTCTCTGATGGCCTCCAGGCTTCTTTCCACCTTCTTTGTATCAATACAATAAGCCATACGAAAATAACCGGGGCACCCAAAGGAATCTCCCGGCACCATAACCAAATCATATTTTAAGGCTTTTTCGCAGAAGAGTTTCGCATCCTCCTCCAGTGCCTTAGGAAAAAGGTAGAAGGTTCCTCCCGGCTTCACGCAGGTAAAGCCAAGCCTTATTAATTCTTCATACAGCAGCATTCCATTGGTTTCGTATACAGACAAATCTGCTGTTTTATCCAAATGCTCCGCTACCGCCAACTGAATCAGTGAGGCAGGACAGTTATGCCCAATTCCTCTGGAAATCTGTCCGCACATCTGAATCATAGTCTCTGCGTCAGGACAGGCCGGATTTACCGCCACATAGCCTATTCGTTCTCCCGGCAAAGACAAGGATTTTGAAAAAGAATAGCAGGAAATCGTATAGTCATAAAAATGCGAAACATAAGGCGCCTCCACTCCGGTAAAGATAATTTCACGATATGGTTCATCCGAAATCAGATAGATACGATGCCCCAATTCCTCACTTTTTCTGTCTAATATCTTTGCCAGCTTTTCCAATACAGCCCTTGAATAAACTGCTCCGGTGGGATTATTGGGGGTATTTACTAATACTGCCTTCGTTTTTTCCCCTATCATTCCTTCAAAGGCTTCCAGATTAATCTGAAAATCAATTGTTTGCGGAGCAACCACCTTCAGTCTGGCCCCGGTCAAATTTACATAAGGGGTATACTCCGGAAAAAAGGGAGCGAAAGTGATGATTTCATCCCCCTCTGCAGCAATTAGCCTGAACGCATGGGCAAGCGCCCCTGCCGCCCCACTGGCCATAAAAATATGATTTTCCGTATAGTTCATTCCAAATCGCTTGTTCAGGGAATCGGCAACCTTTCTGCGAACTGAAGGATTCCCCAGGCTTTGACTATACCCATGGAGCTTTCCGGGTTCTTCCTTTTCCAAAAGCTCTATACAGGTTCTGGTGAAGGCCTCCGGAACGGGAACCGAAGGATTCCCCAGACTGTAATCGAATACATTCTCATACCCGATTTCCTTCCCTCGCTTCTGCGCAAATTCAGACAGCATTCGGATTACGGATTTTCCTTTAAGCATATCTGCATATTTTTGTACCAGCATCTCCTTCTCCCTTCTGCAGGCCGACAGGCTTCCACCAGCCTTTTTCTATGCACGCCCCCGGCTTTCCCTGAATACCTTGATATAGGACTTTACCACACTGATTAATTCAGGATAACTCATGGAAGTAGTGTTCAGGCAGAGATCATAGTTGCTGGCATCGTTCCAGTTCCTTCCGGTGTAGCGTTTATAATATTCTGCCCTTTCCCTGTCAATTCGCTCAATTTTTTTTATGATTTCTTTATCCTCCAGGCCGGATAACTGGCGTTCCCTTTCCATACAGTCCTTTAGAGGTGCATAACAATATAAACGAATTACATCGGGATTATCCTTCAATACATAATCCGCACATCTTCCTACAATAACACAATCTTCACTGGCAGCCAGCTCCCTAATCACCTCTGCCTGAAGCCGAAAGAGATTTTCCTCCGATACAAAGTCTTCACTATCCGGCGAAAGGGCTGCCCCTGCCGTCAGCTTTTTTGCCCTGGCAAACAGGGAATTGGATTTTACCTTTTCATCCACCTGGCCAAAAAGAGCTTCATTCACACCACTTTTGTCAGAAGCCAAACGCACCAGCTCCCGATCATAATATTGCAGCCCCAATTCCCCGGCCAGGAGCTTTCCCATCGTTCTTCCACCGCTGCCATAGCTTCTTGCTATCGTGATTACCAGTCTTCCCATCTTTTCCTCCATTCCGAAGCATTCCCAATTCCTGCTCTTGTTCTGTTCCTGAACCATCCTGCTATTCGCCTAAATAAGCCCGTTTCACGGATTCATCATTCATCAGCTTATCTGCCTCTCCCTCAAGAATGATATTTCCGGTTTCCAATACATAAGCTCTGTCGGCGATCGTAAGAGCTTTTTTGGCATTCTGCTCCACCAAAAGTACCGTTGTTCCGCTGGCAGAAATATCCCGAATAATATTGAATACTTCTTCCACAAAAATAGGCGATAATCCCATAGAGGGCTCATCCATTAAAACAATCCTGGGATGGCTCATTAATGCCCTCCCCATAGCCAGCATCTGCTGCTCTCCGCCGGACAAAGTCCCTGCAACCTGATTTTTACGCTCTTCAAGACGGGGAAATCGAGTATAAATCATCTTCAGCGTTTCTTCCATCTCCCGTTTATCCTTCCGGGTATAGGCTCCCAGACGAAGATTTTCCAATACCGTTAGCTGGGAGAATACTCGCCGCCCTTCCGGCACATGAGCCATTCCCAGACCGACAATTTTATAAGCCGGTACCTTAGTAATATCTCTTCCTTCAAAAATCACCTGACCTTTGCTGGCCTGCAGCAGGCCGCTGACAGTATGCAAAATTGTGGTTTTACCTGCTCCGTTAGCTCCAATCAGAGCAATAACCTCTCCCTGATTTACCTCAAAAGACACATCCTTTATCGCCTTGATCATTCCATAATGGACTTCCAGATTTTTCACACTAAGCATTGACTTATTTCCTCTCATTCTGTTGCTTTAGCCGCATTTACCCCAGACTTTCCTCTTTTCTCTTTATTCACCCAGATAGGCTTTAATTACCTGAGGATTGTTTAAAACCTCCTGGGTTTTTCCCTGTGCCAAAACCTGGCCAAAATTTAATACGGTCAGTTCCTCGCAGATGCCGGAAACCAGCTTCATATCATGCTCAATCAGAAGAATCGTCATCTCAAAAGTATCCCGCACAAAACGGATAGTTTCCATCAGCTCTTTCGTTTCATTCGGATTCATTCCTGCGGCAGGCTCATCTAAAAGCAGCAGCTTTGGTCCTGTCGCCAGAGCTCTTGCAATTTCCAGCTTTCTCTGCTTTCCGTAGGGAAGATTTGATGCCAGATAATCTGCCTCCTGATCCAAATCAAATACCTTTAACAGCTCCAGAGCCTTTTCCTTCATTTTCTTTTCTACCTTAAAGAATCGGGGCAGGCGGAAAATTCCCTCTGCTGTTGAATAGGTGTAGCTGTTATGGAGTCCCACCTTCACGTTATCCAGTACCGTCAATTCCTTGAACAGACGAATATTCTGAAAGGTTCTGGCAATACCCGCCTGATTAATCTCAATCGTTCCTTTTCCCGTAATATTTTTCCCATCCAGACTGATTTTCCCGTCTGACGGCTTATATACCCCGGTGAGCAGGTTAAATACCGTTGTTTTTCCTGCTCCGTTAGGCCCGATCAGACCATATAGCTGCCCCTTTTCAATGTTGATTTCAAAGCTGTCTACTGCCCGAAGTCCACCAAAGGAGATGCCTAAATTCTTTACCTCCAATAATGCCATCTATGCTTCCTCCTTTGCTGCTATCTTGCTCACAAGCCGTCTTAACGAATACTTTTCTCTCCATTCCTTTGCCTTAGGACTCCAGTTAAAGAGCATCATGACGATGAGCACAATGGAATAGATCAACATACGATAATCCTGCAGCTCTCGCAGCAGCTCGGGAAGCAGGGTAAGGATTACTGCTGCAATCATGGAGCCTCGAATATTGCCAATACCTCCCAGCACCACATATACCAGAATCATAATCGACATATTGTATCCGAAGTTCTTAGGCTGAGCTGCCAGAGTGGACAGATTATGGGCATACAGCACTCCTGCCATCCCCGCCAGCCCTGCCGAGATGGAGAAAGCCAGCAGCTTGTAGCGGGTAATATTAATCCCCACCGATTCCGCTGCGATGCGATTATCCCTAATAGCCATGATGGCACGACCGGAACGGGAGTGGATTAAATTCAGCACGACGATCAGTGTAATCAACAGGAGTACCACTGCAACCGTAAAATTGGAATCCTTTGGTGTACCTGTAATTCCCTGGGCGCCATTAATCAGTACCTTTCCATCCTCTCCTAATCCCAGAGCTATGGAATCCTTCATAGAAAAGTGGAAGCCCTCCTGGTCTCTTCCCACATAGAGTACATTCACTAAATTTTTGATAATCTCTCCGAAGGCCAACGTTACAATAGCCAGATAGTCTCCCCTCAAACGCAATACCGGAATTCCAATCAGCAGTCCGCTGAGAGCAGCCGCTCCAATTCCAATCAGCAGAGCCGTAAAAAAACGCGGACCGGCAGCCATGGTTTCCTTCATGCAAAGGGAAAAAAATGCACTGGAAAAGGCACCTACACACATAAAGCCTGCGTGCCCCAGGCTTAATTCTCCCAAAATTCCTACCGTTAAATTTAATGAAATCGCCATAATTGCATAGGTGCATAAGGGGACCAAAAGGCCCTTAACCAGACTGGTCAGCATACCTGCCTGGCCTAATATCTGCATAATCACATAGGCCACCACCACTATCCCTAAGGTAATCCATGTGCTTCTTGTAGACTTAGCTATTCTTTCTCTCTTCATGATTTCCTCCGTTCTTTCCTGCACATTTCTCCAAAAGGATCAAACCTTTTCGTTCAGCTTCTTCCCTAAAATACCGGTGGGCTTCACCAGTAGAACAATGATCAGTACCGAAAATACGATTGCATCTGACAATTGCGAAGAAATATAAGCCTTACTCAGATTCTCAATTACTCCCAACAGGATTCCGCCTACAAAAGCACCCGGGATGGAGCCGATACCACCAAATACTGCTGCCGTAAAGGCCTTGATTCCGGGCATGGAGCCGGTATAGGGATTAAGTGTGGGATAGGCAGAGCAGAGCAGTACCCCTGCAACAGCGGCCAGAGCCGAACCAATGGCAAAGGTGAGAGAAATCGTTCCGTTTACATTCACTCCCATCAGCTCTGCCGCCCCCTTATCCTCAGAAACAGCCAGCATTGCCTGACCTGCTTTCGTTTTCTTGATAAACAGACTTAAGGCGATCATAATAATCACACAGACCACGATAGTCACCTGGGTTTCCCCGGTAATATTAATGCTCCCATCTGCCAATGTGATCGCCGGAAGTGAGATTACCGATGTAAACATTTTGGTATTTGCTCCAAAAAGCAGCAGTGCCGCATTCTGTAAAAAATAGCTTACTCCGATAGCCGTAATCAAAACGGCCAGAGGCGAAGCCTTACGCAGGGGCTTATAAGCAATTTTCTCAATGGTTATTCCCAAAACAGTGCAGACTGCTATTGCCAGCAGTACCGCAAGATAAGGCGGAAGTCCTAGGGAGCCCATAGATAAAAATACCATATAGCTGCCCACCATAATGACATCGCCATGGGCAAAATTCAACATTTTGGCAATACCATACACCATCGTATAGCCCAGGGCAATAATGGCGTAAATACTTCCCAGACTTATTCCGTTAATTAAAAAGGTGAAAAAACTGCTCATAAACCCCTCCAAATCTCATCTTGTCATAAAATCTTATGTAAAAAAGGGCCGACATTATCGGCCCTCTCTGGTCTAAATCTACATTGCTGTATAAGCACCGTCTACAATTTTAACTGCTTTAGGCTCTTTATTTACTTCACCATCTGCGGTCCAGGTCATCTCACCTGTAATACCGCTTACTGTAACTTCAGTCATTGCTGTCTTCAGTAAGTCGCAGATTTCCGATGCACTCATCTGTGCACTTACCCCGGACTGCTCCAGCGCTGCTTTAATGATATACATTGCATCATAAGCATTAGCTGCAAACTGAATAGGGGTCTCCCCATATGCTTCCTCATAGGCTGCTACGAAGGCTCTGGTCTTGTCGTTCTCATCTGCTACCAGAGGAGTCAAAAGCATAACACCCTCTGCCAGTGCAGGATCAAAATCTTCAACTGAAAGGATTCCATCAAGGCCGTCACAGCCAAAGAACATGGGTGCAAATCCCATACTATTAGCCTGACTTAAAATCAAAGCTGCTTCCTGATAATAAATAGGCAGGAATACCAATTCTGCTCCTCCATCCTTCGCCTTCTGAAGCTGAATGGTAAAATCGGTCTTATTGTCTGCAGTAAAAGCCTCTGCCGCTACGATTTCAATACCATACTCAGGAGCTGTCTTGGCAAATTCAGCATAAATACCGGAAGAATATACATCGGAACTGTCATAGATCACAGCCACCTTGGAAGCAATTTTGTTGGTGCCGATGTATTCTGCAGATTTACCTCCCTGGTTAGGATCAGAGAAGCATACACGGAAAGCATTGTCATACTGTACACATTCTACTGCAGTACCACTGGGAGTAAGCATAAACATATTATCATTCATGGTTTCCTCTGCAACCGCAAGACAGGGACCGCTGGTTACCGTTCCCATCAGAAGCTGCATATTCCAGTCCTTTAAGGTGTTGTAGGCATTCACTGCCTTCTCCGGATCATGTTCATCATCTTCAAAGGTAAAAACGATAGGTGTTCCGTTAATTCCTCCTGCCGCATTGATCTCATCCACGGCCAACTGAGCACCGTTCTTAACGGCAATACCATAAACGGCTGCTCCACCGGTCAGAGGCCCGATACCACCTATTCTAAAGCCCTCACCAGTCGCTGCACTTCCTCCGGCAGCATCTTCTGTTCCCTCTGCATTAGCAGCACCTTCTGTTCCTGCTTCTGCACCATTGTTCGCTGCTGTTTTATTCCCACAGCCGGCCAGTAAGGCAGCCACCATGGAAAGAACCAGCATAAGACTTACCAGTTTTTTCATAATTTCCTCCATTCCGAAGCGTTTTCGCTGAGGAACACGAGCAAAATCTCAAATTTTGCTCTGTGATCACAGAATTTGTGACGCTTCAACACAAATTCCTAGTTGAATAGATTGCTATCGAGCAATTTATTCAACCTCCCTCCATTCCGAAGCGTTTTCGCTTCAATGACTGTAAATCTTCGTAAGCATCGGAAGCCGACTGAAAACTCTTCCCAAGCGTTACAAATCTTTATCTAATAAGGATAATCTCTGCCTTTTCCATTGTCAATATTCCTTAATATGAAAAAAAGTTATGTCAGCCATTACCTGTGGTTATCTCTTCTCTTACACCCACCATTGCTTATAGGCAATTAAAGCCGCCAGTGGCATGAGAACCTCACAAATATGTACGAAGAACCCTGCTGAGTCCTCCGTTATCCCACCAAAATGCTTTTTTGCCACATGCAGGTGAATCAGGAATGCTGCCGCAGCTCCTCCCAGACAGGCAATACCTACCTCCCGATTCAATACTATCATTTGGACTCCGCACACTCCTATGTAGGAGAGCAGAATAAAAATCTCTATCCCCCTTAAGCCTCCTTCCGGTATGTATACCGAGCATTTGCTTTCCTTTGCGTGTTTGGAGGCAAGAATAGATATCCCATAAAGAGATCGGGAAATCACAAAGCTATAGGATAGAATGAAAAGACCATCTACCGGCATCTCGCTCCAGATTCCGACAGCAATCATAAAATACCACACACAGGCGATTATGGCAAAATATCCCCCATGAGAATCTTCAAGGATCTGCAGCTTCTCTTCTCTGGGTTTATTGGAATACAGTGCATCCATAGTCCTGAAAAAACCATCCAGGTGAGCTCCTGCCGACAACAGGCTGGGAATCACCGCTCCCACCACTGCCGGAAGAATGGCATAGCTGCACAGATACGGATAGCCGATTGCCCAACGGCTGATGCAAAAACCGATCACTGCTCCCACCAGGGGAATGAAAATAAGAATAAATCGGCTGTTTTCACGGTTTCTTTCCACCTTCGCCTTAGGGCTGATCGAGTACAGTGAAAAAGCCAATAGTAAGCTGTTCCATACACTTTTCATGGATAATACCTCTTTGCGATTATTCTTCTATTCAATTACCACATCCTGACCGTATTCATCCCATACGATACAGATCCAGGTTTTCCCCGGGTTCAACACAATAGGGCTGCCCTCTTCATCCACATAGGAGGCAGGAACCTCGTCTGCCAGCCGGCTCCAGGTTCCGGTAATCATCTTCCCGGCAGTAAATACCTGCACCTTGTGTCCGTCATCACCATGGCAGCCGAAGGCCAGATAATCATTCGCATCTCTGACCTCTCCGTGACAATACTGAAAAATCACATTGGTATAGGTTAGCTGCTCTCCGGTCAGCTCATCGATTTGTTCTTCTCCATATTGATAACGATAATACAGGCTATCCTTCGGATTATACTCAAAACGGGATTGGGTTTTGGAAAATCCATTGGCTGCAGTGCTGCTCTTTCCTCCTGGATATAGAACCAATGCATCCGGCCGCTCGGAATACTTCATGGGCTCTTCTTCTGTGGCAAATTGGAATTTTGCCTGGTAATCCTCTCTCAGGGTTGTACGATAATGAAACTTCTCAATATCCTTTGTCACCCCTGCCGGGTTAATATACACATTATGGGGGGCTTTTCGATCACTGCTTCGGTAAAATGTGTTGGGAGCCGGGTGGTTAATGCCCGACACTGCCCCACTGAGGTTGTCTACCCTGTCGCTGTTTAACAACTCGCCCACATAAGGGGTAGCCTGACCAAAATGAGCATACAACGCATCATACTCCAAAGCAAAATAAACAAAGTAGTCTCTGCTGCTTCGTACAGAACCGATTTTCTCCAGATTGCTGTAATCCTCAAACAGTCCCATCAGCCTGGTTATCCTGCCCTCTACCGGCGCTTCATAGACAATGGATGCTTCCGAGATGCCTGCCTGAGGGCAGCCCTCCTTAATATTATTAAACATCACTGCCAGGGGTCTTGTATTTTGAATACTCTCCGTAACCGGAAGGCCGGTAAGATAGCTTACCCTCCTTCCCTGCGTTTGCTCCGGAAGGTTCTCCTCTTCTCCCATATTATCCTGAACCGAAGACTCCTGTGGAGGCGTTTCCTGCCTTGTGCCGCAGGCAGACAGCCCCAGGCTTAAGATCAGAAGGAGCATTCCATAAACGATTTTATCTGAAAATTTCTTCATCATACACTCTCCCAAAAGGGAAGTCCGGCTTCCCTATGTTATACTATAAGGGGCAAATGATTTTTCCCTCATGGATATGCAAATTGCTTCATTACCTTGATGTTAGAGTCAAAAGCCCCTAACTATGATACCTACGGATTGTTACGTACTTCGTACTCCCACAATCCTGCATACTGTATTATTTTACAACCATCTTACCAAAAAAGTCTACCCCTTTTTCGATTTCCGCCTTTTCTGCTTGATTTCTTCTCTTATAACAAATGTAATTTTTTGACGATTCCCACAATCGTTCTTCCTCCCGGCATGGCCTCCAGCTCCCGTTTCCCTATTGCGCCCAGTTTGATCACCAGACCAAAATAAGTAGGAACAGCCGCCAGTACGGCCATCGCCAGACAAAGCAGATTATAAAACCAGTTCATCTCTCCTTGCTCCAGCATCCCGCCGAGCACGAACAGCCTGGTACTTCCTTCATAAATCAGCCAGGCAACCAGACCCATCAAACCGGAGGCAAGAACAGGAATCAGAAAGGTCTTGAATCCTTCCTGTCGATAGCCAAGCTTCTTTCGCATACTATACCCATTAAATACACTCATACAGACAGAATAGCAAATGGCCGCCACAGGCAGAGCATAAAGATCGAGAGGAGTATAAAGCAGCAACAGCACCAATACCAGCGTTTGAATGACTAAGGATAGGGCTGCATGAATTACCGGTTTATTTACATATCCTGTTCCCTGCAAAACCCCATTGCTGAGGGTAGAAAGCCCATAAAATATTACGGAAACCGACAGCACACGCAAAAGCCCCGTTACCAGTTCCAGGGTTCCTGCCTGGGGATAAAGCACATAAACCACCGGCTTTGCCAGAACCACAAGTCCCATTGCTGCCGGAATGGAGATCAGCATGGTGGTTTTGATGGCACTGCCGATTTTTCCTCTGCAGCCTGCTTTGTCCTTCTTCTCAAAGCTGGCGGCGATGCTGGGGATAATGGCAGATGACATGGCTGTTGCCAGAGCAATGGGAATATTGGTGATCTGATTGGCTTTACCGGAAAAGAGGCCATAATAAGTGGTCGCCTGGGCCTCCGTATACTGCTTGATATTTTCTGCAATGCCACAGTAAATTTTTAAATTAGTGGCACCGCTCATATTATAAATACAGGTACTGAGCAGAACCGGCGTCACCATTCCGATGATCAGCTTAAACACCTGACCATAGGTAATCTCCCTGCCTGTTTTATCCCTCTTTCTCCTTCGCTGAAACATACTTCGATTCAGCCCGTAAACCGCCGCCATAAAAAGCAGGGCGATCAGTACACCGGCACCGGTACCCATGGCGCTTCCTATGGCTCCGTATATGGCCTGGGTCGTAGTGTCCTTGTCCTTAACCAGGCTCATCAGAAAGGAGGCTGCTCCAATGCTGACCAGAGCATTGAGAATCTGCTCCAATATCTGAGAAAAGGAGGTCTGTACCATACTCCTGTGGGCTTGAAAATAACCTCGCATCACCCCTAAAAGTCCGGACAGGAAGATCGTAGGAGAAAATACTCTCAACACCTGAGCAGAGCTTTCTCCCACCATATTTCCCGCAAAAAAGAAGCAGACCAGACTGCCAATTCCGCCTACAATAATGACATAGAAAAATGCACCCATAAAAATCTTATGGGCATTCCTGTACTCTCCCTTAGCCAGTCTTGCTGCAATCACCTTCGATACGGCAGAAGGGATGCTGTAGGAGGATACCAGAAGGATAATGGTATAAATCGTATAGGCCGTGTTGTAATACCCATTTCCTTCATCTCCAATAATGGCCACCAGAGGACTGCGATATAAAATTCCTATAATCCTTACGACGATTCCTGCTGCCGCCAGAATACCGGCCTGCAGAATAAATCCATCCTTTTTACTCTTCTGCCCCAAAACAGGTCCTCCTTATACAAGAAAGAGTTCCAGTACAAATACGACTATACAACTGCATACCGCCACTTGAAAAAGGCTCTTTTTCTTCCATGCAAGTCCCATCGCAGTAACAAGTGCCGCACCTCCGGCCACCGGTGTCTGCGTTGCCTCCAAAATTGCCGGAAAGGTCATTACCGCAAGGGTGACATAAGGTACATAGTAAAGAAATGAACGAATCGTGGTATTCGTAATTTCTTTACGAATGAGGGTAAGTGGCAGAACCCGAATCAGATAAGTAGTGATAGCCATGATAATAATATATACGTATACATTATGCTTCATATTAATCCCCGTTCCGAAGCGTTTGCGCTGAGGAAAGCGAGCCGAATTTCAGCTTCGGCTCTGCGATCAAAGGATTGTGACGCTTCGGCACAAATCCCGGAGTTAAGAATCCTGTTTTTCCTCCACCGGAAACAGCCAGGCTGCTGCCAGAGAAATGATCACCGTCAGGATAATGATCTTTATTCCCGAAGAGATTTCCTGAAAAAGGGGCAGCCGATGGAAGAAAAAGCTGGCAGCGAAGCTGATGCCGATCAGACACGCTACCACTCTGTTCTCCTTTGCAGCAGGTACAAAAACCACCGTAAACATTCCATACAGCGCTACACTTAAAGCGCTGATCAGACGGAGAGGAAGGATATTCCCCATTAAAACTCCTAAAAAAGTACCCAATGTCCAGCCCGGAGCAGCCATGGAAATAACACCATAAACATAAACCGGTTCTAACTCTCCCGGTCTGGCAATGGATACTCCAAAAATTTCATCGGTTACATAAAAACCCATAAGCATTCGGTGCATAAGTCCGGTAGAGGGCGCCAGCTTCTGCGTCAGAGAACAGGACATCAGAAGATACCTGGCATTGGCTACTGCCTCCATGATCATGACCTCCAGATAGCCTGCCTGAGCTGCAATTAAAGTAAAACCGACAAACTCTCCTGCGGAGGCATTGATCAGTGCGCTGGTAAGGGCTGCCTGAAAGGCTGTCATTCCCGCATTCTTTGCTGCAATTCCCAAAGTAAAGGAAACGGCAAAATAGCCCAGTCCAATGGGGATGCCGTCTCGCACACCTGTACGGAATAGTATTCTGTTCGTTTCTCTCATGGTTCATCTTCTCCAATCCTATTCAACATAAAACAATTCTCATAGGAATGCAAGATTAATCTTATACAAAAGGTATTCCCTTCCCTGTTCGATCACCCTTTGGGAAAGAGAGAATCCCAGTTTTTCACAAAGCCTTGCCGAAGGCACATTTTCTTCTCTCACCAGTGCCTGTACCCAGGTAAAGTCATAGTCTCTCTTTCCGATTTCCAGAGCTTTGAGGCAGGTCTCGTATGCCAGTCCCTGTCGTTGCCAGGGCATACCAATCACAAATCCCAGCTCCGGGATCTCATAGCCTTCCCGCAGATTAAAGCCTACACGACCGATCACCTTATGATCTTCTTTCCTTTCTACCAGCCATGTACCAAAGCCCCAAAAGGTATAGGCATGATCGATGTAGCTGCGGATGTATTCTCTTTCCTTATCTTTGTCCTCATACAGATCTTCCGTATATTTACTGATTTCCTTGTCCGAATACAGCTCATACAAAGCATCTATATCCTTCTCCTCCATTTCCCGGATTATACATCTGGAGGTATCGGCAATGTGCCAGGGAATACCATTAAACCGTCTGTGTACCTTGTCCAAGTAGGTAAAATCTGCTTCTTCAAGCCTTTCGACAGCATAGGGCAGCCCCTCAAAGGATTCTGTCCTGTTTTCTTCATGAAGCCAGACCAGTACCCCTACTCTTTGCTCCAGGAGTGCTTTGGCTACATCCTTCATATCCGTAATGAACAAAAGCTCTGCCATCAGAAGATTCTCCTGCGGCAGCTCTCTCCACAGCCTGACTCCCCGGCTCTCCAGTTCCTTCATCAGCGGCTCCAGATTAACAGGATTCTTTTTACTCAATAAAATAATGTGCTTCAGCATTCTTTCCTTTAGCCTTTCTTTGCAGTTCTTCTTTACTTCCCGGACAGGCTGGGGTACAATAGGCCTTGATAAAACTCTCTTTGCTCATTGTAAAGCAAGAGCTACAGAAAGGAAAGTATTATGACAACAAATCCTATTGTTACGATTACCATGGAAGACGGTTCTGTAATGAAGGCGGAATTATATCCCCAGCTTGCACCCATCTCTGTGAATAACTTCATCAGTCTGATCAACCGGAATTTCTATGACGGACTGATTTTTCACCGTGTAATTAAAGGGTTCATGATTCAGGGCGGCTGCCCTGACGGTACGGGCATGGGCGGTCCCGGCTACAGCATCAAAGGAGAATTCCGTCAGAATGGAGTGGACAACGATTTAAAGCATACGGAAGGCATACTCTCCATGGCAAGAGCCCAGCATCCTGATTCTGCCGGCAGCCAGTTCTTTATTATGCACAAGACCTCTCCTCATCTTGACGGCTCCTATGCAGCCTTCGGAAAAATTATCGAGGGAATGGATGTAGTCAATCGGATCGCAGAGACTGAAACCGACTATTCCGACCGCCCTCTTACCCCCTGGCGTATTCAATCCATGACGGTAGATACTTTTGGTGAAACCTATCCTGAACCGGAGAAGCTTTAATTCATGAACGGGACTTTCTTAGTCCCGTTCATATTTTGTTCATAATTAATTAAAGGTTTTTTCATTCGCTTAACATTAAATATCCATTTTTCATGATTATACTTACAGTATAGAAAAACATTTTTCATGTGCTTATTCCAATTTTTATTAATAAACTTTTTCATAATAATGCCAGGTAAAGTAATTTACCTGGCATCCTCCCTTTTATCCCAAAAGATATATTCCTACCGGAAAAAGTAATCGTAAATAGCTTATGGCAGGAATGATTTCCCCCAGATCGATCCAAATTGGGCAAATGAACATACAGATCAGGGTAATCGCCAATGTTCCGGCCACAAAACCGGTTTCCTTTTTAAACAGCTTCTCTACCACCATAATCCATAGACTTCCTGTCACGAGAAGCAGAAGAAGCATTCCTGCTTCATAAAGAGCTCCTCTGCCCTCTCCCAAAAGCAGGAGGCTTCCCCAGCCTGCCAGAGCAGGAAGCGTTCCTGCCGCCAGTTTCTCGGCGGTCCCAAAAATAAAACGGGCTGAGGAATTCAACGCCTTATCTACCCGGCATTGTTCTGCAACAAACTTTCTCCCCTGTGACAGAAGCATCAGTAAAAAAATCAGCAATCCTGCCATTCCCTGTATAGGATGGTTCTTTAACGGCAAAGCCTCCTGCTCCATTTCATCCGGTGTCTCCACCCAAAGAGTTTCCAATTGAAAAACCGCATCACTGTCCGCATAATATTCCTTTAAGCGGATCAATTCCCCGGTTCTCAGCGCATCCTCTCCTATAAAAATATTGTCTTCCTCCTGTTTCAGCATTCTCTCACTGTATACCTCAAAAAAACGGGCATACACCGTTTCTTTGGCCACCCTGCCCTTTACCGACAGAGGTGTGCTGATAAAGGTAATCCTGCGCTTAGGGTCACCTTTTTCCACTCCCTCATCAAAATCCTGATGAAAAAGAAAACCACATTCCAGTTTTCCACTGAGAATATCCCTTTTCAGAACCTCTTCCTCTTCATATTGGCGAAAATCGAATATACTTTCTGTGGCTAAAAGCTGCTCCAGAATTCTTTTTCCATATTTTCCTTCAGCTCCTAAAATTCCCACCTGCAGATTTCCGCCATCGGGAAGCTGCAGAGAAGAAAGAATAAGAAGAAGGAATACCATTCCTAATACCTGTACCCACGTGGAAGGCCTCTTCCAATATTCCTTGAGCCACAGAATGTACCAGTTAATGTATCTTTTCATAGGTAAATGCCCCCAATCCGGCAGTCAGCAATGCTTCTGCCAGTACAATCATTCCCTGCTTTGCTGCACTTCCCCTAAATATCATACTCTGCACATAGTCGTTCCAGTAAGTTAAAGGCAATATCCTTCCTGCCTGCTCCAGCCATTCGGGAAAATAGGCGGTAGGCAGCAAAAGCCCGCAGCAAAGAATCATAAGAAGATTTGCTCCCAGAATCATTACCACTGACTGTATGGTTCTTCCTCCCAGGGAAAACAGCAGATGGAAATAGGCACTTATTGCAAAACTGACCAGCCCCAGGCCAATCAAAGCCCCTGGTCTTAGGGTCAGCCAGTGCTGGTTTACCAAGCTGAGAATCAGACAGGAGGAGAGGTATATGGTCAGAGAAAGCATCCATATAACCATCGTCATAGTCAATATTTTGACTATAGCCAGCTTTCTTTTATTCAGACCATACATAGACAGTTTCTGTTCTACTGCCCGATTCTGGGGTTGGTAAAGAAAGCCGAAGAGAAGGCCTCCGGTAAGCAAAGTAACCAGTAAGGCTGTTACAAAATAATACTCTTCAGCCGGCAGTTGTCCGGTAGCAGACAGAATCTCTTTTTCAAAGGCACGATCCCTCTTCAGCAGCTCCAGAGCATACTTTCTGGCCATATAATCCCCTAATTCTCCCTTATTCAGCTTCGCCTCCTGCTGCCGGGCCACTTCCAGAACTGCATATACTCCTGCCTCTGCGTTTTGCAAAAGGGATACGGCCTGCCCTAAGAGTTCGCTGAACACTTTCGTATTCAAAGAAGAAGCCAGCGGCAAATAAAGAGCTGCAGGTGTATTTACACCGGTATAAACATCCTCGTAAAAATGCTCCGGGATCTGAATAATTGCATCTATACTTCCTTCCCTCAGCTTCTGCCAGGCCTGTTCCTCTGATAAATAGTGAAGCTGGCAGACGCTTTCTACACTTTCCATAGCGGCAGCAAAACCGGCTGCCTGCTTTACCAGCTCTTCCTCCTCGGGTATGATTACTGCCACCTGTACCCTGTTAAAGGTCTGCGACTGCAGTAAGCCATAGCTCACTGCAGCTACTCCCAGAATCAGTAAAATAATTAGCAGGATCAGTCCCAGGATAGATTTTGCCAGAATTTTTATGCTTTTTTTCCACTCCAGAAAAAAGTAAGTCCAAAATATCCTCATAGTCCTCTAAAATATTGAACTCTGCTCCAGCTTCATATACAAAAGCATCATATCCGATTCCGTAAGCTCGTTCAAATTAAGTGCTTCTCCTTCCAGGCTGTCCATTACCGTTTCATTCTTAATATAATAGTCAATGGTCATTTCAAAGGGAAAATAGGCACTTTCCAGCTTATCCATGGCAATTCGCAGCTCATTTTCAGAAAATTCCATGACTCCGCTTACCTTCGCATAAGGAATATAGTACCCTATGTTCAATTCAAACTGACTGCTTTCACCGTTATAGGACAGATCGATCATAGGTACTTCACCTATGGCTAAGACGATCTCCTCATTGTTACCCTCCACGGTGCTTTCCAGTTTCCAGATACTTTGTTCCTCAACAACCATTTCCATGCTCCAGGTTCCCTGATCTTTGTCCCCATCAAACAGCAGTTCCACCTGGTTGTTCAGTACAATAGCCACCACCTTTTTTTGTGCCAGATAGAAGGAGATTTCCAAGTCTTCCGAAAAATCCGCATCGTAAAGCAGCTCAAAAGGATTTTCATAGAATTCTTCATACACTGTCCAGTAATCAAAGCCGTATTTTTCATACACTGCTTCGGTTTTTTGCAAAATAGTCTTTGCGCTTTCTCCAGGCACCAGCATTTTATAGCCCTGGCATTCCACCGTCTGACCATCTACCTCATAGGAGGCCTTATCTGCTTCAGTAATTTCCAGCTTCTCATACTCCTCCATGAAAATCTGAATCAGCTCCTTACCTGCCTCCTTCTGCTTTTTCAGCGCTTCCTCTCTTTCTTCAGCTTTTAACAGATCGGTAATCATGATCAAAGCCTCATCTATCATATCCAGCGTTTCCCGGGAGGTATAGTCCAACAGTACTCCGGTTTTAGGTTCTCTGAACTTGTAAACAATCAGAGTATCTTCCAATTCGGATACCCTTGCTTCCACCTGTGTGTCTGTGAGATTAGCCCACAGCTCCATTTCAGGAATTTCCTCCATGTTTACCTTTCCCCACAACTGGAGAAGTTCTTCATTCATCCTAAGCTCAAAGGCCATCTGCTCGCTATCTACCTTTACGTTCACTCCCATCGTATTGCTCTTCTGGTTAGCCCCCTTAAACCGGCTCATATTCTCCCATAGCAGCGATTTATGGGAAAAGGTATTTTTCATTGCCTTTTCCACCTTCTCCTTGGGTGTAGATCTGCCAAATACCATAACAATGGCTGCAACAAGAATAATAACGACTGCAGCTATCAATGCAATCAGCCAGCTCTTATTCTTTTGGGGCGGTAAATCCAAAACGTTTGCGGACTGCCCTGCAGTATCGGCTGCCATTTCTGCTGCCTGATCTGCTACTGCTTCTTCATTGGTTGGATTGTTGATTTCACTCATCTTTTGTCCTCCTTATCTTTTGGCCAGACCGGCTACCCTTCCTTCATCCAGATACTGGCTTTAATCTTTTCCATTCTCTTTCCTTCACCGGAAAGCTCTTCCAGTTTTCCCTCCTGCATGAACAGGCATCTGTCTGCCCACCGAATTTCCTGTTCATCGTGGGTGCTCATGACAATGATCCCTCCCTCATTTCTAAATTCTTCCATCCATTGTCTGATCCTGTCCTGATAGTAGATATCCAATGCAGCAGTAGGTTCATCTAATAAAAGAACAGGGGGAGACTGCAGAAGGGCACAGGCAATACTCAATCTTCTTTTCATCCCGCCGGACAGCTTTTTTACCGGGGTTTTCAGCATTTGCTGCAGTTCAAACCGTGCAATCACTTCCTGAGTATGACTGCCTTTTCCTCCACCCCACAGCTTAAGATTATCGTTCACCGACAGCTCCTCCATCAAAGGATTTTCCTGGGGAACATAACCGCAAAACCTCTGAAATATCCTTCGATCCTGATGGGCAGGCTGCTCAAAATAGCAGATGATTCCTGAATCCGCCTTTAAAACTCCTGCCATGATCTGTAAAAGGGTTGATTTTCCGCAGCCGTTTCTTCCTACAATTGCTATTGCTTCACCTGGTCCGGCCTGAAAGCTGATATCCTGCAATATTTTCCTTTTTCCATACTGCTTTTTAATTTGTGACAACTGAATCATTTTTAATTTCCTGGTGACTATTCAGAACCCCATTCGCAAAATCGCAGCTATGTTTTGCTCATGTGGTTACTTCGCCATATAAATTTACAATTCTGTTTGAATGCAAGCATTCACAGAATGTAAATTTGCATGGCTCTGAATAGTTACATTTTCTGTACAAAAAGAGCCATCCTGATGGATGGCTCCTGATTTTATCCTGTTTATGCCTTGCCGATGGAACCAAAAATTTCCATTTTTTCTTTCACTGTAGCTTTGATTGCCTCGGTACCGGGTGCCAATAATTTACGAGGGTCAAATCCTTTGCCCTGCTGATCCTTGCCTGCTTCAATATACTCACGAGTAGCAGCCGCAAAGGATAACTGACATTCCGTATTCACGTTAATCTTTGCAACACCTAAAGAAATGGCTTTCTTAATCATATCCACGGGGATACCCGTACCACCATGAAGCACTAAAGGCATATCCCCGGTGAGCTGCTGAATAGCATCCAGTGTCTCAAAAGATAAACCTGCCCAGTTTTCAGGGTATTTGCCGTGAATATTGCCGATTCCTGCTGCCAGGAAATCAATCCCCAGATCTGCAATTGCCTTACATTCCTTAGGATCTGCACATTCTCCGGCACCGATAACTCCATCCTCTTCTCCTCCGATGGAACCAACCTCTGCCTCAACAGAAACTCCCTTTGCATGAGCCAGAGCTACGATTTCCTTGGTCTTTGCCACATTTTCTTCGATCGGGTAGTGGGAACCGTCAAACATTACAGAAGAAAAACCAGCCTCTACACACTTAATGCAGTGTTCATATGACCCATGGTCTAAATGAAGGGCTACAGGAACGGTGATTCCCAACTCCTCAAGCATACCATTCACCATACCAACTATCGTTTTGTAACCAGTCATGTACTTACCTGCACCCTCAGATACACCTAAAATAACAGGAGAATTACATTCCTGGGCGGTCTGCAGAATCGCTTTGGTCCATTCCAGGTTATTAATGTTAAACTGTCCAACTGCATAGTGGCCAGCCTTCGCTTTGTCCAGCATTTCTTTAGCCGATACTAACATATTAAATCCCTCCATTTAAAATAAAAATAAATTTACATACAGGCATAGTATAACCCATTCTACAAAAAAATGGAACAGAAATTGTCATTTTTTTCTGTTCCATACATCTAAGACTATGCTTCCTGCCCGGTAATATACTTTTCTACTCCTTCTACGGCTGCGGCTTCATCCTTGCCATCTGCCTCAATCACAATCTTTTCCCCCTCATTCAGCCCCAGGGTCATCATTCCCATAATGCTTTTCGCATTCACCCGTTTGTCCCCTGCTTCCAGATAAATGCTGCTCTCATACTGACTGGCAACCTGCACCAACACTGCAATAGGTCTAGCCTCCAAGCCTCCTGCAATCTGAACCACAACTTCTTTCCGACTCATTTTTTCTCCTCCTTATTTTTTCATAACTTATCCTCTATAGATGTCTGCAATCTCACTTAATTTTCTTAATCTATGATTGACACCGGACTTTCCCACCGGAGGTTCCAGATACTGTCCAAGCTCCTTCAGCGTTGCTTCGGGATATTCCAGTCTCACCTCCGCCATCTGCCTCAGTGCAGGAGGGAGCTTTGAAAGCCCCACGATCTCTTTAATCAGATTAATATCCTCCAGTTGCTTCGTTGCCGCATTTACGGTTTTTGCAATATTGGCTGTTTCACAATTCACCTTCCGATTAATGGAATTGCGCATCTCCTTTAATATCCGTAAATTTTCCAGGCTCATTAATGCCACATGAGCCTCGCATATGTTCAAAAAATCGACAATATTAGCGCCTTCTTTGAGATACACCACGAAATATTTTTTTCGGGAAACAATTTTAGCGTCAAGTTCAAAATTCCTGAGCAGCTCCTGTAATTGTATGGCCTGGGGTGCATTCCCACAAACCAGTTCCAGATGGTAGCTTTTCCCAGGATCGCTCATGGATCCAATGGTCAGAAATGCACCTCTTAAAAAAGCTCTTTGGCAACAGCTTTGCTTGAGAATCAAGGGGTTAGTCTTGTCCTTCAGCTCATGGAGCACTCCCTTGCTGTCAATCAGCTTTATCCCCTGAAACAGGGAGAGAATTTCCTCCTCCCTTTCCAGGATAATGGAATAAACCGCATTTTTCCGCTTTTCAAAGCACTCTTTTTCCTGACTTGACGTTTCTATCTTAAATGTTTTATTTAGTATTGTAAAGCATTTTCTGGCTACAGAGGCATTTTCTGTCAAAATTTGTAACTGCAACTGCCCTCTGTCTCCTCTCACCAGACGTCCTGAAAAATGCAGTAAGGCAGCCATTTCAGCAATCTGGCAATGTCGGCTGGGACTTAAATGCTTCTCCAACTCTTCTTTCACCTGGGATGAAAAGGACATATGGCCTTTCCTTTCTATTCCTTAATATCCCTATGACTCAGACTTAAGCCATAGTTTCCTTTATCCTTCATAGCCTGGTAAAGTGCATTGGCTAATGTAACGCTGCGGTGCTGTCCTCCGGTACATCCAATTGCAACTACCAACTGATATTTCCCTTCTTTAATATATCCGGGCAGAAGAAATTTCAGCATATCCACCAGTTTATCCAAAAAAATTCCAGCCTCCGCAAAGCTCATCACATAGTTTTGCACTGCCCGGTCATTTCCGGTAATATGTTTCAGTTCATCAATATAGAAGGGATTCGGCAGAAACCGTACATCAAATACCAGGTCTGCATCTGCCGGTATCCCATTCTTAAATCCAAAGGATACGATATTCACCATTAAGCTGTTAAATTCTTCGTTACGAATAAAAATCCTGTCCAGCTCTTCCTTTAATTCCCGAGTCAGAAGCTTGGAGGTATCAATAACATAGTCTGCTTTCTTTTTTATACTGGAGAGAATCTCCCTTTCCTTTCTTACTCCTGACTCTATCCGGAAATCCTCTTCCGTTGCCAGCGGATGAACCCTTCTGGTTTCCTTATACCGCTTTAACAGAGTAGCATCATTAGCATCCATAAAGAGAATCTCAAAGGTATACCCTTCCTGCCGCAAACGATCCAATACCTGCTCCGAATGAGCAAAATCCATCCCTCCCCTGACGTCAAGTCCCAAGGCCACCTTTTCCAGCTCCGTATTGGGAGTTTCGATCAGCTCTGCAAATTTTTCAATCAGAGGGACTGGGAGATTATCTACACAGTAATACCCCATATCCTCCAGCATTTTCAGGGCGGTACTCTTCCCGCCGCCACTCATCCCTGTAACTACGACAAATCTCATGTTTCCTCTAATTCTGCCGCCTCAGCGGTCTTTACTGTCAGTATCCTAAAAAAATAACCTCCGGCTCCAGCTCCACATCAAATTGCTGCTTCACCTGCCTTTGGACTTCTTCCATCAATAGCTTTATATCTGCAGCCGTTGCTTTATTCTTGTTGATCACAAAGCCGCAATGCTTTTCGGATACCTGAGCACCTCCCACGGAAAATCCTCTCAAGCCGGCATCCATAATCAGTTTTCCGGCATAATATCCCTCCGGCCGTTTAAAGCTGCTTCCCGCACTTGGGTACTCCAGAGGCTGCTTTTCCTGTCTCAGCCGATTATATTCCTGCATTCTGGCAAGGATTTCGCCTCTCTCTCCCGACTGCAGCCTGGCATTCACCTCCAGAACAATGTAAGGCTTCTTTTTGAAGATGCTGTTCCGGTAGCCCATCTGCAGCTCCTCTTTCTTAAGAACCATTATTTCTCCCTGTTCATTCATCGCTCTGACCCCAGTAACTACCTGGCTCATTTCTCCTCCATAGGCTCCGGCATTCATCACCACACCGCCGCCTACGCTCCCGGGAATCCCGGCGGCAAACTCCAGTCCGCTCAGGGAAGCTTCCATGGCTTCTTTCGCCATCCTGCCCAAAAGACAGGCAGCTCCGATCTTCATCTGCGTATCAAAAATCTCCAATCCGGCAAAGGCCTCTCCCAGAGAAAGAATGACCCCTTCATAGCCTTCATCGGAGACCAGAAGGTTCGTTCCATTTCCCAAAATAAAATAAGGTATCTTGTGGGAATACAGATAGGGAACGATCCTTCTCAGCTCTTCCTCACCGGGTACACATATAAATACTCCGGCCGGCCCTCCCACACGAAAAGATGTGTGCCTGCTCATGGGCTCTTTTGTTCTGATATCCTCTTTTGCCATAAAAGTTTCCAAATACGCTAACAGCCCTGCACTATCCATCAACTACTCCTACCTAATTTACGGAAATGGTGCTCATAGAGTTTCTATGAGCACGCCAATTTATCTGTGATTACAGCTTACGATAATTGCCTGAAAATTATTCCACCTGTTCATTGCTGTCCCGTCCTTTTGATAAGGATCTCTGGACACGGGTGTACAGCTCCTGCGCTGCATTATAGCCCATCTTTTTCTGGCGATGATTTACTGCTGCCGTTTCACAGATTACCGCCAGGTTGCGTCCTGGCCGAATAGGGATATTATGACATACAATCTTATTGCCCAGGTATTCTGTGTAGTTTTCTTCCAGGCCCAGGCGATCATACTCCTTATCCTTGTCCCAATCCTCCAGCCGGATAACCAAATCGATATTTTGCGTATCCTTTACACAGGAAACCCCAAAAAGAGTTTTCACATCCACAATTCCGATTCCTCTCAGCTCAATAAAATGCTTGGTAATATCCGGAGCAGTTCCAATTAACGTATCATCACTCACCTTGCGAATCTCTACCACATCGTCAGTAACCAGACGATGACCTCTTTTAATCAGCTCCAATGCAGCCTCCGACTTGCCTATTCCGCTTTCACCGGTAATCAGCACGCCCTCTCCGTATACGTCTACCAGAACTCCATGGACAGAAATACAGGGTGCCAGCTTGACGTTAAGCCACCGAATGATTTCCGCAGTAAAGGCAGAGGTAGCCTTTTTCGTCATTAGTAAAGGAATTCCCTTTTCCACTGCTTTTTTTAGGAACAGTCCATCAGGATGTAATTCTCTGCAGAAAACGATACAGGGAATAGGATAGGACAGCAGCTTCTCGTACCTTTCTTCCTTCTGTTCCACCGTGAGCCCTTCCATATAGGTATATTCCACAAAACCGATAATCTGCAGTCTTGTAGCCTCATAATGTTCATAATATCCGGCTAACTGCAAGGCCGGGCGGTTAATATCCGGCTGCGTAATTTCAATTCCCTTGACGGATATTTCCGGCGTCAGATTCTCCAGTTTCATTTTCTCGATAATTCTGGTCAAGCTCACGGTTGCCATATAGACCCTCCATTCTTCCCTGCTGACAGAGTGTAATTTTGTTCTATCTTACCATAGATTGATGAAAAAAAGAATAGATTTCTTCTGCAATCTTTAGCGGAATCTGGGGAATAGCTGCCAGTTCTTCCACACTTGCTTCCCTCAAATCCCCGATATTTCTGTATGCCTTCATCAGTGCCTTTCTTCTGGCAGGCCCTATTCCCGGAATATCGTCTAACAGGGAATGTACCTGCTCCTTGCTCCTTAGCGACCGGTGATACTCAATCGCAAATCGATGAGCCTCATCCTGTATTCTGGTAAGCAGCTTAAATCCCTCACTGTTTTTCTCCAGCAAAATTTCCCGGTTCTGATAATACAGTCCTCTGGTTCGGTGATGGTCATCCTTAACCATCCCGCATACCGGAATAGCCAGCTTTAATTCCTGAAGCACCTGAAGGGCAATATTTACCTGTCCCTTGCCCCCATCCATCAAAAGCAGATCAGGAAAACGGGTAAAACTGCCGAAGCGTTCCTCAACCCCCTGCTCCTTCAATGTTCTGCTCTCTTCCAATCCGTGTATAAATCGTCTGGTCAGCACCTCCCGCATACAGCCATAATCATCAGGACCGGATACGGATTTAATTTTAAACTTCCGATAATCACTCTTTTTCGGTTTTCCCTTTTCATAGACCACCATAGAGCCCACATTTTCAAAGCCGCTGATATTGGAAATATCAAAGGCCTCCATTCGCACAATCCGTTCTAAGCCCAGCAGCTCTGCCAATTCCTTAACTGCCCCGATGGTTCTTCCCTCTTCCCGCTTCATTTTTTCCCTGTCCTGGGAAAGAACCAAGGCCGCATTCCTGGCTGCCAGTTCCACCAGCTTCTCTTTGGTCCCCTTTTGAGGAACACGAAGATATACCCTGCTTCCTCTCCGTGTCGTAAGCCATTTGGCAATAACCTCCTCATCCTCGATTTTCACCTGTAACAGCAGTTCCCGCGGAATAAAGGGAGTTCCTGCATAAAATTGTTTTACGAAGCTGGTAAGGATCTGAGCATCGCTATTTTCCGACACATTCGTCATATAAAAATGCTCCCGGCCGATCAGTTTACCTGACCGCACAAAAAATACCTGTACCACAGCATCCTCTCCATCTTTGCTAAGAGCCAGAATATCCCTGTCCTCTCCTTCTGAATCAGTAATTTTCTGCTTCTGGGCAACCTGCTTAACGCTTTGATACAAATCACGATAGGTTATGGCCGTTTCGAAATCCATGGCTTCTGATGCTGCCTCCATTTTATCCTGGAGGTCTTTCAATAGTTTTCCGTAATTTCCGTTTAAAAATTCCAGTGCCTCCTCTACTTTTTTTCCATATTCTTCCTGTGATATCCAGCCCTGACAGGGAGCATCACATTGATGAATATGGTAATTCAGGCAGGGGCGTTTTGCACCACAGTCTTTTGGCAGATTACAATTGCAGGTTCTCAGCTTATACAGCTTATTGATCAGCTCAATGGTATCCTTTACGGCTCCTGCACTGGTGAAGGGTCCAAAATATCGGGACTTGTCCTTTTTCATCTCTCTGGAAAAAAGAACCCTTGGGTAGGCTTCTGCCACCGTCACCTTGATATAGGGATAGGTTTTATCATCCTTGAGCATCGTATTGTATTTGGGTCGATGCTCCTTGATCAGATTGTTTTCCAAAACCAGTGCTTCCAGCTCGGAATCGGTTATAATATATTCAAAACGGGCAATCAGGCTTACCATTCGGGCTATCTTAGGGCTGTGATTTGCATTTTCCCTGAAATAAGAACGAACCCGGTTCTTTAAGCTGATTGCTTTTCCTACATAAATAATCCGGTCCCTGCTGTCATGCATCAGATACACACCGGGTCTGGCCGGCAGCTTCTTCAGCTCCTCCTGTAAATTAAATGCAGATGTACTCATGTCTCTTCCTTTCCCCTATACTCAGAAACCGGAATTGTCCACTGATACAGGTTAAAGAAAGGGACTCTCTCCTTTTCGGAGCAGTCCCTCCCATTTTTCCTCTCATTCTGCTGCTTTAGCAGTATTTTCATCACAGGGGCCTTGTGCATCAGCCGGGATCCCGGATTGAGAGAATCTAATTCCTTCAGCCTTATTCCTCTGTCCAGATATCTGATACTTTGGCACCGCTGTAATTTCCCCGTTTCTCCTCTGTATCCGACTGCGCCTTAACTTCCTTTTCAGGCCAGGACCAATCTTCCGACTTATCCGGCGTTTCCTCAAGTTCCTTTTTTTCCTCTGCCAGCACTTCCCTGAAGCCCTTTTCCGACTCTTCCTCAGGCTCCTCAATTCCTTTAATCTGACGGAAGATTTTCATAAATTCCTTGCCTGTAATGGTTTCTTTTTCGATTAAAAATTCTGCCAGCTTATCCATAACCTCCCGGTTATCGGCAAGCAGCTCTTTGGCCTTATTATAGCTTTCCTCCAGGAGTTTTCTTACCTCTTCATCCACGGCTGCTGCCGTAACATCACTGCAGTTTAAGGTTGCCGTTCCATCCAGATAACGATTCTGTATGGTAGCCAGTCCCATCAGACCAAACCGCTTGCTCATTCCGTATTGAGTGACCATGGCCTTGGCAATATCCGTTGCCTTCTCAATGTCATTGGCGGCACCTGTAGTTACCGTATCAAAAACCAGTTCCTCAGCAGCACGACCGCCAAAAATGCTTACCAGCCTTTCCCTGAGCTCTGCCTCAGTATTCAGGTATTTCTCCTCCTCAGGCACGTGCATAACATAGCCTAAAGCACCCATGGTTCTGGGAACGATGGTGATTTTTTGTACCGGCTCGGAATTCTTCTGCAGTGCGCTGATCAAAGCATGACCTACCTCGTGATAGGAAACGATTTTGCGCTCTTCCTTGCTCATAATCCGATCTTTCTTTTCTTTTCCTACCAATACCTGTTCCACTGCGTCAAAGAGGTCCTTTTGGGAGACGTATTCTCTCCCTTCCTTTACCGCATTGATGGCCGCCTCATTGATCATATTAGCCAAATCGGAGCCTACTGCACCGCTGGTAGCCAGCGCAATGGCATCAAAATCCACGGTTTCATCCATCTTTACCCCCTTGGCATGAACCTTCAGAATCTCTACCCTCCCCTTTAGATCCGGCTTATCTACAATGATTCTACGGTCAAAGCGCCCCGGCCTTAGCAGTGCCTTATCCAGGATTTCCGGTCGATTCGTTGCTCCCAAAATCAAGATTCCCTTGGAAGTATCAAAACCGTCCATTTCTGACAGAAGCTGATTTAATGTCTGTTCCCGTTCCTCATTGCCACCACCGTATTTGGAATCACGGCTGCGTCCTATGGCATCAATTTCATCAATAAAGATAATGCAGGGAGCATTTTTTGTTGCTTCTCTGAACAGGTCTCTTACTCGGGAGGCTCCCACACCCACATATAATTCGATGAAGTCGGAACCGGTCAGAGAAAAAAAGGGGACATGAGCTTCTCCTGCCACCGCTTTGGCAAGCAGTGTTTTTCCCGTTCCGGGAGGGCCTACCAGCAAAGCACCCTTCGGCAGCTTTGCACCAATCTTGACATATCTTCCCGGATTGTGCAAAAAGTCCACAACCTCCTGCAGGGACTCCTTCGCCTCATCCTCTCCGGCTACATCCTTAAAGGTTATTCCGGTCTCCTTCTGCACATATACCTTGGCATTACTTTTGCCGACCCCCATAGGGCCTCCACCCTTGGACATCCGTTTCATCACAAAGCCTAAAATCGCCCATAAAAACAGAATGGGAAACACATAAGTAAACAGGAAGGACAGAATCATATTGGAGCTGTCCGGTATTTCCGGATTAATCTCCACTCCCGCTTCCAAAAGCCTTGCCGTCAGTGCAGTATCATCCTCTGCTTTTCCGGTATAATAGGTTATGGAGGGAGTCATAAACATACCGCCTCCCGATGTCAGGCTCTGTTCCTGCTTCTCTGTCGGCTCGATCTGTATTCTGTCCGAAGCAATGTAAACACTTTCTACCTTCCCTGCCTCCAGCATTCTTACGAACTCGTCATAGGGGACTTCTTTGCTGGTAGCTCCATTGATGCTTTTCATAAAATAGCTCATCAGAACCAGACTGATCAGGGTTGCCACAAGAAAAATCAGCAAATTCTGCTTCCTGGGATCCTGGCCGGAATTACCCTGGCTGTTAGGGTTTCTTCCGTTGTTTCCATTCCCGCTGTTATTTCCTCCGGTTCGATTGCCATTTTGATTTGTGTCAAAATGTTCTCTATTATTATCCATTTTTCCTCTCATTCTGCTGCTTCAGCAGCATTTTAATCACAAGGACTTTGTGCATCAGCACAAATCCGGTCTCTCATTCCGAAGCGCTTTCTTTCTGCCGCCTGTATTTACCGCCGTATACGCTCACAGAGTACATTATAAATTCCGAGAAAGAAGAAATCAATATCCGCAGGCTGAAATCTTTTCGTCTTTTCTTAAAGATTTATAAACATTTTATAACTATTCAGAGCCATGAAAATTTTTAATGAAATAAACATCCTGCCTGCAGGAATGGACATATTATTAAACATTTATATGACGAAATAGCCACATGAGCAAAAGGCAAGCTGCCAAGCAGCGATTTTGCGAATGGGGTTTTGAATAGTTACAGCATTTTTTGTCTTTCTATTTACTATGCCCTTTTCCTATAATATAATTATGTCGGATTGGTTACACTGTAAAAAAACGAAGATGAGGTGATTTTATGTCCGGATTTTTGGCATTAACCCGAGAAGAAAAAAAGCATGAGCTTTATAAGCTCTTATGGGCTCTTATAGGTGCAACTCTTTATGCCGGCAGCATCAATCTGTTTATTATTCCCAACCAGCTTTATAATGGAGGCCTTATGGGCTTTTGTCAGCTCTTCAAGCATTTGCTGGTTGACTATCTGCATCTGCCTCTCCAGAACTTCGACATCACCGGTCTTATTTACTATCTGCTCAATATCCCGATCTTTTTCCTTTCCTTTAATAAAATCGGAAAAAGATTTTTCTTCAAAACCCTGTGCTGTGTCACCTGGATCACCCTGGCCATGTCTATTATTCCCGTTCCCACCAGGCCCATTCTTTTGGGGGACACCTTAGGCTGCTGTGCCATTGGCGGGGTACTTGCCGGTTATGGCGTTGGAACCATGTTGAAAATGGGCGGCTCCGGTGGTGGTATGGATATTGTCGGTATGCTATTGATCAAGCTGAGAAAGAATTTCAGTGTAGGTAAGGTGAATTTATTGGTCAACATCATTTTGTACTCTATTTGCCTGCTTCTGTTCGATGTTCCTACCGTCATTTATTCTTTAATTTATGCCTCTGTTTATTCCATCTCTATGGACAGGGCCCATGATCAGAATATTAATGTAGAAGTAACCATAATCACCAAAAAGGACTGCAAGGCCTTGAACGATACCATCTTTCGGGAATTGGGTCGGGGAATTACCATTTGGGATTCTACCGGTGCTTATACAAAGGAGGAGAGTAAGGTGCTTTACATTCTGCTTTCCAAGTATGAGGTAAGACATTTAAAACAGATTATCAGAGAGCATGATCCCCATGCCTTTATGGTCGTCAATGAAGGGGTCAAAATAGAAGGAAACTACTTGATTAAGCTGTAAAAAAGCTGCTGCACAGGAAATCCGTTGTGCAGCAGCTTTTTTTATTCTTCAGTTTCTAATTGTCCGTAAAAGGTAATCAGGTATAGACCACTTAACCCTACCAGGGTATAAATAATTCTTGAAAGCCAGCTCATCTGGCCAAAAAGGAAGCTCACCAGATTGAAATTAAAGATTCCTACCAATCCCCAGTTTACGGCTCCGATAATGGCTATTGCCAGCACAATATAATTTATTGTTTTCATCCTTACCTCCATATGAAAAAGTCCATAGTTACTTTTATAGTATCTGCATTTTTTGATAAGATATATGTAATAGAAGATGAAATTTTATTAACCGGTAACCCTTCTTAATCAACTGCCAAAGAAGGGCAATTTTCAGGAGCTGTTATATTTTTACACTAAGCAGTATGCATATCACAAGTTTTACCCTGTAATACTTTACTAGACAGCTAATTTGTATTAGAATAAATAGGAAAATTTTGAAATCTAATCAGCATAAAAGTGAGGGACTTATGAAAATCGGTTTTGATAATGACAAATATTTGAAAATGCAGTCGGAGCACATCCGCGAAAGGATTGCTCTGTTTGGGAACAAGCTCTATCTCGAATTTGGCGGAAAATTATTCGATGATTTTCATGCTTCCCGTGTGCTTCCCGGTTTTCAGCCCGACAGTAAGCTGAAAATGCTCCTGCAGCTCAAAGACCAGGCTGAGGTAGTCATCGTCATCAGTGCCGATGACATTGAAGGAAATAAGGTTCGGGGAGACTATGGCATCACCTACGATTTAGACGTTCTTAGGCTGGTTGATGTGTTTCAAAGCCTTGGTCTTTATGTTGGCAGCGTAGTCATTAACAAGTTTACCGGACAGAATGCTGCCATTCAATTCAGACAGAGATTGGACAACCTGGGTATTCGCTCCTATCTTCATTATAAGATTCCCGGCTACCCCAGTGATATTGCCACCATTGTCAGTGATGAAGGCTATGGCAAGAATGAATATATTGAAACGAAGCGCCCTCTTGTCATTATTACTGCTCCCGGGCCGGGCAGCGGAAAAATGGCCACCTGCCTTTCACAGCTCTACCATGAACACAAAAGGGGGGTACAGGCGGGCTATGCCAAGTTCGAGACCTTCCCGATCTGGAACCTTCCGTTAAAGCATCCGGTAAACATTGCCTATGAGGCTGCTACTGCCGATCTGAATGATATCAATATGATCGATCCCTTTCATCTTGAGGCTTATGGGGAAACCACTGTCAACTATAACCGGGATGTGGAAATTTTCCCTGTACTGAATGCCATGTTTGAAAAAATATTGGGAGAAAGTCCTTATAAGTCCCCCACCGATATGGGCGTAAATATGGCAGGCAACTGTATCATTGATGACGAGATCTGCAGACAGGCCAGCAAACAGGAAATTATCCGCCGATACTATCAGGAAATGTGCAATCTAAAACGTGGGATAGGGTGTAAAAATGCTCTGTATAAACTGGAGCTGCTTTTACAGCAGGCAGACATCACCGTAAATGATCGTGCGGTAGTGAATGCGGCATTGGAAAGAGAAGCTCTTACCTCCCATCCTGCTGTTGCCATTGAATTAGCAGACGGAAGGATTGTAACCGGAAAAACTACCGACCTGTTGGGCGCCTCTGCTGCCTCTCTGCTGAATGCTCTTAAAGAACTGGGGGGCATTGACCACGATCTGCATCTTGTCTCTCCCAGTGCCATAGAGCCTATTCAGGCATTAAAAACGGATTATCTGGGCAGTAAAAATCCCAGGCTGCATACTGATGAAATTCTCATTGCATTGTCCATCAGTGCAGCCACCAATGAGGATGCCCACCTGGCACTGTCGCAGATTCCCAAGCTGAAAAATTGTGAGGTACACTCCTCTGTTCTCCTTTCTTCTGTAGATGAAAAAGTGTTTAGACGTCTGGGCGTGCATCTGACCTGCGAGCCCAAATATGAGTTTAATGAACGAAAATATCATAGGAGGTAGGATTCTTGTTCAGACAGCACCTCACTGTGTACGAGAACAGAATTGACCGCTTTCAGGGAAGTACTGATTTGCTCAGTCTTCCCTGTTTTTTACAAAAATTTTTCCATATGCACTTATCTGGATTGCTTTCTACAATTCATCCAGGGTTCCGAAGGTGTAGCCCATTTCTTCCCATTTTGTCAAAATGTCATCCATAATATTGCCATTGGTATCAGAGGTACTGTGAAGAAGCACAATGGCTCCCGGGTGAATCCTTCCGGTCAGCTTTTCCATCGCCTCCTCTTTAGACGGCTGGCTGTTTTCATTCCAGTCCACATAGGCCAGACTCCAGAAAATTGTTTTATAGCCCTGATCCTTAGCCCAGTTGAGCTGATTTTCACAGTATTTTCCCTGAGGCGGCCGATAAAACTTATCCATCTCTTTCCCGGTGATCTCCTGATATTTCTTTTCCAGATCCTGGAGCTCCTTCAGAAATGCCTCCTCTGTGGTAATGGTATCCATATCCTTATGGTGATAGGTATGATTTCCCACTGTATGCCCTTCCTCTTCCATTCTTTTGACTAAATCCGGGCAGGTTTCCAGATAATTGCCCACAAGAAAAAAGGTTGCTTTAACATGATGCTTTTTTAAGGCATCCAAAATTTTAGGCGTATTTCCGTTTTCAAATCCGGCATCAAAGGTAATGTAAATCTTCTTTTTTGCTTCATCCCCCAGATAATAGCCTTCCAGCTCCTTCAGTTCATTGGCATCCACATCAATTACGGGAGCCTTCCCTTCCTCCTGAAAACTCAGTCCCCAGCTTCCTGAGGCCATGGTTTCCACCACCTTGCCGCTGCTTCCCTGATACCCTATGCCTACCCCGGCCAAAGTAAGAAGACAAACACAACCAAGAACAATGAATTTTATTTTTTTATCCATCTTAGCTGCCACTCTTTTTTATTCCTATTTATATGAGAAGGCAGATTAAAAAATGAAGGATTTTTCCACTGCACTAACCTTTAAGACCGCCCGCATTCATTCCCTGGATAAGCTGTTTTTGGCCGATAAGGAAAATAATCACTGTAGGGATCAGTGCCAGAACGAGCGCAGCGAACAATGCTCCCCAATCTGTAGCGTAACGCTGTACCTCGTACAGATTTGCAAGTCCAATGGGAAGGGTCTGCTTAGTTGGATCGGTCAGCATAACCAATGCTACCGGAAATTCATTCCAGGCAGACATAGAGGAAATCATGCAGACAGTGACGATACCCGGCTTGGACATAGGGACAATAATCTGCAGCAGGATACGGAACGGTCCACAGCCGTCAATCATCGCAGCTTCTTCGTAATCATGGGGAATCGAACGCAGGAAACCCGAAAGAAGAAAAATGGCAAAGGGGAACTGCATGGTAGCATACAGGACTGCCAATGCCGGGCGGTTGTTGAGCAAATGGAAGGAGTTCATTTGCATAAACAAAGGAATCATAATAAAGGTGGCCTGGATGAAAATAGCTGCCATGTAGATGTTCAAAATCATCCTGGAGCCGAAAAACCTGTAGCGAACCAAACAGTAGGCACAGGGCACAGCACAGACGAGGATGACACATAGTGTAATGCCAACAATCAATGCTGAGTTCCAGACATTGGACAGGAGATTGGATTTTTCTATTGCGCGAATGTAGTTATCCCATGCCAGCCCCTGAGGCAGCGAGAAGGCATTGGTCAAAAATTCGTTATTGGTTTTAAAGGATGAGTAAACATTCCAAAGCAAGGGATATAGCATAATAACGGTAACAATTATCATAAAAATACGAACCAGCCAGCGCATTAATGCGGTCTGACGGCGACTTAATTCATTGTTTTTCATATTTCCTCTCATTCTGCTGCTTTAGCAGCATTTTAATCACAGGGACTTTGTGCATCAGCATATATCCCGGGGGCTATCTATTTCCCGACAGCCCCTTTTCACCAGCCTTACGATTCGTTATTGGTAAGTTTTCGGGAAAACGCAGACAAGGCAATGGAAATCGTAAGTGTAAATACAGTAATTGCCATTGCATAGCCAAAATTGCCATTGATGAAGCCCTGTTCGTACATATACTGGAGCAGAACCGAAGAAGCACCATTAGGGCCACCTCCGGTCATGACTTTAGACAGTGTGAAGCTTAAGTTTATGGTACCGGAAAGGGCAAGCACAAAGGTTATGCCGACAATATCTTTCATCAAAGGCAGCGTGATGGAAAACAGCTTGTGGACCGGTCCGGCTCCGTCAATGGTAGCAGCCTCATAGATTTCATTAGAAATACTGTCCATTGCTGCAATATGCATGACCATGTAGTAGCCGGTGGCCTGCCAGATCAATGTAACGGCAATACACCAGAGTGCAGTGTCGGTATCACCCAGCCATGATTTGGCCCAGGCCTGCAGGCCGACACCATTCAGAAGGCTGTTCAGAATGCCCATAGTAGGATGGAAGACAAAGGACCAGATGATACTGACAACCGTCAAGGAGATAATGTTGGGAAAATAAAATGCTGTACGGTATAAGCCACGCTCTTTCAAATCAGACTGGGAAATAATAAAAGCCAGAACCAAAGCAAAAGCAATCGTAACAGCGGGAACACAAGCCATCAGCTTTAGTGTATTCTTTAATGCAAGAAGGAAATACTCATCGCCAAACATATACCGATAATTTTCCAGTCCGATAAACCTGCTGTTCAGACTCAAGGCTGTGGCATTCGTTACAGACAGCCACAATGCTCGTATGGTAGGGATGATCGTAAAGGTCAGGGTAAGTAAAACGGCAGGCAAAACGCATACACAGATAAAGCCTGCCGGCCTCTTCCTTCCCTTGCGTTTTGTCCGTTCTGCAGCTTGAGGTTTCATTCGGTTGCTCCTTTCAAAAGAAACGGCACCATGCTACGATGTTACACGATGCAGCATGGTGCCTGAAAAGCCAGTTTTAATTGCGGGTTTACTGGGTGGTCATGGAATTGACTTCCTTAAAGGAATCCTCAACACCCTGAGCCCATTCCTCTGCACTCATCTTACCAGTCATTACATCAGACAGAACCTTGAATACCTTGTCACGAGGAACGACCTTGCAGCCCTCCGGCAAAGCAGCAAAACCGAAAACCATAGAGGTTCCATGCTCATAGATTGCATTCATGCTGTAGATACCATCAGAAACGAGGCCTTTAGACAACTCGGTTGCATCCTTCAGGGCATAAATACCATTAGCCTTTTCGGCAAACAGCCTGACAGAATCCTCTGTGTACAGGAAACGCAGAAATTCTTTAGCCAACTCAGGATTTTTAGCATTGGCAGGAATAGAGAACTGCTCAACGCTGGTCATTATGTAAGCCTGATCACCTTCCTGTAAAACAGGGGCAGTCCACAATCCAAATTCAAAGCCATCGGCACGAGGAGCCTCAGCCATCTCATTTTCCATCCAGTTACCGTTAGGAATGAACAGACATTTGTTCAGCATCATCTCGGTCTGGGACTGAGTATGGTTCAGTGCAGCGGTCCCTTCCAACAGGTAACCATCGGTGCCGATCCTGGCTATGTTCTCAAGGACTTTCATTGCCTCCGGCGTAGAATAAGTGCCTTCAACGTAGCTGGAAATATCGTTTGTATTGTCGATACCGGTGGCAGAAGCCAGCGCCGGCCACAGCAGCGACTCCATATATCCTGGATAAATACCGGCATAAGTCATCAATGCATAACCATCCTTTTTCGCCTGATCACCCAGAGCAAAGAACTCATCCCATGTAGTAGGCATTTCATAGCCCATCTCCTTGAACAGTGTCTTGTTATAAACCAGCCCCATAGGACTGCTGTTAAATGGAGCAAGGTAAATCTTCCCATCCCCGTAGGGCTGGCACTTTGCAGTTTCCAGAATACCCTCATTGACCTGATCCTTCAGCAGAGTGTCATCATCAAGCCCCGGACCCTCAAAAACATCGGTCAAATCCATCAGTCCCTTTTCCTTAATCATAGAAGCGATCAGTCCGGTAGAGTCATTATCGTTCATGACGATGAAGTCAGGAACATTACCGGCAACAATCTGCGGCCGTATCACATCACCAATTGACGGGCTGATTTGCATCTCCACCTGGACACCGGGATAGGCGGCTTCAAACCTGTCAACGATCTCGTTCCAATAATCGGGGCCATAGCCACCCTCAAATACTGCAATATTCAGTTTCTTGTTTTCAAATTGGTCTGCAGCAGCCGCATCCTCCGGTGCAGCAGAGCCTTCTGCAGTATCAGTGTTTTCGGTTGCCATGCCGGTGCCTAAGGCTGAATCTGAGCTTGTGGGTTCACCACATCCGGCCAGCACCGCAAGACACATACCGGCTGCAAGCAAGGTACTGATTGCTTTTTTCATATCGTTTCCTCCTTTTTTTGTTTTGTTTCGAAATCTCTTTCCTTTTGGTTTCTCTATTATACTTATTACTCACTGTAAATTGAATGTACATAATTTGCACAAAGCTATACGATATTGACTTTTTCTAAGGTTGTGGTTAGTATAGAAGCAGAAACAGGTAACACTCATCATCTGATTCGGGAAAAGAGGATTGCTTGAAACCGTCAGAAATTACACCAAATGCAAAACTGATCGAGCTTTTTAGAAAAGTTAAAATTCGTAACCGACTTTTGTTCATTTTTCTGTTTGTTTCCCTTGTTCCGGTAACCTGTATCGGAATTTATGCCTACAACGTGTATACACAGTCAATCAATGATAAGCTGGGGCGTTCAAATGAGCAGGCTATGTATCTCTTAAACCAGAGCTTCATCACAGAGCTGAACGTCTTTCGCAAGTATATTGATACTATCTCGGTTGATGAGGATTGTCAGCAGATTCTTTCCAGATCAGGGGATGATAGCTACATATTGAATGAACAGGATGTACAAACTCTCAACGAATTGCGGATCAGGGTTCCCTTCCCATCAATTTACTTGAAAAATCTGAGAATCCTGGATCGTAATCAAAACATCGTATACGACTTGGGCTATGATGATATAAATTCAGAGCGCTTCGCCTCACTTGTAGAGGATATCGACAGAGTCTCCCCCTATGACTCCCTGCAATATATCCGTACCTATCGCAGCAAGGATAAGATCGTAGTTGGCCGTAAAATTTACAGTATACATAATCACAGCGAACACATCGGCTATGTTCTGGTTTATCTGGATGAGAATTTTTTCAGTAATATTCTGTTTACCAATGTATCCTTTGGAGATGCTTCCAACATTATGCTTATACGGGGCGATGGGTATATTATTTCCTCACAGGAACGCTCTCTCCTTGGCTCCTTGCTGGAAAGTGAACTGCTGACGGAGATACAAAAAAATCAAACTACCCTCTCACAAACCTTTTACTCATCAAAAAACGGAGAAAAGCAGGTTGTTATTTCCAACTATAATGCTGACTTTGACAACTATATGGTAGCTACATTTCCATACCGTTACCTTTCAAAAGAAACAAGCCGAATTAATCAGATACTGGTCATCATTACCATATTGCTGATTCTGCTTTGCCTGTACATTACATTTCTTGTATACACCAGTATTATGCAGCCCATTAATCATATTATTACTGCCTGCAGCGTTACCTCTGATGAAGGGCTGAACATTACCATTGGCGATACACACCCGGATGAGTTGGGCTTTCTTAGCCGTACGATCGACCGTATGATTCATGAAATTCGAATATTCAGTATCCATTGGATTCGGGATCAGGAGAAAAAACGTCATTTGGAGTTGGAGGTTTTACAGTATCAGATTAACTCTCACTTTCTTTTTAACACGCTGAATTCACTGCGTGTCGTTGCCCAGATGAATGATGTTCCTGTGCTGGAACAGGGAATATCCTCACTTACCGTTTTATTGCAGCATACGCTGGTCAAGAAGCAGGAGCTGATACCCCTTTCGCTGGAAATAGAAAATCTGAATCATTATTTTTTTATACAAAATATTCGTTATGCAGGTATATTCAATGTTGATTACCAGTTGAACGATGAAACACTGGCCTACGAAATTCCACGCTTTGCCTTGCAGCCCTTGGCTGAAAATGCCATTATCCATGGTACTTCAGAGGAAGATGATCCTATTACTATTGTCGTAGAAAGCCGCTTTACCGATAACAATACCATTGAGATTGTTCTGCGGGATAATGGCTGCGGCTTTGATCCAAATACCATAACGCATAAAAACAAAAACCGTTTGGGAGGTATAGGCGTTAAGAATGTGGATCAACGCATAAAGCTGCATTACGGTTCACCCTATGGAGTGAGAGTAGAAAGTCAGCCGGGTAAAGGTACGATTTGTCACGTGATGATTCCACGCAAGCTATATAAGGAGGATATCTCAACATGAGTTTACGGATTCTGCTTGTAGATGATGAACCTGCAATTAAAATCAGTTTTCGCCAGCTGACGGACTGGGCAAAAACCCCTTATGCTCTTTGTCAGACAGCCAGCAACGGTGAGGAGGCTCTGGCCTACATCAGGACTCATCCCGTAGATATTATTATAACGGACTTAAAAATGTCTGTTATGAACGGTATCGACCTGATTCGGGCACTTAAACGGGAGCATTGGGATATCCCCACAATGGTTCTCAGCAACTATTCTGATTTTGAATTAGTTCGTGAAGCACTGACTGCAGGAGCTGTAGACTATATGCTGAAGGCAAATATTTCTGCCGATTTATTACTGGAGCATCTGGATAAAATCGCAATAAATATCCAGGATCGTCAGAGAGATCGGGAAGAGGCCTTACAGCAAAAGCAGCAGCTGGAATTACAAAACAGAAAAATTTTGCTGAATGAGCTTCGTGATTTCTTTCTGGATGAAACGATTACGCAGGAGGAGCTTTCGGAAGAAACCAATAGTAGTCTGCTCTTTTCCCGGCCAGGCATAATACTCACTCTGTTTTTTCATGAGGATATCAAGCGAGAAAAGCTGAAAAGAGTTGCCCCCAACCTCCAAACACTGCTGATGGAAACCTTTTCTCTGACCACGGCACCCGTCAGCCTAATGACCCATCATAATGAAATTCTTTATTGTGTGACAAATAGTGAGATATCGGAGTGTGATGCGCCCAAAAAGGCAAAGACTTTCATCCGACAGATTGCAACCTATTTTGGTGTTTATCCCATTCTGTGCTGCTCCGACCCCATTGTTGGGCTTACCGAATGTCGTAGGGCATATCATAAGTGTATCCATGCTCGCAGAATGACTTTTTATGATGCGGACTGTTCTATTCTGTTTACCAGAGATATTCATTTTATCGATCGGATTTCCAGTGATGAAATCCCCTCTATCATAGATTCAATTCTGTATTCTATGGGTTCCGGCAGACAGGGTGAGGTTTCCAGGTGGGTACACAAGGCATTGACCGATTGGGCTGCTCTGCCTCTCGATCCTCTGCTGCTTTGTATGAATTGTGCTCACCTTTTTGAGGGTGTTGCCCTTTCCACAGATGTCAGAAATTTACACTCTCAGGTCCAGGATTACCAACAGAGACTGCTTCATGCCAGCAATCTTAACGAATTGGAAGCTACACTCTGCGAAGGGCTTCTGCTTTTGCAAAAGGATAACAGAAATGAATTTAAAAACTATAAAAGAGAGGTACAGGTTGTCATGCGCTATGTGAATATGCACTACAAGGAGCATATCACTCTGGATCAGATTGCCGATGCTGCAGGTCTGAACAGGAGTTATCTTTGCCGACTCTTTAAGAAAGAATATGGTGAAAGTGTATTTAACTATCTCAATACCATTCGTATGGAAAAAGCCGCTGAAATGCTGCGTAACGATCCCAATCTGTATATTCAGGAGGTTGCTGCCGCAGTAGGTATCGGAGAACCTTTCTACTTTACACGCCGATTTAAAGAATACTTTGGCGTATCACCCCGTGATTTCGTAATGCGCCTGGAAGGTGCTGCGAACGTAGGCGTAGCGGGCTACGCTGAGGATTTTTGTCCTGTGCTATCGGGAAAATAGACAAGTGATATGGTGTAGTTAATTTAAAACCGTTGCACTAGAACAAAAGCTCTGCCCTATCCCGGAGCAGAGCTTTTGTTTTTTATTTTCTATAGAGTTCAAACTCCACAATACTGGGATCCGTCTGTCCACTGCTATGCGGTGTCGTATCAGCACGCAATTCGGTAATCACAAAACGCAGCTTATTAGTTGTTACCTCAGGAAAGGTAAACGTGGCACTGTCTCCAATGGTTGTGCTGCTTTCATAAAACTTTTCAAATTCGCTGCCATTCAGCTTATGCAATTCAAACCTGGCAATGCGGGCGGATGCCCAATCCTTAACGATATTTTCTTTTACGACAAGCTGATTAAAGCTGACTTCTTTCGCAAAATCAATCTCCAGCCAGATAGGAAGATTTGAATTAGCCGATGCCCATCGGGTAGAATCACTGCCATCAATGGCATTCTGTGCACCGTATGAAGTATGTGTATTATTGGCTGTTGCCGTAGCTGTTGCTGCCAGGTTTACCAATGGTGCGTTGTATTCTCCCGCAGATACTTCATGGACACCAATGTCGGGAGCTTCACCATAATAGAGCTGATTACCAAAGAAATCGGTCGCGCCCATTTGCGGAACATAAATTCCGGCATCAATCAAAGGTGAATCGGAATTGAGCTTGTAACCATCCCAGATCGTTGCACCGCTAAGTATTCCTTTTTCATTACGCTGAGGTTCCTGTCCGGGAGCAATCATCCTTGGATTTTCGGTAACCTTTTTGGGATCATTGGGCTCGTATTCAGAATGGATTCCGCTGGCCTCATAAAAGCAGTTGTTACTGAAAGTAACTGCCCCCAGGTTGCCAAGGTATTGTGCGTTGTCGTGCCATGTCGTGGTGGTTGTGGTGCTCTTATTATAAAATACATTGTTATAAAAAAAGGTTTGTGACTTAAAGGGATCGCGATGCATGAACTTCGTTCTTGCACCATCGTACATAATTACGTTATTCAAAAAATAGGTAGGTGTCTTACAAGCGGTCAAAAAATACTTTATGATATAGTCACCGCCATCATCGCTGATATTGTACCGGATAATATCATTTTCATTATTGCCCATATACAGCATCCAGCCACAGGGGTTATTGTGTGAGTAATTGAACTGATAAACCACATTCTTCAGCCCAGAGTCCATATCATAAGGGCTTCCGTCGGCATTGGTCGAAGGCCCGTTGTAAACCTCGTTAAACTGAAAAACTGTATTTTCGCTTTTCCATGGATAAAGTGCAACGGTTGGCCGAAAAGTAGGATAACGTTTCAAAAATCCATCTACCACATTGTATTCTACAACAGCATCCATTGCATCGCAAAGATCGATAGCTCCCTGACCGATATCCTCAAAATAATTGTGGCCAATGTATATGTTACGCATCCACATATTATTGGGTCCGATTGCGGCCTGTCCGTTTCCCCGAACTGAGTCTACATATCCGGTTACACCGAGAAGATCAACCTTTCGGATAGTATTGTGTGCAATCCGAATATCATTAAAACTGCTTGAAGGTCGGATAGAACTTCCGATGACATTGAAGATAATGCCTCCGGTAAAGGTGTCATTCCAGTCATTTGGGCCATCGACATCATGCACATAGCAATTTTCAATATAGATATGATCCATGATTCCATCGTCCTCGTCAGCCAGTTGATCACAGTCAACGATAAGGAGGATGCCATTACGCGTCTTATCTTTACTGGACCAACTGTTATCACCCTGGGGGCGAGAAAGATCAATATCCACATCAAAATTATCGTCATTTGTAATTTCCAAATTACGAATCTCCCAATATTCCTGATTTCTTAAATGAACAGCACCGGAATAGTTAAAGCCCCTATCAACACCCATCCCATTAATGATGGGCTTGGCATCACCGCCATACTTATCGATGATAATGGGTGCTCCCTCTGCACCGGAGCCCTTAGGCCATAACCATTCTCCATTCCATACACTGCCGGATTTAAGAAGGATACGGTCACCTGGTGAAAAGGTAGTCTCTGTCACTTTATTCAGACTCTTCCATGGAGCATTGATATTTGTTCCACTGTTGGAATCATCACCACTCTGGGAGTCCACATAATACGTTGTTCCCACAACAGATGAGGGTTCTTCGGTATTTGCATAAATAGGTACGGCTTGGAAAATAACGCTGCAAACGAAAGCTGCAGTTAATAACCCATTTACAAATTTCTTATACATTCTTATTCCCCTAATTCATTTTTATATAGTAACTATTCGGCCCCCCATACGCAAAACCGCTGCTACACAGCTATTCTTTTGCTCATATGGTTACTTCGCCATATAGATTTACCATTCTGTTTGAATGCAAGCATTCACGGAATGTAAATTTGCATGGCTCTGAATCGTTACTTTATATTATCATAAACACTATTTATAACGGTTACAGTCAGTTCCTCCTTTCTGCCTTCCAGATAAGCATTAAAGCGATCAGTCATGATCATATCTGTCAGACGATTTTTTACCTCATCATATGGAATAGTCTCTCCCTCCTTTCTCGCCAAATATTGAACCATATAATAACCTATGGAGCCATCATAATTAACTTCTGACACTTCCCCTTCAGACAGACCGGTTATAGCCTCCAGATAGATCATGTTGCTGCGGGTATCTCCTTTGTTGGACATTTCACTCAGTGTAAGTTCGTTTTCTTCAAAGCCCTTAAGATTAGCCCTGGTAAGAGGCTGAATTTCTCCATGGCTTTCCATATCGTTTTTGGCCTGCTTTAATAATTCTTCTGAATCACAGTCATTTCCACCTGTCACGATATAAACTTTAAGTAAAATGGTATCTCCCTGTCTGAAAAGTTCCTTATGACTTTTATAAAAATTTTGCAGTTCCCTGTCCTGTATTGGATTTTCTTCTTTATAATGCTCAAATAGGGATAATCTCAAATTACTGATATAATAGGAGTAATAGTCAGGAAAAGTCATCTCTACAGGCCCGTAGACAATACCATTATTGGCTATGGATTCCTTCCGCAAAGCAACAAAGTTTTGCCAATCTTTTTTTATTGCAGAATAAGAAACACTGTTTGTAAGTTCGTATTCCCTGGATAATAATAAAATATTTTTACTGGTTATTATCTCCTGCAGAGCACGATTACGTGCATATTCATTTGGCGTTACTCCATTAAATTTAGTTTCAGCAAAAATGGGAATTGATGTATCTGCGTTATGTTCATTGGCAAAATGTGCATAAACTGCACTTTTCTCCTGTGACAGAAAAAATTCAACCTCCTCCTTAGGAATAGCTATACTTTCAACATAAAGCGCCGGAAATGAATTGAATGAAATAAGTAATACAACAGATATAAAAAACAAAGCGGCAGTAAAAAAAGCCATTAAAAGATATTTTTTCCTTCTCATAATAATCCCCATGCATAGAACAGACCTTCCTGTTCTATTGCCTAAATAAGTGTGTCCTCCCCATATTTACATTTTCTAAATATTATTCTATGGTCTGTCTGAATCTTTTTCCATACAGGATATTGAGATTAACCTATACAATATTGACCTTTTCATCACTATTCTATTTCTTTATTTATCATACGGATCAATTAAAAAAGGGGAATTAATAAAAATGTTCATTTCATTAAAATTTGCATGGTTATGAATAGATAAAATGATGTTAGGGTCAAAAGCCCCTGACTATGATACCTACGGATTGTTACGTACTTCGTACTCCCACAATCCTGCAAAATATTCGCATATCGTGGTGCTTACGCCCCACTTTTAAGCTCATATTT
>SFDP01000020.1 GCA_004558185.1 Lachnospiraceae bacterium | reverse complement strand
GGGTGTCAGATGAATGCCCGGGATTCGGAAAAGCTGGCAGGGATTTTGGAGCAGATCGGTTATCGGATGGTTGATGAGGAAACCCGGGCGGATTTTGTGATTTACAACACCTGTACCGTAAGGGACAACGCAAACCAAAGGGTTTACGGGAGACTGGGAGCCCTAAATCATCAGAAAAAAGCGAATCCTTATCTGAAAATCGCTCTTTGCGGCTGCATGATGCAGGAGGCAGCGGTAATCGAAAAAATCCAGAAAAGCTACCGCTTCGTAGATTTGATTTTTGGTACTCACAACATCTATAAGCTGGCGGAGCTGCTGACTGCCTCCTTCAGCCGCAAGGGGATGGTAGTTGATATTTGGCAGGATACGGACAAAATTGTAGAGGATTTGCCGGTGGAGAGAAAATATCCCTTCAAATCCGGCATCAATATTATGTTTGGCTGCGATAATTATTGCAGCTACTGTATTGTACCTTATGTACGGGGAAAGGAAAGAAGCCGTCAACCCGAGGATATCGTTCGGGAAATCAGGAGCCTGGTAGATGACGGTGTGGCAGAGGTTATGCTCCTTGGACAAAACGTTAATTCCTACGGCAGGAATTTAAAGGAGGAGATCACCTTTGCCGGGCTTCTTAAACGGATTGAAGAGATTCCCGGACTGAAAAGAATCCGTTTTATGACACCTCATCCCAAGGACTTGTCCGATGAACTGATCCAGGTCATGAAAAATTCTGCAAAAATATGCCGCCATCTGCATCTTCCCATGCAGTCCGGCTCCACCCGGATTTTGGAAAAGATGAACCGGGAGTATACCAGAGAAGAGTATCTTGCGCTGGCCAAAAAGATTCGCAGGGAGATTCCGGATATAGCGCTGACCACCGATATCATCGTAGGCTTTCCCACAGAGACCCATGAAGATGTGGAGGATACCATCGACATGGTGAGACAGGTAGGCTTCGATAATGCCTTTACGTTCATCTATTCCAAGAGGACAGGAACGCCGGCAGCCGCCATGGAGCAGGTTCCTCAGGAGGAAGTGAAAAAAGAGTTTGACCGTCTTTTGCAGGTGGTGCAGGAGGTGGCCAGAGAAAGATGCAAACGCCTCATCGGACAAGTACAGGAGGTACTCTTTGAAGAGATAAATGAGCAGGATCAAACGATGCTAACCGGAAGATTGAGCAATAATTCTACGGTTCATGTCAAGGCATCCCCTGACCTGCTGGGGAAGATTCTTCCTGTACGACTGACCGAGGCCCGCGGATTTTACTATTTGGGAGAGCTGGCAGAACCATAGAAAACCACATGAGTAAAAGAAAAGCTGCGTAGCCGCAGTTTTGTGAATGGGCTCTGAATAGTTACGAAAATGAAAAGAAATGGAGTTATGAATGGCTGAACTGACCCCTATGATGCAACAGTATCTGAAAACCAAGGAGCAGTACCCTGACTGTATTTTATTCTACCGTCTGGGAGATTTTTATGAAATGTTCTTTGAGGATGCGAAAACCGCCAGCCGGGAATTGGAAATCACTCTTACGGGAAAAAACTGCGGACTTGAGGAACGGGCTCCCATGTGCGGAGTCCCTTACCATGCAGTCGAGAGTTATTTGAATAAGCTGGTTTCCAAAGGCTACAAGGTTGCCATCTGTGAGCAGGTGGAGGATCCCAGACAGGTGAAGGGTCTGGTAAAACGGGAGGTGACCCGCATCGTCACCCCGGGAACCAATCTCTGTGTTTTTCAGGAGGATGACAAACGCAATAATTATCTCATGAGTGTGGCTTATTTTGCAGGAAAGGTGGGAATTTCCATTGCTGATGTGACTACCGGAGATTATTTTCTTACGGAGGTGGATCAGAATCGAAAGCTGTTGGATGAGATCATTAAATATTCCCCCAGAGAAATTATCTGCAACGATGCCTTTTTCGTCAGCGGTGTAGATATGGAGGACTTGCGCAGCCGCCTGGGCATCAGCATATCCGCATTGGAGCCCTGTTATTTTGATGAAGAAAACTGCAGAAAATGTCTGCTTAAGCACTTTGAAACCGGAAGTCTTATGGGACTGGGGATAGAGGATTTCCCCAGTGGGCTGATAGCCGCCGGAGCCCTACTCCAGTATTTGTATGAGACTCAGAAAATCAGTCTGGCTCATTTTACCCATTTATACCCATACCTGACCAGCTCCTTTATGCTTTTGGACAGCTCAACCAGGCGTAATCTGGAGCTATGTGAAACCTTAAGAGAAAAACAGAAGAGGGGCTCCTTATTGTGGATACTGGATAAGACCAGGACCGCCATGGGCGGGCGTATGCTGAGAAGCTGGCTGGAACAGCCTCTGATTCGTAAGGAGGCTATTGAAGAACGTCTGGATGCGGTGGAAGAGCTGTTTAGTGACGGGGTCAGCAGAGAAGAAATTCGAGAATATCTGGGGCCGATCTATGATCTGGAGCGATTATTGGGAAGGGTAAGCTACGGGACAGCCAATCCCAGAGACCTGCTTGCTTTTCGGAATTCCCTGAGAATGCTGCCGCCGCTGAAGCTCATTACCGGAGAGTTTAAAAGCAGGCTGCTGGAAGAGCTGACTGAGCAGTTGGATGCCTTAGAGGACCTGTGCAGCCTGATCGAGGGTGCCATAGAAGAGGAAGCCCCCATTTCCTCCAAAGAGGGTGGGATTATTAAGGAAGGATACCACAGTCAGGTAGATACCCTGAGAGAAGCCAAGATACAGGGAAAAAACTGGCTGGCGGGACTGGAAGAGGAGGAGCGGGAGCGCACCGGGATCAAAAATCTGAAGATTAAATTTAATAAGGTTTTCGGTTATTATTTTGAGGTGACCAATTCCTCCAGACACCTTGTGCCCTCGGACTATATTCGTAAACAGACGCTGGCCAATGCAGAGCGCTATTCCACACCACGTTTGAAGGAGCTTGAGGATACCATATTAAATGCAGAGGATAAGCTGTTTGCCCTGGAATACGAGCTTTTTGTTCAGATACGGGAGCAGATCGCTTCTCAGATTGAGCGGATTCAGCGTTCGGCCAAGGCAGTAGCCCTTTTGGATACGTTGGCCTCTTTGGCCTTAGCAGCGGAACAGAACCGCTATGTGCGGCCCAAGCTGAATGAAAAGGGAATGATTGATATTAAAGAGGGCCGCCATCCGGTGGTGGAGAAAATGATTCCCAACGATATGTTTATCCATAATGACACCTACCTGGACAACCATAAGCACTGTGTAGCTGTCATTACGGGTCCCAACATGGCAGGAAAATCCACCTATATGCGTCAGACGGCGTTAATCGTTCTGATGGCGCAGATTGGCTCCTTCGTGCCTGCAAAAAAAGCCAATATCGGACTGGTAGACCGGATTTTTACCCGGGTAGGCGCTTCCGATGACCTGGCCAGCGGGCAGAGCACCTTCATGGTGGAAATGAATGAGGTGGCCAATATTTTACGCAATGCCACTGCTAACAGTCTTCTGATTTTAGACGAAATCGGAAGGGGTACATCCACCTTTGACGGTCTGAGCATCGCCTGGGCCGTTATTGAACATATCAGTAATCCTAAGCTCTTAGGGGCTAAATCCCTTTTTGCTACTCATTACCATGAATTGACGGAGCTGGAGGGGAAAATTGATAACGTAAACAATTATTGCATTGCAGTAAAGGAACAGGGAGATGATATTGTCTTTCTTCGGAAGATTGTCCGGGGCGGGGCAGACAAAAGCTATGGGATTCAGGTGGCCAAACTGGCCGGTGTACCGGAAATGATCATCCACCGGGCAAAGGAAATAGTGGAGCAGCTTATGGATCAGGATATTATCGAAAAGATTCAGGGAATCGATGTTTCAGGCAGAAGTACGGGAAAAGCCAGAGTTAAAACACCTGATGAAGTGGATTTAAGCCAAATGTCTTTTTTCGATACCATAAAGGATGAAGATATTATCCGGGAGCTGATGGAGCTGGAAATTACTACGCTCACTCCCCTGGATGCCCTGAATACGCTGTATCAGCTACAGAATAAACTGAAAAATCGGTGGAAAAATTAGAATGGAAAAAGAAATGACGAGAATTCAACTGCTCAGTAATGATACAATCGATAAAATAGCAGCAGGTGAGGTGGTGGAGCGCCCTGCCAGTGTGGTAAAGGAACTGGTGGAAAATTCCATCGACGGAGGAGCCACCGCCATTACGGTAGAAATTAAGGAGGGAGGAATTTCCTTTATCAGGGTTACCGATAATGGAGAGGGAATTGCACCTGATCAGGTCAGAGAGGCCTTTCTCAGACATTCTACCAGCAAAATCCGGGAAGTGGATGACCTGCACAGGATTTACAGTCTGGGATTTCGCGGAGAGGCCTTATCCAGTATTGCAGCAGTTGCCCAGGTAGAGATGATGACGAAGCAAAAGGATCAGCTTCTGGGGATTCATTATTGCATCGAAAACGGTAAGGAAATCAGCCATTCTCAAGTGGGGGTTCCGGAGGGCACTACCATTTTGGTGAAAAATCTTTTTTTTCATACCCCTGCCCGCAAAAAATTTCTGAAAACAGCGGCTACGGAGGGAGGATACATCGCCGATTTGTGTGAGCATCTGGCCATGAGCAAGCCGGAAATAGCTTTTCGGTTCATCGTGAATGGACAGGTGAAGTTTCATACCTCCGGCAACGGGGATATGAAGGAAATTATTTATCGGATATTCGGTCGGGATTTCGTTAAGGAACTGATCTGGCTTGAGGCCTCAAAGGAGGGTGTTTCCTTTACCGGATATCTGGGAAAGCCCATATTGAACCGTTCCAATCGTAATTTCGAAAACTGCTTTGTGAATGGCCGGTATGTGAAAAGCAGCCTGCTGCAAAAAGCCATCGAGGAAGCCTACCGGCCCTATCTGATGCAGCACAAATTTCCCTTTGTGGTGCTCCATTTCCGGTTTGATCCAAGGCTGGTGGATGTCAACGTACATCCCACCAAAATGGATATTCGGATTACCGACAGCCAGAAGGTTGTGGAGTTGATTATCCGGGAAATAGGAAAGGCCCTGCAGCAGAAGGAGCTGATGCCCCGAATGGAGCAGCTGGATACCATAAGAGAGGCACGGCCTTTACCCGAAGCGGCAGAACGAAGCCGGGTACCGGAGCCCTTTGAACAAAAGCGGATGGAGGAATATCAGGTACAGGAGAGCTTTTTCTACGGAGCACCGGAGAGTGGGGGGAGGGAAGCGGAAGAAAAGCTCCCGCCTGAAGGACTTTCTTCGACCCCACAGCCTTCTTTGATCAATGAGGATAAGGGAGAAGAGCTTCAACGTCAGGAGTATCACAGGCCTGAGCAGTTGAATCTTTTTGAAGAAAAAATAATAAAGCAGGAAAATCGCCAGCGGTTCCAACTGTTGGGACAGGTATTTTCTACCTATTGGCTGGTCGGCTATGAAGATCAGCTACTGTTCGTGGATCAGCACGCTGCCCATGAAAAGGTAAAGTTTGAGCGCTTAATGCGAGAGTATAAGCAGGGTGAGATAATCAGCCAGAATCTGCAGCCTCCCATGATTCTCCATCTGACCCAGAAGGAGGAGGCTGCCCTGAATGAGTACCAATCCTACTTTCAGGCATTAGGCTTTGTCTGGGAGGATTTTGGCAGTCATTCTATTGCAATGAGAGCCATGCCGGTGGAGCTCTATGGAAAAAATGAGAAGGATTTCTTTGAAGAAATTCTGGATGAACTGGTAGAAAACGGCTGTAAGGGAACACCGGAGGTGATTCAGGAAAAAATCACCTCTATGTCCTGTAAGGCAGCGGTTAAAGGAAATCAGACCATGAGCAACAGTGAAATGCAGGCTCTCATGGAGCAGATGCTGATGCTGGAAAATCCCTATCACTGTCCTCATGGCAGGCCTACCATGATTTCCATGAGTAAGCAGGAGCTGGAAAAGAAATTTAAACGAATCGTCTAAGATAAGCATACCGATTTTTAACAAGGGGATTGCAGAGGAAACGGTTCCTTTGAAACAGAGGTAAAGATGCAGAAACCGGATACAGTAAAAGAAACTCAAAAGAAAAGAAGGCTGGTTGTTTTGACCGGGCCTACCGCCGTGGGAAAAACCAGGCTGTCCATCGGTCTGGCCAGGGCCTTAGGAGGCGAGATCATCAGTGCAGATTCCATGCAGGTATATAAGCATATGGATATCGGTTCCGCTAAGGTTACGAATCAGGAAAGAGAGGGCATCCCTCATTTTCTGGTGGATGAGCTGGAGCCCTCCCAAGAGTTTAATGTGCTGTTTTTTCAGCAAAGAGCCAAGGCCTGTATGGAAGAGATCTACAGCCGGGGTCATGTTCCCATTCTGGTGGGGGGAACCGGCTTTTATATCCAGGCTGTTTTATACGATATTGACTTTACGGAAAATCAGGCCGGAGGAATTTACCGCAAACGGTTGGAGGAATTGGGCAGGGAAAAGGGTAAGCTCTGGCTCCATGAACGGCTTGCGAAGGTGGATCCGATTTCTGCAGACCTGATACACGCCAACAATGTAAAGCGGGTCATCCGTGCATTGGAATACTATGAGCTTACCGGACAGCCGATTTCTCTCCACAACCAGGAACAGAGAAAAAAAGATAGCCCCTATGCGTTTTCGTATTTTGTGCTCAATGACCATAGGGACAGGCTGTATGAACGCATAGATTTACGGGTGGATGAAATGCTGAAGGCCGGGTTGGTGGAAGAGGTGAACGCTTTAAAAAAAATGGGCTATGACCGTTCCTATGTTTCCATGCAAGGTCTGGGTTATAAGGAGATACTTGCTTTTCTGGAAGGAGAAATCAGTCTGGAGGAAGCGGTTTATCGGATAAAACGGGATACCCGGCATTTTGCCAAGCGGCAGCTTACCTGGTTCAAAAGGGAAAAAGAGGTGATATGGGTAAACAAGCCGGATTTTGACTATGACGATCAGGCAATTCTGTCCTATATGCTGAAAAGAATCGATGAAGGGGTGGCTGTCAGGTAGGAGAAGCCCTGTAACCTATAAAAGGAAAGGAAAAGATTAATGTTAGAGCAGCAGTACGAGAAAATGGGGATAAGCCGGGAGGTATTCAGGCAGGGAGAGGAAATCCTGGAGGGGCTGAAATCCCGTTTTGCACAAATCGATCAGGTGGCTGAATTCAACCAGTTAAAGGTATTGGGAGCCATGCAGGAAAACAGAGTCAGTGAGGCTTGCTTGCTTGGAACCACAGGATATGGCTATAATGATGTGGGGCGGGATACCCTGGAGCAGGTATATGCCTCTGTGTTTGGTACGGAGGACGCCCTGGTTCGTGCTCAGATTACCTGTGGAACCCATGCTCTGGCTCTGGCTCTTTTCAGTAATTTAAGGCCTGGTGATGAACTGCTCAGTCCTGTGGGAAAGCCCTATGATACTCTGGAGGAGGTGATCGGTATCCGCCAGGGAAAGGGTTCCCTTAGGGAGTACGGCATCACCTATCGACAGGTAGATTTACTGCCAAACGGAGATTTCGATTATGAAGAAATAAAAAAGGCCGTCGGAGACAAAACCAAAATGGTTACGATTCAACGCTCCAAGGGCTACCAGACCAGGCCTACGCTGTCAGTGACCCGGATCGGAGAATTGATTCGTTTTATCAAGGCGATCAAACCGGAGGTCATTTGTATGGTGGATAACTGTTACGGTGAATTCGTGGAAACGATAGAGCCTTCTCAGGTGGGAGCCGATCTGGTGGTAGGCTCCCTGATCAAGAATCCCGGTGGGGGACTGGCGCCTATAGGCGGCTATCTGGCCGGAAGCAGGGCCTGCATCGAGCAGGCTGCCTATCGTCTCACCAGTCCGGGGCTGGGAAAAGAAGTAGGCGCTTCCTTAGGTGTGCTGGGTTCCTTTTACCAGGGACTGTTTCTGGCTCCTACGGTCACTGCCGGAGCGCTGAAGGGAGCGATCTTTGCAGCCAATCTGTTTGAGCGGGCAGGCTTTAAGGTGGTTCCTGACAGTCAGGAAAGCCGACATGATATTATTCAGGCTGTGACCTTAGGCTCTCCCGAGGGGGTGAAGGCCTTCTGCCGGGGAATACAGATGGCCGCTCCGGTAGACAGCTACGTTACTCCTGAAGCCTGGGATATGCCCGGCTATGACAGTCAGGTGATTATGGCTGCCGGAGCTTTTGTATCCGGATCATCCATTGAGCTTAGTGCAGACGGTCCGATTCGTTCGCCATATACCGCCTATTTTCAGGGTGGGCTTACCTGGCAGCACGCAAAATTAGGTATCCTTACCGCCTATCAACAGGTAAAAAATGCCGGATTAATTTAACACAATCTGTCATATCTATGGGAGAATGGTGGAAATTGAGTGGAATTCTGCGAAAAAAAATATTGCTGTTTTATGTACAGCCGTCGGGAATTATGTTAAGATAGTTGGGATACATCTGTTCAGCAAATAACGTTTCTTGTTTTCTGGTCTGGAGAGAAGAGAAAGCAGGAGAAATGGAAGAGAAAAGTCAGCTTTGGGAAGAACAGCTTCCCTATGAGAAATTTGAAGCTTTTGGACCGGAATATCTGACGGATGCAGAGCTGATTGCTATTTTGTTAAGAACCGGAACGCGGGACTGTAATGCAGTGGAGCTTGCAAGGCAGATTCTTGCTCTTGGAAGCCAGACCGGACAGGCCGGAGGCCTTCTGACCCTGCAGCATATTTCCCTGCCCCAGCTAATGAGCATAAAAGGGGTAGGAAAAGTCAAGGCCATAAGGCTGAAGTGTGTTACCGAGCTGTCCAAAAGAATGGCAAAGGAGAGCTTCCGGCACGGCATTCGCTTTGAGCAGCCGGTTACGGTTGCTAGGTATTATATGGAGCAGCTCAGGCATTTGGAGGTAGAGCAGGTCATTCTGGTGATGACGGATAACAGGAACCAGCTGCTTCAGGATATGGTTTTATCCAAAGGAACGGTGAATATGTCTGTACTGTGTCCCAGAGAAATCTTTCTGCAGGCCATCCGTATGCAGGCCGTACACATTCTTCTGGTTCACAACCATCCCAGCGGAGATCCTACGCCCAGCCTGCAGGATATTCAGATTACTCATCGGATACAGGAAGCTGCCCAAATTTTAAATATTCCTCTGGTAGATCATATCATTATCGGGGATAATACTTATGCAAGTTTAAAAGAATTAGGTTACCTGAAAGAGAGAAAGGAGTTGTGAACGTGGCAAACAACGTATTTGGCATTGATCTTGGCACCAGCAACATTAAAATTTATAATCGTGCAGATGATTCTGTTATGGTAGAAAAAAATATGATCGCCATTGAAAATAAGAAGACCTATTTTGCCTATGGAGATTCGGCTTTTGATATGTATGAAAAAGCGCCCGGTAATATTGTGGCGTCCTATCCCGTAGTAAACGGCGTTATTGCCGATATTAAGAATATGGAGGTTCTGCTGAGATATTTCATTAATGATTTATCCTCCGGCAATCTGAAACCGGCAGACTATTATGTGGCTGTTCCTACCGATGTAACAGATGTGGAAAAAAGAGCCTTTTACGATTTGGTTAAGGATGCCAACGTAAAGGCCAAAAGGATCATGGTGGTGGAAAAGGCCGTTGCCGATGGTCTGGGTCTGGATATTGATGTGAAAAACTCCCAGGGTGTTCTGATCATCAATGTAGGCTATGACACTACAGAGGTGTCCATCCTTTCTCTGGGAGGCATCGTGTTAAGCCGATTAATTAAGGTTGGAGGCCTGAAATTTGATGAGGCTATCCGCAATGTCATTCGAAAAGAGTTCAGCCTGATTATCGGAGGGAAAACAGCGGAGAAAGTAAAAATGAATCTGCGGGAGCTGGAGAAAGCGGGAAGGCCTGCCGTGGTATACGGAAGAGATATCGTGACCGGCCTGCCTGTGGAAAGAGAGATTCCCACTGATCTTGTCAATGAGACTCTGGTTGAAAGCTTCCACACGATTATCGACAGCGTAAAGGTTATTCTGGAGCGTACTCCGCCGGAGCTGGGAGCAGATATCTACCGTCATGGAATTTATCTGACCGGGGGTGCCTCTCAGGTCAGCCATCTGGCTCAGCTTTTGCAAAAGGGGACCGGACTGAAAGTAAATGTAGCGGAGAATCCCGTAGAAAGTGTGGCAAGGGGACTGGCAAAGGTGATTAAGGATGACAACTACAAATCCGTAGCTCATTCCATTGAAGGGATGGGAAGATGAGTCCTGTATTGAAAAGACCCAGGGAGAAATTTAAGCTGCCCAGCAAATATCTCCTTCTTTTATTAACCGGATTATGTATAGGAATAATGGTAGTTTCCTTTAATACCAATATCGTGAATACCCCTTTGAATTTTGTGGCCGGATATTTACTGGTTCCCTTCCAAAGCGGCATATCCCAGGTGGGAGGATGGTTTTCCGACAAATCCGATCAGCTGCTGGAGCTTCGTGACGTATTGGAGGAAAATCAGCGGCTGAAAGAAGAGGTAGACAAGCTGACCATTGAAAACACCCGATTCCAACAGGAAAGATATGAGCTGTACCAGCTAAGGGAGCTTCTGGCATTGGATAATGAGTATTCTGAATATGAGAAAATCGGCGCCAAGGTCATCAGCAGAGATTCCAGCAATTGGTTTTCCAGCTTTGTGATCAATAAGGGCAGCGAAGATGGTGTTCAGGTTAACTGTAACGTAATGGCCGGCAGCGGACTGGTAGGCCGGGTAACCGATGTGGGGCCGGGTTATGCAAAGGTAACCAGTATAATTGAGGATAATTACAATACCAGCGGTATGCTTCTTTCTACAGGAGATCATTTGATTGTTACTGGAGACCTTTCACAGATGGCGGAGGGAATGATCGCCTTCAGCAAGCTGGTGGATCGGGATAACAAGGCTGCCGTAGGGGACAAAATTGTAACCTCCAACATCAGCGACCATTATCTGCCGGGAATCTTAATCGGCTATATCAGTAAAATTGAGACGGATGCCAACAATCTGACGAAGTCCGGCAGTCTGACCACGGCTGTTGACTTTGAACATCTGGAGGATGTTTTGGTTATTCTGGAATTGAAGCAGACAGTAGAATAGCTGTCCAATAGGGAAAACACAATGAAAAAAGTGATTGTCAGTGCCTTCTTTGCAGTAGTCTGTTTTTTATTGCAATGCACCCTGTTCAGGAGTTTGAGCTTTGGTGGGATCATCCCTAATCTGATGATCATCGTCACCGCTTCCTATGGCTTGATGAGAGGAAGAAAAAGTGGGCTGTTGATAGGATTTTTTTCAGGACTTCTTATGGATATCTTCTTTGGAAGCCTGATTGGATTCTATGCCCTGCTCTATATGTACATAGGATATCTGAATGGAATCTTCCGGAAAATGTTTTATCCGGAAGATATTAAATTACCCATGATTTTGATTCTGGCCAGTGATTTGCTCTATAGCCTGGTCTGTTATATTCTGCTGTTTTTACTCAATGGAAGATTTGCTTTTTCCTACTATTTTATGAATATTATTTTACCGGAAATGGTTTATACCATCGTTGTAACCTGTGGACTGTATCCGCTTATGTTGTTTGTGGAAAGACGACTGGAGTGGAAGTCGAAAGAAGGAGCGACAAAAATTGTTTAGAAATATAAAACGGCCTTCCATCTCTATGGAAAATGGCCGACTGATTATTTTGGCGGTCATCTTTCTGGCTTTGGCCGGAGTTCAGACCTATCGCATATTTGATCTGCAGATTGTCAATGGTGCTCAGGCACTGGAGGATTTTACCCTGAAGATTCAGAAGGAGCGTTCCATTCCCAGTACCCGCGGAAATATTTATGACCGTAATGGAAAAGTGCTTGCTCATAATGAGCTGGCTTATAACGTTACCATAGAAGACGTATATGAGTCCGGCAGCAAAAAAAATGAGAAGCTGAATGAAACTATTTTAAAGCTGATCCACCTGATTGAACAAAGCGGTGATGAAATTGATAGTGATTTTTCCATTATTATCGATGAAGATGGAAATTATGCTTACACGGTAACCGATACGAAGCTAAGACGTTTTCGGGCTGACGTCTATGGTTATGCCGATCCGGGAGATATGTCTTACCAGGAGGAAACCTCTACGGCTGAGGAAATGATGGAATATCTGGCCGGCTATTCCCGCTACGGAGTGGGAAAGAGCAGTGATCCGGCCAATCCGAGAGACAGCTTTGTATTGGGAGAAGGATATACCAAAAAGGAAATTCTCCAGGTGGTTACCATTCGCTATGCCATGAGTGCCAACAGCTACCAGAAGTTCATTCCCACGAATGTAGCAACCGATGTGAATACCCATACGGTAGCCAATATTTTGGAAAATATTGATGAGCTGCCGGGAGCCGCCATAGAAGAGGATACCATCCGGGTGTATGAGGACAGTATCTATTTTGCCCATATTCTGGGCTATATCGGTAAGATTTCCAAGGAAGAGCTGGATACCCTTGATACACAGGTGCAGACCCCGGAGGGAGCTGATATTCAGGAATACAGTCTGACCGACATGGTGGGGAAATCAGGAATAGAACAATCCATGGAAAGCTACCTCAGGGGAATTAACGGTTCGGAAACCATCTATGTAGATAACGTGGGAAAGGTCATTGAAACCAGAGACCGCATAGAGCCTAAGGCCGGAAACAATCTGTATTTAACGATAGATGCAGATCTGCAGGTTGCGATTTACAACATCCTGGAGCAGAAGCTGGCAGGAATTCTGGTGACCAAGATTATTAACAGCAAAACCTATGTGATTCCCGAATACCCTTCTGCCAGCAGCCTGTATATTCCGATAGACGATGTTTACTTTGCCCTGATCGACAACAGTGTGATTGACGTCGCTCATTTTAACCATAAAGAGGCCAAGGAAAACGAGCAGGCTATTTATCAGGCCTTTTTGACGAAGCAGGACAGGATTTTTACCCGGCTTCAGGAGGAATTATATGATCGGAATACCATTTACAAAGAGCTTGAGACAGAATACCAGATATACCAAAGCTATATTGTCACCATGCTGACGGATAACGGAGTAATCATCTCAGACGCTGTGAATACTGAGGATGCTACCTATAAGGCATGGAAAACGGAGGAAACCATCAGTCTGGGAGAATTTTTGACCTACTGTATTTCTCAGAACTGGATCGATGTTTCCAAAATCAATTTAAGCAGTAAGTATGCAGATTCAGAGGAAATCTTTTCCGCCCTTACTCAATATATATTTGAGCGATTGGAAAATAATACTACTTTTGCAAAAAAAATCTATAAGTACATGATCAAAAATAACGATATTACTCCCAAACAGATTTGTACGGTGCTTTTGGAGCAGGAGGCAGTGAGCATAACGGAAGAAGAGAAATACCGATTCCTGTCAGGACAGATTTCTGCTTATAATTTTATGCTTTTTCTCATTGAGAATCTTTATATTACACCGGCGCAGCTGGCTCTTGATCCCTGTTCCGCATCGGTGGTGGTAACCAATACCGATGGGGAGGTTCTGGCTCTGGTCAGCTACCCCAGCTACGACAATAATCGGCTGGCCAACAGTATAGATGCAAAGTATTTTGCCCAGCTCCAAAGCGATTTGACCAGACCCATGTGGAACAGCGCCACTCAGCAGAGAACGGTGCCCGGCTCCACTTACAAAATGGTATCGGCTACAGCCGCTTTGGAGGAAGGCATCGTAACCACCACCAGCAACATTCTATGCCGGGGAATTTTTGATCGTTTTACTACTGATCGGTACAAATGCTGGATTTACCCCGGAGCCCATGGGAATCTGAATGTAGTGGGCGGTATTGCCAATTCCTGTAACTGCTTCTTCTATGAGGTGGGCTATCAGCTTGGCGTAACCGGAGATACCTATAACAGCGATGTGGGTGTTGATAAGCTGTACAAATATGCCGATATGTATGGGCTCAGTGATAAATCCGGTGTAGAGATCGATGAAGCTTCCCCTGTGGTTTCTAATGATTACTCTGTATTATCCGCTATTGGACAGGGAAAAAACAGCTTCACCACTGTAGGTCTGGCTCGCTATGTGACCACCATAGCCAATGGAGGAACCTGCTATGATCTGAGTCTGATTGACAAGGCTGTGGATTCCAACAGCAATCTGCTGAAGGATTTTACGCCAAATGTGCGTAACCGTATGGAACTGTCTCCTTCTACCTGGAATTCGATTTGGCAGGGGATGCGGCAGGTGGTGCTAAAACGAAGTGACTTCAGTAATCTGGGAGTCAGTGTTGCCGGAAAAACGGGAACGGCGGAAGAAAGCCGCAAAAGAGCCAATCATGCTCTCTTCGTCAGCTATGCCCCCTTTGAAAGTCCTGAAATTACGGTAACTACCCGAATTGCCAATGGTTATACCTCTAACTATGCAGCCAATCTGACCAGGGATATTTATCAATATTATTTTGGTCTTCAGGAGGAAGATGAGCTTCTTTCAGGAACCGCCAATGTCCCTGATGTATCTGCCGCCGGAGGGGACTGACAATAAGGAAGAAGGTTGAAAGAATTGGCTTCTTTCGACCTGGGATTTGTGCCGATGCACAAAGTCCCTGAGATTAAAATGCTGCAAAAGCAGCAGAATGAGAGGAAAAAATGAAGGGAAATATTATGATTAAAAGTTTCCCCAACGGGATAACCCTCTATCTTAACCCTGAGCTGGAAACTGACCGGCTTTTGGAGGAGGTTGCAGAGAAGTTCAATCAGAGCAGAAACTTCTTTCGGGATGCCAGGATGGCCCTTTGCGTGGAAGGAAAGGTTCTTAAGGAGGAGGAAGAACGTCTGTTGGTACAGACCATTCAGGATAACTCCAATCTGGAAATCGTCTGTATCATGGGAAAGAATGAAGAAACCGATAAAAAATTCATCAAAGCGATTCAAAGGGTGGATATGCAGCATACCGATAACTTTGGCCGCTTTTACCGGGGAACTCTGAAAAACGGTCAGAGAATCGAAACAGAGTCCAGTATGGTCATTCTGGGTGATGTTTATCCCGGATGCTCAGTAACAGCCACTAAGGATATCATTATTATCGGAGGTCTGTACGGAGAAGTTCATGCAGGCTTTGGTGGTGAAGAAGGGCATTATGTAGTTGCGCTGGAAATGTCTCCCGAAAAAATCAAAATCGGAGACTTTCGCTATAAACCAAAAGAAAAATTTAAGTGGGGCATAAAGCCGAAGATACAACCGAAAATAGCATATGTAAAGGATTCTCATATTGTTATGGAGCCGATTACCAAAGAATTGCTGGAATTTCTTACTTTTTAAGAAAATGCCAGAGGACAATAATTCATCTGTTTACGGAGGAAAGTAGAATATGTGTGAAGTTATTGTCATTACGAGCGGAAAAGGCGGTGTGGGGAAAACGACCACAACGGCAAATTTGGGAGGCGGACTTGCTGCATTGGGCAAAAAAGTAGTCATGATCGATACGGATATAGGACTGCGGAACCTGGATGTAGTTATGGGGCTGGAAAATCGGATTGTATACAATCTTGTGGATGTGGTCGAAGGAAACTGCAGGGTCAAGCAGGCTTTGATTCGGGATAAACGCTATCCGGGTCTTTATTTGCTGCCCTCTGCACAGACCAGGGATAAAACGGCAGTAAATGAGCCTCAGATGCTTAAGCTGATCGAATCCCTGAAGCCTCAGTTTGATTATATTCTGCTGGATTGTCCGGCAGGAATCGAGCAGGGCTTTAAAAATGCAGTGGTGGGTGCGGACAGGGCAATTATCGTGACCACACCGGAGGTTTCGGCTATCAGGGATGCAGACCGCATAGTAGGGCTTTTAGAGTCACGGGAAATCAGACGTATGGATCTGGTGCTGAATCGTATGCGGCCGGATTTGGTAAAAAGAGGAGATATGATGTCCCCTGAGGATGTAGTTGACATTCTGGCAGTGCCATTGATTGGAGTGATCCCGGATGATGAGCAGGTAGTCATCTCTACCAATCAGGGAGAGCCGCTGGTAGAAACCGGGTCTTTGGCGGGCAGAGCCTACCGCAATATAGCCCTGAGAATCACCGGAGAGGAAATTCCTTTAGAGCTATACAGGACCTTTTCCTTTTGGACAAAGGTATCCGGAATATTTCATAAGAATGAAAGACAAAAATAGTTGAAAGGAAGGATCAGGTGACGAGTATGAAAACTTTTAAATTATTTTCCAAAAAAACTTCCAGTCAGGTTGCCAAGGACAGATTGAAAATTCTGTTGATTTCTGACCGTATCAACTGTTCGCCGGAGGTAATGGAAAGGATTAAGGTGGATCTGGTGAAATCCATATCCAAATATATGAGTATTGATGTTGAACACATGGAAATTGTATTAAAAAGGAACCACAAGAGAGGACGCAGCAGAAAGCCCTCCCTATATGCCTCCATTCCTATTCTGGATATTCGGGAGTAAATCTGCTTTATGTTTATAAAAAGGAAATTATGTTTAGACAATACAAACTAAGAGATTATGATTTTAAGTTAATCCTGTATGTAGTGGCACTTTCCGTTATCGGGGTTCTTGCTGTGGGAAGTGCCAAAAGTGATTTGATGGATCGTCAGTTTATTGGAATGTGTGCAGGAATTGCAGCCATGCTGCTTTTATCCTTTATCGACTATTCCCTGATTCTGTATTTCTACTGGTTTTTATATATAGGGAATATTTTGCTGCTTTTATCAGTAACCTTTTTTGGGCTGAATATCGGTGGTGCACAAAGATGGGTAAACATTCTGGGCATTCAGTTTCAGCCATCGGAAACGGCGAAAATTTTATTGATTTTATTCTATGCACAGTTTATTATGAAGTATAGGGAAAAGTTAAATACGGTAAGATTTCTAGGTGTTTCCCTTTTCCTTTTGGCAATACCATTATTATTGGTTTATCTGCAGCCTGATTTATCCACCAGTATTATGATCGTCATTATCTTCTGCACCATGACCTTCGTGGCTGGTTTAAGCTACAAGATAGTGACGGGAGTATTGGCAATATCCGTTCCGTCAGTCATTATTTTTTTCGTTCTGGCCTTACAGCCGGAGCAGAGCATTATCAAGGGCTATCAGGCTCAGCGGATTCTTGCCTGGCTGCAGCCTGAAAAATATGCAGATTCTACAGCATACCAACAGCTTAATTCTATTACTGCAATCGGCTCAGGTCAGCTATGGGGTAAGGGACTGAACAACAATGTCATTGCTTCTGTAAAGAATGGCAATTTTATTTCTGAGCCCCAGACCGACTTTATTTATGCCGTAATTGGCGAGGAATTAGGATTTGCAGGCGCATTTGCCGTGATTGCACTGGTTATTCTGATTGCGCTGGAATGCCTGTTGATTGCCCGTTCGGCTAAGGATCTGGCAGGCTCTATTATCGCCTGCGGAGTAGCTGCATTGATTGGCTTTCAGAGCTTTATGAATATGGCTGTAGCTACAGGGCTTTTACCCAATACAGGAATTCCTTTTCCCTTCGTCAGCTATGGGCTAACCTCTCTGGTGAGCCTGTATATAGCTATAGGGATCGTTTTGAATATACGTTTGCAGGCAAAAAAATACTAAATAACCAAGCAAAAAGTCGGAGGGGTTGACACCATGAATATTGCTTTAATTGCACATGACGCAAAGAAAAAACTGATGCAGAATTTCTGCATCGCCTACAGGGGAATATTGTCCAAGAATGAGCTTTTTGCCACAGGAACCACAGGAAGACTGATTGAGGAAGTGACCAACCTGTCTATCCATAAATATCTGGCAGGCCATCTGGGAGGAGAGCAGCAGATCGGTGCCCAGATTGAGCATAATCAGATTGATCTGGTCATTTTTCTGCGTGACCCTCTGACTTCCAAATCCCATGAGCCGGATGTCAATAATATCGTAAGAATATGTGATATGCACAATATCCCATTGGCAACCAATCTGGCTACCGCAGAGCTTTTGATTAAGTCATTGGACAGAGGAGATCTTGAGTGGCGTGAGATGTATAAGTAGAAGAACAGCGGCTGCTCTTGCTATGGTGCTTTTCCTTCTGCCGGGCTGTGGGACTTCCAGAGTAGCTTTTTCCTATAAACAGAATAATGATGTTTCCGCTTTTCAGGTAGCCACTCTGAATCAGGAAATAAAGATGGATGCCTTTGCCGGGGCTCTTTGTGTAGGAAATTCAGATGTGACCACCGGGACCAATGTAGATTTGACAGATACAGCGGCGGCAGCGCTGTTTGATGTAAATGGAGGGAATATTCTTTATGCCAAAAACCTCCATAAGCGTCTTTATCCGGCCAGTCTGACCAAGGTGCTCACTGCAGTGGTGGCACTGAAAAATACCAGTCCGGATGATGTGATCACGGTTACTGACGGCGCCAAAATCAATGAATCGGGGGCACAGCTTTGCGGTCTGGAAACAGGAGATACGCTGACCATGAACCAGGCTCTGCACGCTCTGCTGATCAATTCAGCCAATGATGCCGCCAATGCGATTGCTGTCCATGTGGCAGGCAGTGTGGAGGCCTTTTCCGAAATGATGAACGAGGAGGCAGTGAGCCTGGGTGCCACCAACAGCCATTTTGTAAATCCTCACGGTCTTTCGGATGATAATCATTATACTACCGTTTATGATATGTATTTGATCTTTAATGAAGCAATAAAGTATGAAATGTTTCGGGAAATCATTCATATGGAAAGATATGATACGGTATATCAGAACAGCCAGGGCGAAGAAAAGGAGATGTCCTTTTCTACCACCAATCTGTTTCTGAGAGGAGAGATAAGTGCACCTGGGAAGGTAACTGTGATTGGAGGAAAGACGGGAACCACTAATGCAGCAGGAAACTGTCTTATCCTTTTTTCCAAGGACACAGCGGGAAATCCATATATTTCTGTCATATTGCAGGCAAAAGAGCGTAAAATAATGTATGAACAAATGGCTGATATATTGGAAGAAATCTATAATTAGAGGTTGTTTTTTACCTGCATATCCTCTATAATATTTATTAGGTTACGAATGAGCCTTTGTGGGAAACATACGCAACTTTATTTTACTTTAGGAGGGATTACCGATGGTTCAGTTGATTGTAGGTCAGAAGGGTAAAGGCAAGACGAAGTATTTATTAGACAAAGTGAATAGTGAAGTAAAAAATGTTTCTGGTAATATCGTTTATTTAGACAAAAGCACCAAGCATATGTTTGAACTGAACAATAAGGTTCGTTTGATTGATGTTTCCGATTTTGGTTTTATGAACAGTGATGAGTTTATCGGATTCATCTGTGGGATTATTTCTCAGGATCATGATTTGCAGCAGATGTATTTCGACAGCTTCCTCAAGATTGCAAGGCTGGAGAATTGCAGCATCACAGCCGTTATTGATAAGCTGGAGAAGCTCAGTGAACAGTTCGGTGTAGATTTTGTATTGAGTGTTTCCTGTGATGAGAAAGAACTTGATGATAATCTGAAAGCGAAGATTATTGTATCCTTATAGACTTTAGACTGCATAGATATTGAATACATAAGGGACTGTGGAAACAGTCCCTTTTTTGAAGGGTAAACCTGCAGCCATATCTTATGCTGTCAATAGTAAAACAGTATTTTGGGGAGGTCTGCCTTGGCAAATCACAATTCAAATAAAATCAGACAATATAGAAAGCCGATCAATATCAACTTGGGAATGATTTTTTTTGGAGTCATTTTTGTGTATATGATTATTTGTGTATTCATGTATTTTACGACTAAGCGTGTTGCAGGATACCAGGTACGAACGGGGTCTCTTTATGTGGAAAATATCTATACCGGACTGGCTCTTCGTAAGGAGGTTGTTGTGGACAGCTCCTATGCCGGTTATCTGAACTATTATGTACGGGAAGGTACAAGAATAGGTGCAGGAAAAATGGTCTGCACCATTGATGAAGGAGGAAGGCTGCAGGATATCATTGAAGAGCAGAGTATGGGAGAAAATTCTCTGAGTGAGGCAGATCTGGAGGAGCTTAGAAGTGACATAATGGACTATAAAGGAAACTTTGATATACGAAGCTTTTCTTCTGTCTATGATTTCAAATACTCCATTGAGAGCACTGTGTATAAGCAAGCCAATGCCAATATCCTGGACAATCTGGACAAGCTGAACCGCTCGGGAGAAAGTGGCTTGATTAATGTTTGCAATTCTCCTACTTCGGGAATTGTAGTATATTCCTATGATGGCTATGAGGACTTCGAGCCATCCATGATTGCGGAAGACATCTTAAAGAAGACAGATTATGAAAAAAAACAGTTGCTCAGCAATGAACTGGTCAGTCCGGGAGAACCTGTATATAAGCTGATTACCAGCGAAGATTGGTCCTTAATCATTAAGACAGACCCTGAACGAGCCGAGCTTTTATTGGAAAAGGAGTATATTCAGGTAAAATTTTTAAAAAATCAGTACACCTCCTGGGCAAAAGTAAGCACCCTCACCAATAAGGATGCGGATACTTTTGTTCAGCTCACCTTTAATAACTCGATGATTTCTTTCTGCACAGAACGTTTTGTGGATGTTGAGCTCATACTGGAGGAAGAAAGAGGCCTTAAGGTGCCGAATTCAGCTATTGTGGAAAAAGAGTTTTATCTGGTTCCGGAGGAATTTGTGTCTAAAAGCGGTGAAAGCGGAGAACAGGGGGTATTAAAAGAGATTTACGATGAGAATGGAAATCAGCTCAATCAGTTTGTACCTGTCAGCATTTATAACAAAGAAAATGGCTACTATTATGTAGACAGCCCTGAGCTGAAAACCGGGGACCGCCTGCGGAAGCTGGATTCCATGGCAATGCACACGATTTCACAGCTTGGGTCTCTGGTGGGGGTATATAATAAGAATAAGGGATATGCCGATTTTAAGCAGATTCAGATTTTATATCAAAATGAAGAGTATTCCATTATCCGTTCCAATACAGAGTACGGTTTGATCGAATATGACTATATCGTATTGGATGCGCAGACGGTAGATGAAAATGAGTTTTTAAATTAGGAAAATGACTTTATAAGTGGAGGTAAGCATGATTCAGGAAAATCTCAGGCTGGTAACCCAAAAAATAGATGAGGCAGCCCCGCCGGAAAAAAGGGGAAAGGTAAAGCTGATTGCAGTGAGTAAAACGAAGCCTGTTTCGGCAATAGAGGAAGCCTATCTTTATGGTATTCGGGACTTCGGGGAGAATAAGGTTCAGGAAATTGTAGAAAAGTTTGATTTACTGCCCAAGGATATTCGCTGGCATATGATTGGTCATCTGCAAAGGAACAAAGTAAAGTATATCATCGATAAGGTGGCTCTGATCCATAGTGTAGATTCCTTGCGTCTTGCAGAAGAGATCAGTAAGGAGGCACAAAAAAAAGGGAAGGTTATGCCCATTTTGATCGAAGTCAATATTGCCCATGAGGATTCCAAGTTTGGAGTCAGTCCGGGGGATTGTGAGCAATTGATTCGCCAGATCAGTCTGCTGCCCGGAGTACAGATCAGGGGCTTAATGACAGTGGCCCCCTTTGTCGAAAATGGAGAAGAAAACCGAGAATATTTTAAAGCAATGAAACAATTATATGTTGACATAATGACGAAAAACATTGATAATGTTTATATGGATATTCTATCTATGGGTATGACTGGAGACTATCAGGTCGCCGTTGAAGAAGGCGCTGATTATGTTCGTGTAGGAACAGGGATTTTTGGCGAACGTAATTATCAGCCGGGATAAGAATAGGAGTTATAGCAATGAGTGTAATGGACAATTTCTTAAAGATTATGAAGTTGAACGATGAAGATAATGATGATTATTATGAGGATGATGATTATTTAGATGACGAGGATCCCAAGGAGAGTAAGATCAGCTCTATCAAAGGTGATTCTACCTATGAGGAGGAGAAGGTTAAGAAGACAACGCCCAGAGTTTCCCCAATCAGACAGCAGCCCCGCAGACTCAGCGGTTCCGGGATGGAGGTCTGTGTAATCAAGCCTACTTCCGTTGAGGACGCCAGGGAGATTACGGAGACGCTTCTGGCTAATCGAACGGTGGTACTGAATCTTGAAGGCATAGACGTTGACGTTGCACAGAGAATCATTGATTTTACTTCCGGCTCCTGCTATGCCATCAGTGGTAATCTGCAGAAGATATCCCACTATATTTTCATTATTACGCCTGCCAGCGTAGATATTTCAGGTGACTTTCAGGAAATCTTAAGCGGATCATTTGATGTTCCATCTATTCACAATTAATAGTGATAATAAATTCTGAGAAGAAGCTTCCTGCCTGCGGTAGGGAGTTTTTTTTGGAATTGGTTTTGAAAAGAAGAGAAGGAAGAGGAAACGAAGCAATGAGTAAGCGATTGGAAGTGTTGTATGAAAAAAGGCCCTGTTATGACATTGTTATTGAAAGAGACTTTGATTCTCTGGGAAGGGAAATGGCCAGGTTTGCTCCTGAAAACAGGCGGCTCTGTATCGTTACAGATTCTCAGGTTGAGGCACTTTATGGAGAGAGGATAAGAGAAAGCCTAAGTCCTGTGGCGAAGGAAGTATTGCTCTTTTCCTTTCCTGCCGGAGAAGCCAGTAAAACCCTGGATACAGTAAGAGAACTGTATTGTTACCTGATCGAACACCGTATGGAGCGTAAGGATATGTTAATTGCCCTGGGCGGGGGTGTCGTAGGAGATTTGACCGGCTTTGCTGCAGCAACCTATTTAAGAGGAATAGAGTTTATTCAGATTCCGACCACCCTTCTTGCGCAGGTGGACAGCAGCATAGGAGGAAAAACCGGTGTAGACTTTGACCTTTATAAGAATATGGTGGGTGCATTCAAAATGCCTCGCCTGGTGTATATCAATATCTCAGTTTTGTCCACATTGGATGACCGACAATTTTATAACGGCTTTGCTGAAGTAATGAAGCATGGACTGATTAAGAACGGAGCCTATTATGAGTGGCTGATTGGCAAGAGTGATGAAATTGATCAGAGGGATCCTGATATTCTGGAGGAAATGATTTATCAGAGCTGCAGGATTAAAAAGGCCGTTGTAGAAAAGGATCCCAAGGAGCAGGGAGAACGTGCACTGTTGAATTTTGGACACACGATTGGTCATGCCATTGAGAAGGAAAAGAATTTCACTCTCCAGCATGGTGAGTGCGTAGCTCTGGGCTGTGTAGCTGCCAGCTTTATTTCCTGGAAAAGAGGGCTTCTTTCCATGGAAGAATATTATGAAGTCAGAGATATGTTTGTACTTTTTCAGTTACCTATCAGTATTACCGGAATTGAGGCAAGCAAAATTCTGGAGCTGACCAAATCAGATAAAAAAATGGAACAGGGGCAGATAAAATTTGTTTTATTAAAACAAATAGGGAAGGCAATAATTGACCCTACCGTGAAGGAAGAAGAAATTTTAGCAGGAATAGAGGAGATTATTTACCGGGATGAAGAATAGCCTAAAAAAGCCATTAATTTTAACGATTGATTTTCTAATGATGCTGATTTTAATTGCGCTGGATCAGTATACCAAATACCTTGCCGTAATCAATCTCAAGGACAGACCGGCAGTTGAGATAATTAAAGGCGTTTTTGAACTTAATTATCTGGAGAACCGGGGGGCGGCCTTTGGAATGCTGCAAAATCAAAAAGCATTTTTCGTACTGGTTGCCTGCATTATTTTAATTGCTATTTGTTATGTTCTTTTAAAAATGCCGGAGGGAAAACGATACATCTGGCTGCATATCCTGCTGGTTATGATCGCCTCAGGTGCAGTGGGAAATATGATTGACCGGGTACGCTTGGAATATGTAGTAGACTTTTTTTACTTTGTTTTGATTAACTTCCCTATTTTTAATATGGCCGATATTTATGTTTCAGTGGCCTGTATATTGCTTGCTGTTCTCCTTCTCTTTTATTATAAGGAGCAGGATTTAGATTTTTTAAATATCCGGCAAAAAAAAGCGAGAGAGATTAAATAAGCTATGGATGTGCACAGATTTCAGATATCGACAGAATGGGAAGGGACACGGGTGGATAAGTTTTTAAGCAGCAATCTGGAATTTTTATCCCGTTCCTATATTCAAAAAATGATTGGAGAGCAGAGGGTAACGGTAAAGGGAAGAATGGTTAAAGCTAATTATGTGCTTTCTGCGGGAGATGAGATAGAATTCTGTATTCCTCCCAGTGTTGAACCTCAGATCCTTCCTCAGGATATTCCACTGGATATTTTGTACGAGGATGAAGATGTGATCGTGGTCAATAAACCCAAAGGTATGGTAGTGCATCCTTCTTCGGGACATTATAGTGATACCCTGGTGAATGCGCTGTTATTTCATTGCCGGAGTAGCTTATCGGGAATTAACGGAGTGATGCGGCCCGGTATAGTTCATCGAATTGACAAGGATACCACAGGCTCCATTATCGCCTGTAAGAACGACTTTGCCCATGAGTCTATTGCCAAGCAGCTTAAGGAGCATACTATTCTGCGGCGTTACAGGGCAATTTGTATGGGAAGGCTGAAGGAGGATGAGTATACCATTAATGCGCCTATTGGCAGACATCCCACAGAACGAAAAAAAATGGCCATTAATCGACAAAACGGGAAACCGGCGATTACCCATATAAAAGTGCTGGAAAGATTGAATAATGCAACTTATATCGAATGTTGTCTGGAAACCGGAAGAACCCATCAGATCCGTGTACATTTATCATCCCTGGGACATCCGCTTTTAGGAGATGAAATCTATGGTGACAGCAGGAATAAATATGGGCTGCAGGGACAGACCCTTCATGCTTATATTCTGGGCTTTTCGCACCCCAGAGACGGCCATTTTATTGAAACAAAAGCAGAGCTTCCGGTCTATTTTGAAAATCTATTAAGAAAATTGCAGCACTCTTCATAAAAATGATTGAATTTTTCTCTTTAATTGTGTAAAATGTTTACATAATTTTACAAAAGGTGGTGCTGTAGATGAATACAATCATTACAATCGGAAGGCAGTTTGGTTCAGGAGGCCGTGAAATAGGAGAAAAGGTAGCTGAACATTTCGGTATTAAATGCTATGATAAGGAATTATTGGCCAGAGCAGCAAAAGAAAGTGGGTTTTGCCAGGAAATGATTGAGAGCCACGATGAGAGACCTACCAATTCTTTCTTATATAATCTGGTTATGGATACTTATTCCTTTGGCTATAATGCGTCTTCCTTTATGGATATGCCGATCAGCCACAAGGTTTTTCTGGCGCAGTTTGATGCCATTAAGAAAATGGCTGATGAGGCTCCCTGTGTAATTGTTGGCCGATGTGCTGATTATGCGTTAAGCGAATATAAGAATTGCTTAAATCTGTTTATCTATGGGAATGAAGAATGCAAAGTTAAGCGTATTATGGATAAGTACGATGTTTCCGAGCAAAAGGCCAGGGAAATGATGAGAAAGAATGATAAACAGCGTCAAAGCTACTATAATTATTATTCCTCGAAGAAATGGGGAAGAGCAGACAGCTATGATCTGTGCCTTAACAGCTCCAAATACGGAATAGAGGGCAGCATTCAGTTGATTATTCAGGCCGTAGCCAATTTTGAAAGCAACAGATAAAGAAAATAGTTAAGGAATTGCCTGTAGGGAGGAAGTCAGATGGATTTTACGATTTTAAAGGATAATTTGGAAAAGAAAGGCTTTAAGGTTTCCTGCTTTGATGCTTCCGGTGAGGCTGTGCAATACCTGGCCGAAGCCCTGAAGGGTGAAGAAATAGGTATTGGTGGGTCAGTTACCATTCAGGAAATGGGATTATATGAGGAATTAATTAAGAATAATCAGGTATATTGGCCCTGGAAGCCGTTAGCGGATAAAAACGATCAAGAGATGCGTGAGCTTGCTCATCGGGCTAAAATTTATTTTTCCTCTCTGAACGCCGTGGCTGAAACCGGCGAATTAATTAATATCGATGGTACCTGTAATCGTGTTTCAGCGACTCTGTATGGGCCCAAAAAAGTCTTTTTCATTGTGGGAGCGAATAAAATTGCACCTGATTATGAGCAGGCTCTTTATCGAGCCCGTAATGTGGCAGCACCTCTGAACTGTCAGCGTCTGAAACGTAAAACGCCCTGTGCGGCCAATGGGGATAAATGCTATGATTGTAACAGTCCCGAAAGAATTTGTCGTGGACTGACCGTTTTATTAACAAAGCCTACCGGTGCAGATTACGAAGTGATTCTGATCAATGAAAAGCTGGGATATTAGAAATAATGTATTTTTGCGTTGATATGATTTAATTAAGAGAAGGAACCAGAATTCCTTCTCTTATCTTATAAAATATAACTATTCGCAAAAGAACACTTTAACGAATAGTTAATACCGAATCAAGTCAATTCAGTCGTTGCGCTTCATTTTGCTTTTACCGGATACATTTCCTTTTTCTGTTATGATATAATTATGTTCATCGATTTTTACCGCATCTCTGTAATTATCTGTTTCTATCGGATACCCCTTTCGCTCAAGCCGTTTACGGATATATCGATTAAATAAATTATAAATAACTGCAAATACAGGCACTCCGATAACCATACCCAGAACACCGAATAAGCCTCCAAATATGGTCACTGAGAAAATAATCCAGAATGCGGAAATTCCAATGGAATTTCCCAATATCTTAGGTCCCAGAATATTTCCGTCAAACTGCTGTAAAACAAGAATGAAAATGACAAAATACAGGCATTGAATCGGATCTACCATTAAAATAAGGATCGCACAGGGAATTGCGCCTAAAAAAGGGCCAAAATACGGAATTATATTCGTTACACCCACAATTACACTGACAAGTAAAGGATATGGTGTTCCGATCAGGCTGATGCAGAGATAACAAATCACTCCGATAATCAGAGAATCGAGGATTTTTCCACTGATAAAGCCACCAAAGGTACGATTAATCATTTTAAAATCGCTGACCAGATTATTGGCAGTATCCCGTTCAAAGCAGGCATAGATTATCTTCTTACTTTGAGCCAAGAAACGCTCTTTACTGAATAATAAATAAATGGAAATAATGAAGCCGATAATCAGATTTAAGGTTTCTCTGAAAATGGAAATTACACTTTGAGAAAAGGTCTGAATAATGTTGTTGATATTTTTCAATAAATCCTGATTTATGGTAGAAAAACGACTGAAAGCTTCCGCAACATAGCTTTCCATCTGAGGATTCTCACTGAAAAGCTGATCCAGGGCTTGCATCATATTGTTAAAATAGGTGGGAAGCTGTCCTACAATGCTGATAAGACTCTCGTATATTTGAGGAATTACATATTGGATAAAGCTGTAAAGTAATGATAAAACCAGTAAAAAGGTAAGAGAAATAGAATAGATTCGTGTCCGGTTAGTTATCTTTCTATCAACCTGTACATTTAATTTTTTGTAAAGCGGATACAGTAGTTTTTGCTCAATCAGATTTACGAGAGGCGCCAGCAAATAGGCAATAATCAGGCCATCTATTATTGGCATGGATATACGGATAATTTGCTTTAAATTGGATTTAAGGATAGAGCCATTAAAAAGAAAATAGATTACTCCAATACAGCCCAAAAGTACCAAAAAAGCGGTCAATCCCCAATATAAATACTTCTTATCCCAGCGAAATTTCACGGCAACTCTCCTCCTTTGGACCAAACAGCATTATTAGTATTCGTTATCTATACTGGTATTATTCTATATGATTTTTGTTAAATCTTCAAGATAAACTGAATGGATTATGATATAATTATAGAAAATCAACCTGCCCGCACACTGCTTTTATCCGTACAGGAAAGATTCATAAAACCATTAAATTAAAAGGAAGTAAAGGGAAGATGGAACAATCCGCAAATTATCATGATAAACTGAATAAGGAAAACATTCGAAAGCTGAGAGAGATTCTTGACACTCTTCCCCCCTTTTGCCGACAGTTCTTCAGAGGAATGGATAATGTGTATGGAAGTAGGACAAAGATTGCCTATGCTTATGACCTGGGCATATTCTTTTCCTATCTTCATACTCATCATAAGGTAGGGAAAACCATGGAGGTTCTGGATTATCCTCTTGAAATATTGGACAAGATCAGCAGGGAGGACATTGAAGATTATTTGGAGTATCTTTCCTTATATTGCAAAGGCGATGAAGAGCAGAAAACGGATGTTACCAATGAAGAGCGCGGAAAAAGCAGAAAGCTGGCTTCTTTGAGAAGCTTCTATAACTTTTTCTTTCGGAATGAGTTAATTAAAAGCAATCCTGCCGCCCTGGTATCCATGCCCAAACTGCATGCCAAGGAAATTGTTCGCCTGGAGCCCAATGAGGTGGCCATCCTGCTGAACCAGGTAGAGGCAGGAAGTAAGCTCACCAGGAAGCAGGCTGAATACCATGCCAAAACGAAGACTAGGGATTTGGCTATACTTACTCTTCTATTGGGGACAGGAATACGTGTCTCTGAATGTGTTGGTCTGGATATTACGGATGTTGATTTTGATAACCTGGGAATAAAGGTGAGGCGCAAAGGTGGTTATGAGGATGTGGTTTATTTTGGTGATGAGGTAGAAACCGCACTGTCAGATTACCTGATGGAAAGGCAGCGTATCATTCCCCAAACAGGACATGAAAATGCTCTCTTTCTTTCTATGCAAAATCGGAGAATTACAGTAAGAAGCGTAGAGAATCTGGTAAAGAAATACTCCAGTCTGGTTACCAGTTTGAAAAAAATCACCCCCCACAAGCTAAGAAGCACCTATGGCACTAATCTTTATCAGGAAACCGGAGACATCTATCTGGTAGCGGATGTCCTCGGCCATAAGGATGTGAACACCACCAGAAGACATTATGCGGCAATGAAGGATGAGAATAAGCGTAAGGCGGCAAAAACAATTAAGCTGCGTGAGCCGTAGAACTCAACAAAAGTCAGGAAGCTGAATTCTACGGCTCAGCCACCTCTTATCTATGCTGATCTATAAGATCAATTCAGCCGAGTAATAGGGAATAATAATATAGCTTCCGGCTGTTAATTCAGGCTCCAGCATACGGTTGATCAGCATTATTTCATTAATATAGGAATTATAGTTATAATAAGGTTCGGAGTAATATCTGGAGGCAATATCCCACATGGTATCTCCATATTGTACCTCTATGCGGGTATAATATTTGTGTAAGACAACTTCCTTACTGTCATCTCCTGCATCATTCATCTGTGCCTGAGACCAAAAGCTAAAGCAGCTGATCGATAAAGCAGCAATAAGGAAAACAGAAAATGAAAATAGGGCTAAGGTTCTTTTTATTGAAAGAGCTCTGGCTGCTTTCTTCACTGAATGGTTATTTTTATTGCTTTTGTAAATTCTATTCTTCTTCATCAATGTACCCTCCCAAGAAACGAACAACTGTTCTTTTCTCGAATTATATCGAACAAATATTCTGGTGTCAAGTCTAAATAAAGAAAAAATCGAACAAATATTTGGAATATATGTTTGCTTTTTATATTTTACTTTGCTATACTGTATAATAGATAAAAGTGAAAGGGGATAAGTTTCATGGCAAATGGAAAAATCAGTGCAAAACAGCAGGAAATTTTAGAATATATTAAGAATGAGATTCTAAGCAGAGGCTATCCGCCTGCCGTTCGGGAAATCTGTGAGGCCGTTAATCTCAAATCCACCTCCTCAGTACACTCTCATCTGGAAACATTGGAAAAGAACGGCTACATAAGAAGAGACCCCACGAAGCCGAGAGCCATAGAGATTTGCGATGATAATTTTCAAGCGGTGAGAAGGGATACCGCCAGTTTGCCTGTGATCGGTACGGTTGCCGCAGGAATACCCATTCTGGCAGAGGAGAATATTGAGACCTACTTTCCTGTTCCGGCCGATATTATTCCTCATGGTGAACCATCTTTTGTACTGAATGTTAAAGGAGATTCTATGATTAATGCAGGAATCTTTAATGGGGATCAGATTTTTGTCCAGTGCTGTAATATAGCCAGAAATGGAGATATGGTAGTAGCATTGATTGAAGACTCTGCCACGGTTAAGACCTTCTACAAGGAAGATGGTCATATCCGTCTGCAGCCTGAGAATGATGAAATGGAGCCGATCATCGTAGATGACTGCCAGATCCTGGGAAAGGTTTTTGGTGTTTTTCGCTATTTCCGCTAACGCATCTAAAAAGGCATCCTCCAGAAGCCGCTTCTGGAGGATGCCTCTATTATGGAAAGGTGACGGAGAGGCTTAAAGGCTGAATGCTTCCATCACCTTTCCATCTTTCCAGATTCTTTCCAAATCGTAAAACAGACGGCTGTCCCGGTCGAAAATATGAACAACCACATCATAATAATCCATCAGAATCCAGTTTGCACCATCATAACCTTCAATTTGCTTTAGCGAGTAGCCATTTTGATGCATTTTCTCCTCTACGGCATCTGCCATAGCCTGAATCTGGCTGCGATTGGAGCCACTGGCCAACACAAAATAATCTGCAATAGGTGAAATTTCACTGATGTCAATTACCTGAATATCTTCACCTTTTTTATCCTCCAATGCAAGGATGGCTGCTTTTGTCATTTCCAAAGTAATACTCATACATTTAATCCTTTATAATACTCATAGGTTTTTTGGGTCATCGGATCCATTTCTTTTTCGGATTTCTCCAAATACTGCAAGGTATCCTCCAAAATTTTTAATAGTGTCTTATCAATATCCTGAAAGGCAATAGCCCGAACCTGTGCCAAATTGGGAGCATGATCCCGACCGGGCTCGATATAATCGGCAATATAGACGATTTTATCCAAAAGGGTCATCCCGGGCCTTCCGGTGGTGTGATAACGAATGGCATCAACTATTTCAGGTCTATTTACATGGTATTTTTTTTCTGCCAGATATCCTCCTACCTTAGCGTGCAGTAAGTAGGGATTCCTCTCTTCCGCTAAATTAATCTCTATACCATGCTTGTGACAAATCTGGAGCTTCTTTTCATTATCCATACACTTGGCACAGTCATGTAAAAGTCCGGCCAAATAAGCATCTTCCATCCTTTCACCGTGTCGCATGGCCAGACAAGCCGAAGTATAAGCCACTCCCAGGGTATGCTCATACCGCTTTTCGTCCAGTGCTTTCATTAATTGTTTCTTTATTTTGTGTAAATCCAAGTCTTTCATGACTGCTGTAACCTCAAAGGAATTCTGAGCTAATTTAGGTATAGTCCGTTCTTTCGAATTACCTGCTCTGTCTTATACCGAACCATATAGCGAATGCTTTTGTTATTTTTTACCCGCTCACGGATTTGAGTAGAGGAAATATCAACGCTTCTGCAGGGCAGCTTAAGGATTTTTGCCCGGTATTTTTCTTCCAGAGCCTTAATCTGAGCATCCAGGCCCTCCGGTGTATAACCACTGCGAATGGCAACAGCCACTGTCACCTGTTGAAATATTTTTTCCGGGTATTTCCATTCTTCAATAGAAAAAAGACTGTCTGCACCTACGAGAAAAAAATAATCAATATCGGGATTGGCTTTTTTCAATTCCTCAATGGTTTCATAGGAGTAGGAATTGCCGCCCCGGTCAACCTCTATGGTAGACATGGCAAAATGAGGATTATCATCAATGGCCTCACCTACAAGAGAAATTCGGATCTTGGGGTCAAGCACCTCATTTGTATCCTTCAAGTAAGGCATACCACAGGGAATGAAGAGCACCTCATCCAGTTCAAGCTCCTCGTAAGCATTTTCTGCAACAATCAGGTGCCCCAGATGAATCGGATTGAAGGTTCCGCCCATAATACCCACACGCTTTTTCTTATTCATGACTATTTTCCCTCTTTTCTTTATTATAATCTCTATACAGGAAACAGGCATTGCCTGTTCTATTGCTTAAATTGCTGATTGAACAAATTTGTTTTCTAATCCGAATGATTCGATTATTTTGGCAGTAATATTTTGGGTTTCTTTTTGTCCGGCTTATACAGGATAATTTTTCGCCCAATTACCTGAACCACCTGGGAATGGGTACGCTCAGAAAGCATCTGGGCAATTCCCCTGGGATCATCCAGGCAATTCTTTAATATGGTGATTTTGATTAGCTCTCTATTATTAAATGCTTCCTCGATAGCCGCTGTGATCTCAGGAGTAACGCTGGATTTACCGATTTGAAAAAGGGAATCCAGGGTACTGGCAAGACCTTTTAAATAGGCTCTTTGTTTGCTGGTCATGTTTATCCTCTCATTCTGCTCCACAAAAGGAGTCTTGTACTTCTATTTATAGTAGTTAAAGGACAGGCCGTACATTCGTACGGTATCCCCCTCTTCTATTCCTGCCGCCTCTAACTGCTCCAAAATACCAGTATCCTTTAAGAATTTTTGGAAGAAGGCGAATCCCTTCTCACTTTCCAGGTTGGTGTAGCCCAGCATCTTTTCAATTCGAGGTCCTTCCACCACATATTCTTCATGCTGAGTATCGTATTCAATAGTAAACGGCTCATTGCTCAGGCCATTAAACTCAGGAAAATATTCCTGTTCAAACACAACAACCTCATCATCCAGAGTGTCCAAAAGCTCCCGTACATAATACAAAAGCTCCTTCACACCCTCGCCGGTAACGGCGGAAATGGGAAATACTTTAATCCCCTTGGGTTCAAACTCCTTTTGAATAGCTTCTACAGGGTTGTTTTCCTTGTCGTAGATACAGTCAATTTTATTGGCAGCAATCACCTGGGGGCGCTTGGCAATCTCCTGATTATAGGCTTCCAATTCTTTATTAATGGTATAAATATCTGAAACCGGATCACGCCCCTCTACTCCCGGAGCATCCACAATATGAATAATCACCTTGGTTCGCTCAATATGACGCAAAAATTCATGACCCAGACCAACGCCCTCAGATGCACCTTCAATCAATCCGGGAATATCGGCAATCACAAATCCCTTTTCATCTCCCAGATCAACTACCCCCAGATTAGGATTAAGGGTGGTAAAATGGTAATTGGCAATTTTAGGCCGAGCATTGGTAACTCTGGATAAAAAGGTAGATTTCCCTACATTGGGGAAGCCCACAAGACCCACATCGGCAATTACCTTAAGCTCCAGAATCAGCTCCAGCTCCTTGGCCGGCTGACCGGGCTGGGCATATTTTGGTGCCTGCATGGTACTGGTGGCATAATGCTGATTTCCATTACCGCCCCTTCCGCCAGTGAGAAGAACTACCCGGCGATTGTCTCCCGACATATCGGTGATTACCTTACCTGAAACAGCCTCTTTAACTACTGTTCCCTCCGGTACCTTTAAAACGATATCCTGCCCGTTCTTCCCGTGGCAATTTCGCTTCCCGCCGTTTTCACCATGCTCTGCATAATAATGATGTGCATGACGATATTTTGTGAGTGTGTTCAGACCTTCATCCACCTCCAGGATGACGCTTCCTCCCCGGCCCCCGTCGCCGCCATCAGGGCCTCCGTTGGGCACATATTTTTCCCGGCGAAAAGACACATGGCCATCTCCGCCCTTACCGCTTCTTACATAAATTTTTGCTCTATCTGCAAACATAGCTTACTCCTACATGGCAAAAAACTATTACCTCTGCTTATCCCTAATCGAAGAAAAGGCTCCAAACACATCTTGTTTGGAGCCAATCATTGGTACTATTTTTCTACAGGATAAACAGAAGCCTGCTTCTTATCTCTGCCTTTTCTCTCGAATCTCAGTACACCGTCAACTAAAGCAAATAAAGTATCATCACCACCACGGCCCACGTTCACACCAGGGTGAATCTTGGTTCCGCGCTGTCTGTATAAAATGTTACCTGCTTTAACAAACTGTCCATCAGCTCTTTTTGCTCCTAATCTTTTGGATTCGGAATCTCTACCGTTCTTAGTAGAACCTACACCCTTTTTATGAGCGAAAAATTGAAGATTCATATTCAACATGATTTCACACCTCCTCGAATGTTAAGTCAATGTACGTTTTACCGTACTGATTCATAATTCCTGTCAGGCCAAGCACAAGGGAATCCATTAGAAGCTGCATCTTCTCGTTGGTATCATCCTTCCACCGAAGATCCAACAGCCCCTCCTCCTGATTGGCTACCGTTACCGGCTTAATAGCGGCTAAAGCCTCTAAGGAATTGGCAGCATTGATCACTAAAGCGGAAATCGCAGCACAGACAATATCTTCACCCGAATCACCATATTCTGCATGGCCTATACAGGTAATTCCTCTGTACTTTCCCTCTCTTGTCCTGTAAACTGAAATATGCGTCATAATGTAACCTGATTAAGCATTAATCTTGTCGATTTTCACCTGGGTGTATGCTTGTCTATGACCATTTTTCTTATGGTAACCGGTTTTTCTCTTATACTTGTAAACGATAACCTTGCGAGCTTTACCCTGATCCAATACGGTTGCGGATACGGTTGCGTTAGCTACAGCTGCGCCAACCTTAAGCCCATTATCACTTACTGCGATTACCTGGTCAAAGGTTACAGTATTACCGGCTTCTGCATTCAGCTTTTCAACTTTAATCACATCGCCTTCAGAAACCTTGTACTGTTTTCCACCTGTTGCAATAATTGCGTACATAAGGCACCTCCTATATACAAACTTAACGTTTGCTTACTCGCCAGCTTCGGTGCTGCATAAGCAGTCTTATAACCCCACTGTGCGGCATACTTCATTACCATAGCATAAGGCCTCCTTCCTGTCAAGCAAAAAGATGATTATGGATAAAAAAGAAAGCCGCAAGCTGGGATCGGGAACTGAACTCCTCCATGGTAAGCAGCTCCTTTAATTCTGTTCTGGTAAAAAAATGAGGACTGATCAATTCGTTCTCTGAGGAATGATCTGCCAGCTCTCCTTTTACTTCAACAAATGCAATATAGGTAGTGGTATCGGAAAAGCCCACTGCCGAATAAGAGGGAGGAAGAATGGATATAATCCGTTTCGGTACAAGACCGGTTTCCTCATACAGCTCCCGTTCAATGCACTCTTCGATGCTTTCTCCTTCCTCCAGCATACCGGCACAGAGGTTGAATATACTCTTATTAATACTCATTCTAAACTCTTTCAGCAAAAGCAGCTTATCGTCTTGAAAAGCAATAATGGAAACACCGCTGGGCTTGGCTCCCAGCTCATCAGGCGAGCATAAATTTTTACGGCTGACGATTTCGAAGGTCTTTTTGCGGCCTGCCTTATTCAAATAGGTGAGCTCATAGTTTTTCAAATACTTCCCTTCTCTTACCTTTTCCATTTTTAGAAGCTTTATGGCATTTAGATTCTGATCCTTCATTTTCCCCCTCATTCTGCTGCTTCAGCAGCATTTTAATCACCGGGATCTGTGCAGGACATAAATCCCGGTTGGCTTCCTGGTGTATTTAATCTGGTTAATTTAAAAATGCTGTATCAGGTCTTAAGCTGTTCCCATAATGGAGGACTGATTTTTTTACGGGTTACTTCTACCAACCCCAAAGCCGTCATTCCCATTACTGTAGTTTGCACGGAATCCTCACCGACCAACTCAGTCAAATACTGCAGCAGCCTCTTATCCTGTTCATGAGAACTTTGATTAATAAAGTCAATAATGACTATTCCTGAAATATTTCTCAGCTTAAGCTGCAGTGCGATTTCCTTTGCAGCCTCCCTGTTGATCAGGTAAAAGGCAGCCTGGTCTTTGGACTTTTTCTGGTACTTACCACTGTTTACATCGATTACGGTAAGTGCCTCTGTTGGCTGAATAACCAGATAAGCTCCGTTACTTAGCCATACCTTCTCTCCCAGCGCCTCCCTAAGGCTGGTTTCCACATGGTATAGCCGTGAAAGAGAAATTACATCATCCTGATAGAAAACAAGCCTCTCCTTTTCCCCAAAGGTTTGCTGTATTTCCCTAAATATCGTTTCATCATCCGTCAGAATCTTATCATAGGAATAGGAATATAAATCCCGTATCCCGGCAAGGTAGGGAGGAAGGGGCTGCTGCAGACGGCTGAAGCAGGTTCGGTGACAGGCAGCCTGAAGCAGCCTGTTTTTTTCTTTAAGTAAAATGCTTATTTCTTCCAGTAGGGGCTGCGGAGTTTCCAATTCTCCGGCATTGGTTCGAACCACCATGCCTACCGCTTCTTCGGCTAAGCGTTCGTTCAGATGGTTCTCCAAAAGGCAGTTTTTCAACCTTTCTCTTTGTTCCAAAGACAGCTTATTACTGAAGCCCAATGTTTTCTTCCCGGTGGTCAACACACAGTATTTTCCGGTAAAAGAGAGATTACAGGTAAGTCCGGGAGGTTTATTTTTTATGCCTTCCTTCTCCACCTGAACCACAAGCTCATCCCCCGCAATCAGCCGGCCATCAAATCTGCGATTGGTCAAAATCGGATGTTTCACCTGCTTCATGGGTAAAAAACCTATGGTCTCCGGCTTATATTCAACGAAAGCCGCCTCCAGTGAGGAAACTATATTTTTCACCTTACCAATGTAAACGGATTCCAGATCGGATCCCTGTTCAGGATAAGCATTGGCTCTGATTAAACGATTTTGCTGAAATAAAAGGGAAAGTATTTTCCCTTTCCCTCTCGTTAAAATTAATGTCCGGTTCATTAGAATTCCTTTCCCACTGCATCTAAGGGAACGAATTGAGGAACCGTTGTACCGATATCGGTATAGGTATCCTCTCTGGTAATTTGAATGGACAGGGGATTCAATTCTTCTCCTGCAAGGTCATATAAGGCTTCCAACAGCAGTGTTGGCTTGATATTCCCCTTACTGCTGGCATCCACCAGCATATACAGACGATCCTCTTTGGCGTTTAGTTCATAAATTCCCGGCTTGATATCCAGAGTAAGCTCGCTCTTTTTGGTCTGCTTGGTGACAAAAATATTTTCTTTTTCTAAAAAAGCAGCCACCTGTTCCTTTAAGCCGGATAAAGGCTGATAGCCCTCTTTCCATTCAATGGTATAGCCTGCTGCGGCTACACTGGCCATAGCATTTCCTGCAGTATCCGGCAGAGCCACCACATTCAGCACCTGAATCCCCTCCACCATGGTCTCATTCAGCTTCTTAAGCATATCCTGACTTCCCTGATGGCTGTTTACCTCAATATCCATATACTCACCATTACTGGTCTGCCCTACCCCTAAGGGAGCCGCAAAGCTCATAATCTGATGAGGACTAAAGCCCCCGGAATAGGCGATATCTATTTCGGAGCGGCGAATCGCCTTTTGGAAATACCGCATGGTATCCAGATGTCCGATAAATTTTACCGCACCATGCTTACTGAATTTTATTCGTACACGCATATTTTTTCCTTCCTGGTTATAATCGATTTTCACAATGCCTTAAGCTGTTCCCGTGCACCTGTCCTCCATGCAGACACCTACCTGGTAACGGGCAGCCCCGCAGCCCAGGCACTTAGCCCGGCAATTCGGGCTTTCTCTTTCTTCCAATGCCTGCTTCCACTCCCGGAGTAAAAAGGCCTTGGTTACTCCGCAGTCGATAAAGTCCCAGGGAAACAGTTCTTCAAAGGAACGTTCTCTGGTGGTATAAAATGCAATATCCAGACCATATTCCTGCATGGTTTCCAACCAAATCTCATAATGAAAATGCTCACTCCAGGCATCAAAAATACAACCCTTTCGATAAACCGTCTCAATAACTCGGGAGAGCTTCCTGTCGCCTCTTGCCAAAAGGCCTTCGATCACGCTTACATCTGCTTCATGCCAGTTGTATTTGATCCGCTTCTGATTAATCTGCTCCCGAACCGCCTTTTTAGTCAACTGTGCCTTTTCGATAAACTGCTCTCGGGTATCCATAGGTGACCACTGGAAGGGGGTAAAGGGCTTGGGAATAAAAAAGGAAGTGCTGGCTACAATTTGTACGGAGCCGTTCTTTCTTTCCTCCTTGGGAACGGTTTCAAAATAAGCGGCAGCTATCTTATTGCAAAGCTCGGCAATTCCCCGAATATCCGCTTCGGTTTCCGTAGGCAGCCCCAACATAAAGTAGAGCTTAACCCGATTCCAGCCTCCCTGAAAAGCCAGGGTACTGCCCTGCAGAATCACTTCCTCACTCAAGCCCTTATTGATCACGTTTCTCAACCGCTGACTGCCGGCTTCAGGGGCAAAGGTAAGGGAACTTTTTCTCACGTCCTGTACCTTGCTCATGACATCAAGAGAAAAGGCGTCAATGCGCAGAGAAGGCAGCGAAATATTGATGGAGCGCTTTTTGCATTCTTCAATCAGAAAATTCACCAGCTCCTCCAACTGCGAATAGTCACTGGAGCTTAAAGAACTTAGAGAGATTTCTTCATGTCCGGTATTCTTCAGCATATCTATGGCATACTGCTTCATCACATCCACATTTCTTTCCCGAACCGGTCGATAAAGCTGCCCTGCCTGGCAGAACCTACAGCCTCGGATACAGCCCCTTTGAATTTCCAGCACTACCCTGTCCTGAGTGACCTTAATAAAGGGAACCACCGGTTTCATGGGATAATAGGTATGGCTTATGTCCTCTACCAACTCTTTGGCAATGCTTTTCGGTAATTCCTGGTAGATTGGCCCAAAAGAAGCAAGGGTACCGTCTTCATGATAAGAAGCCTCATAATACTTTGGTACATACATTCCGGGGACACAGGCTGCTTCGCGAAGGAAGTCCTCCCGTACAAAGCCTTTTTTCTTGTGCTTCTTATATAAATCCATAAGTTCCCGATATCTGGTTTCTCCCTCTCCAATATAGAAGATATCAAAGAAATCTGCTATAGGTTCCGGGTTATACACGCAGGGGCCTCCGCCAATCACAATGGGGTGTTCCCCGGTCCGCCAGACAGAGCGTAAAGGAATCTGCGCCAGATCCAGAATCTGCAAAATATTGGTATAACACATTTCATACTGAAGGGTTATCCCCAGAAAATCAAAATCCCTGATTGGCTCCTGAGATTCCAGCCCAAAAAGGGGGATATTTTCCTGCCGCATGATCTTGTCCAAATCCAGCCAGGGGGAATATACCCGTTCGCACCACACATCCTCCCATTGATTCAGCATATCGTAAATGATCTGAATCCCCAGATGGGACATCCCGATTTCATAAACATCGGGAAAGCACATGGCAAAACGAATCTCTACCTTGGGATCACCTGCTTTATTTACTGCATTTACTTCATTTCCGATATAACGGGCAGGCTTTTCCACCTGCAATAATATTTCATCGCTTAATGCTAATTTATACTCCTTCATGTCTACCTCATTTTTATCTTCTATTTTTCAAGCGCCGCTCATTTGTGGTGAACAGATAATTGATTTTTTTATCGAATTTTCCAGAACAACCTTGGCAGTACAAGTATACGGGAATTATGAGAGAAAAGCAAATGCGTTTTTAGAAAGGCTAAAAAATTACTGAATATTTTTACTGGTTATTCAGATACTATTAGCGTTACTGAAAGTCATATCAGAGGAGATAGCTTCGGAGGGAAAAATGAACGAAGATAAAAAAGATTTAGGTGCCATGCTTGCCTATGCGGCATTGGATGAGGTACCAAAGCCAAAGGCCGATGCCAAAGAAATCGTAGGCCTGGTAAAGCAGGGAGGTAAAATTTCCGGTTATCAGCTTTCTGATGGAGAAACCGTTTCCAAGGAAGAAGGGGTTGCTATGGCGAAAGCCGGAGAAATTCAGGGAGTGGGGGTTGCCCATCGTAAGGACACCCAATACTTGAAGTCTCTCCCTGATGGAAGTGAGAATAATAATCTGGGAAATCTGCCGTCAGTCAGTGGGTGAGGATAATCCTCTCCCACTGAGATTTACACTCGCATATGCTGTGCTGCGGTTTATCTATTTTAAACCCAGAAGTTAAATCGGCTGGTTCCTGACAAGAGTGCGGCCAGATAATTTGCATTTCCATAGTTGAACCCGGTATATGGATTGTATGAGACGCCTGGCACACCGTAGGAATTCATCGTGCTGCTTAAATTGGTTGCTGTCGTAACTGCATTCTTAGAGACATTTTCTGCCAGACTGCTTACTCTTGTGGTAAAGCCGGATTTACTGCCCAGTGCAGCCTCTATTTCGTCGATCGATGCACGGTTGAGCTTAGTCTCATCAATACGCAATGTCCTGTCCTGATTAACGGTGATTCCAATAGCGGAAAGTGCTTCACTGCTTTCTGTGGCCGCATTTTCCATCATCTGCCGATAAACACGATTCAGTGAAGAGGTTTCGCTCTTCAATCCGCTCATCGTATTGTTGAAGCTGTTCACCATCTGCTTTGCCTGGCCAAGAAGCGTATCTTTTGAGCCGGTACTTCTGGCATTGTCAAAGATACCGCTCTTACTGGAGGAATTGAGAATTTCCGTACTGCTTCTCAGAAGCTCTGCCTCCTCGCCCAGCTTGATATATTTATCCACAGATGTGCTGGTATTGACTGTTTGGCGGGTTCTTGTGCTGCTTACTGTCAAAGGTCTTTTGTATTTGCTTATCCCTTGACTCTTAACCGTTTTTCTTGCATAGACTGATGAATTAGTCCTGCAGTTGCTCATGCTTAACATTCTGGCTGTAATTCTCATAAAATCATCCTTCCTGGTGCTTACACTAATGTGTGTTTTATTCTCTACAATCATTATCGATGGTTAGCGGTACAGAATAAACCCATTTTTCTTCACTGGACATTTTCATGTAGTAACTGGACAGGTATCCCTTCTTTTCTGCAGCATGACGGTGATGCAAAACTCACCTTCACTTGTATCGATCTGCAATTTACCCAAATATGCTTCTGTAATTGCGGATACATTTTTCAGACCCATCCCATGATTATATTTTTGACTATGTTCTTCTGATGAAAAAGGCTTTGATGATATGGGTAATCCGTTTTCGCCTAAAACAAGCTCTTTTCCATCGTAAGAGTTTCTTACTTCCAGTAAGCTGCATAAAGAATTTGAAATAAAAGATATTTCTATATAGCGCTCTCCTTCTGCCACCTTTCGACAGGCTTCTATGGCATTGTCACACAGATTAGAAAGCAGAATGCCTAAGTCAAAATCAGATATGCCTTCGTCATATCTGAAATCTACAAACATTTCTATATCATTTTTTCTGGCAATTCTGTATTTGTCATTCAGAATAACGTCACACAGTGTATTGCCTGTGCTGAATTTACCGTCTATTTCTTCAATTGCTTCATTTAATCTTTCAAAATAGGCATTTGCTGCCTTGGTTTCTCCGCAGTTAGAAAGTCCTTGAATGGCCTGGATGTGATTTTTAATATCATGCCTGAGACTCCTCAGATTTCCATACAGCATCTGTGCTTCTTCAAACCGAGCCTCCAACTGCTTTAGTCCAAGCTCCCTTGAGATTACACTCTCCCTTTCCATCAGAAATCTTTGATGACGGCAGAATATGTGGATTGAGGAATACTCTCCGATCAAAAGTAAAACTGCAATAATCGGTACCTTCCATAGAAGATCAGAAGCTTCATCATACAGAATAAAGATTTCATTATCCAAAGGGATAACCGTTAATTTTACGATCATATACGCCAGAATAATTCCTACCACATTAAGAACGGAGAGAAAAATGAATTCCATAAGTGACATATCTTCAATCTTGGGATTCATTTTACAAAAAATCAGATAGAGCAGCATAAAAATTATCCCATACGAAGCCATCATCACTATCTGCAAAATACAGATGGACAGATAGAGCTTCTCTATCATATCAGAAGCACTCATATCCATCCTGGCATCCACATATTTGTTGAGAAGCTGATAAAAGCTATTTGCAATTAAAAAAGACATTGTATGAAGATTATATAAAAACAGAAACAGGAACGTCGGCTTCTCCCACCTGCATAGTTTGAATATATATCCATATGTAATACAGAAAATAACTATCGGCAGGTACCTTGAATATGGGGGGAGTTCCATAGTATAAAGAACAACCATGGACAGTGTAACCAACATATACAGGATTACTTTCCTTATTTGACGCCCTGGCTCAATCAGATGATTCCATAAGCCGATAAAGATAAGCTCCAGCAGAATAGTTTTGAATATTACAAATAATTGTGAAATCAGTTCAATAGTCTGTTGTGTCACCCTATATTCAATTTTCATATACTAAGTCAGGACTCCTTTCCTGTGTGCAGGAGCATTTCTGACTTTTGTCCCCTGTATCATGTAATTCATATAGCTTTCAACAAAGTCCTGATATCTGTATTTTGACATCATAAGAATTTCATCTATACCT
>SFDP01000019.1 GCA_004558185.1 Lachnospiraceae bacterium | reverse complement strand
TCAATCGACGTAGCCACCGCTACGCCTCATTCCTCCGCCTTGCATATGAAACAATCATTCTGCGTCAATGTATCAGAAACTTATTATTCGTTGTACTAGCTTTGCCATATTCTCCTCCCTCTCGAAGCGCCTCATTTTGAGAAAATACCAACAGCTATCCGGCTTCTGCTCTGCCGGTATTAAATAGTGACGCTCCTGTACATTTTTTGCTAAAAGCCGCTGAACTTATTTTACCACATTTTTATCGGGATAAATTTTATTTGTCAAAATTACCCGATTAAATGGAAAAATTGTCCAGACCAGTAAACGTCAGGCCTGTTGAAGGTGAACAGCTACTATTTGTTGACAAACGTCTTCGGCAGGGATATAATAGTCGGGCTTATGAAAGGAATGGACAGAAATGATACATCAATTCAGACAAAAATTTATTGGTGATAAGGCGTTTTATTCTCATGTAATGAGTATCGCCGTACCTATGATCATCCAGAATGCTATTACCAGCTTTGTCAGTTTTTTGGATAACATTATGGTGGGGCAGATCGGTACAGAGCAGATGTCCGGTGTAGCCATAGTCAATCAGTTGATCTTCGTATTCAATATCTGCATTTTCGGCGGTGTTTCCGGCGCCGGTATTTTTGGTACACAATTTTTCGGTAAGGGAGACTATGAAGGGCAAAAATATACCTTTCGTTTCAAACTGTATGCCTGTGCATTAATTACTCTGATTGCCTTTGCACTGGCCCTCACTCTGGATACCCAGTTAATCTCTCTCTATCTGAACGATACCGGGTCGGTAGGGAATATTACCCTTGCCCTGGAATATGGAAGGGATTATCTTTCTGTCATGCTTTTGGGGCTGATTCCCTTTGCGCTTTTTCAGACCTATGGGAACACGCTTCGGGAAATGGGACATACCCTTGTTCCCATGGCAGCCAGTCTGATTGCTGTATTTACCAATCTTATTCTGGATTATCTTCTGATTTTTGGAGTAGGTGGCTTTCCGGCTATGGGCGTAAAGGGTGCAGCTCTTGCCACCATTATTGCCCGCTACCTGGAGTGTATCATAGTGGTGATCTGGACCCACTTAAATTCGGAAAGGAACAAGTTTATCGTAGGAGCCTATCGAAGTCCCAAAATTCCTCTTCCTGTTTTAAAAGCCATTCTGAAAAAGGGTACTCCCCTGATGATTAATGAAATGCTGTGGTCTACGGGGATGACGGTAATCGTTCAGTGCTATGCTGTTCGTGGTCTGGAGGTGGTGGCTGCACAGAATATTTCCTCTACCATCACCAATCTGTTCAACATTGTCTATATCCAGTTAGGCTCAGCCATTTCCGTTGTGGTGGGGCAGCTTTTAGGTGCCGGAAAGCTGAAAGAGGCAAAGGATGCGGACAACAAAATGCTGTTCTTTGTGGTTGCTGCCTGTACGGGGATGGCTGCTTTGATGGCTGTGGTGGGAAGATACTTCCCCAACATTTACAACACGGAAGAAACCATTAAGGTACTGGCCAGGCAGTTTATCGTAATTTCCGCACTGATCATGCCTCTTTGTGCCTTCTGCCACAGCACCTATTTCACTCTCCGTTCGGGAGGAAAAACGGGAGTCACCTTCCTGTTCGATTCGGTGTATACCTGGATATTGGTTATTCCTTTGGCTTATTGTCTTTCCCGTTTCACCAACTGGCCTATTACCGTTGTGTTCTTCTTCGTGCAGTCTATGGAATTTGTGAAGGCTGTAATTGGATTTTTCATGGTGAAAAGCAATGTCTGGCTAGTGAATATCGTCAACCAGAACGGATAGGGAGGAAAGAGAGAGATTCTCACTCACATAATCCTGAATCTGGCCGCTGTCCACCGTTCCCAGAGAAACGCTTCGAATATCCATGTAAAAAAAGAGCAGAAAAAGCAGAATTGCCAGTAAAAAACGAAGACGAAAAGAGGAGGAAAATAAGGAGAACTGACTGTCCGGCCACTTCGCCGCCATCGGTTCTCCTTTTGTCTGTCTGTAGCTTCTCTCATTACGGATACCCAGTCTTTGGCTGTTTAAGCTCTCGTGCTGCCTCATTTGTTGAATTAAGGCTAATTTTTCCTCTAACTGCATAATCTTCTCTCCCATTTCGATTATTCTAAAACCTTCAAAGTCTGTTGAATAAAAGGTTATCAAATATTATGCAAAACCGGATATCTTTAGAACCTGAAACAGTGTATCCTTTGTGATTCAATAGTCTGATCTCTATGCGCTGAGCCTCTGATCAGCGTTTGCTTAATTCCTCTGTAATTTCATCCCAGGTCACCCCTTTTTCTGCCATCAAGACCATCATATGGTAAAGAAAATCGGAAATCTCATACTTGATCTCATTAGGGTTTGGATTTTTGGCTGCAATTACAATTTCTGTGGCCTCTTCTCCCATTTTCTTTAAAATCTTATCGATTCCCTTGTCAAAAAGATAGTTGGTATAAGAGCCTTCCTTAGGATGCTCCTTACGATCCATAATTACGGCGAACACATCCTCAAATACCTTCAACGGATTTAGCGCAGCGGCATCCTCCTTTTCCATGATAGTGTTGAAAAAGCAGCTTGTTTTCCCGGTGTGACAGGCGGGTCCTACCTGAGATACCTTTGCCAGAATGGTATCCTTATCACAGTCAGCAGTAAGACTCTTTACATACTGAAAATGTCCACTGGTTTCTCCCTTTACCCAAAGACAGTCCCGGCTTCTGCTCCAATAGGTCATTTTCCCGGTAGAAAGTGTTTTTTCGTAGGCCTGCCTGTTCATGTAAGCCAGCATTAATACCACCTCTGTACGATAGTCCTGTACAATTACCGGAACAAAACCGTCACTGTTTTTCTTGAACTCCTCCCAGCAAAGCTGGGCTTCCAAAGCCGACATGGGAATTCCGTTATCCTTCAGCAGCATTTTCAGTGAAGCGAATTGAGCCGCATTTTCGTTGACCATGGTTCCCATTACGCCGGAAACCTTATCGTTTCTCAGGGTCTCCATCAGCTTATCTAAGGAAATCTCAGGAACCCAACTGATTAGAGGGATGGGGCTTGCTGCATAAGCAGCCTTAAAATTATCCTTCCCCAGATAGATCACCTCACAGGCATAGGCTTCGATGACATCAAAGAAATCTGTCAGATTATTCAAGTCTCCCGTTGCAATGACAATTTTTTCCTTACCGAAACGCTCCGATACCTCCTGGGTCAGAGCAACGTTAGAATCCTTGGAGTAATTCAGAGCTGCCTTTTGGCAGCCTGCGTACAGCAGCTTTTTAATATCCTCAGTCCGCTTTACGTTGCCTGCACCGATTACGGGGATTTCTACTACATTGCAGATTTCCTTAATAATATCCAGAGCCTCGTCATGCTCCTTATCTCCCATGGACAGGTCAAAAATAATCAATTCATCAGCGTGCTGCTCACTGTACATCTTCGCCAGAGAAACAGGATCCTCGCTGATCACGGTAAGGTCATCAAAATTGGTAACCGCTTCCTTTTCATATAAAAAAAGAGAAGCCACTAGTTTTTTGTTCATGCAATTTGTCTCCTCCATCCTGCCAGATTTTATCTTTTACAGGCTGCCCTTGGTAGAAAGGACATCCTGGCTTCGTAATTCTTCCGCTGTTGCCATATCCAGAGCCTTAGCAAAGGCCTTAAAGGCCGCTTCGATCATATGATGGGAGTTTCCTCCCGTTAACTGCTTAAGGTGCAGATTCATTCCGCTTTTATAAGAAACAGCATAGAAGAATTCCCGAATAAGTTCTGTGTCAAAGTCACCAACCTTCTGGGCAGGAATCTCCATATCAAACTGAAAATAGGGACGGCCGCACAAATCTACAGCGCAAAGCACCAGTGTCTCATCCATAGGAAGAATGAAATACCCATAACGGCGAATTCCCTTCTTGTCTCCTACGGCCTGAGCGATGGCCTGCCCTAAGACGATTCCCGTATCCTCCACCGTATGATGGGAGTCCACGTGCAAATCCCCTGACACAGTCAGATTCAGATCAAAAAATCCATGCTTGGAGAACCCCTCCAGCATATGATCAAAAAAGCCTACTCCGGTAGAAATCTGGCTTTCTCCTCTGCCGTCCAGATTCAGGCTGAGGGATATCGCTGTTTCCTTTGTTTTTCGCTCTATTGTCGCTGTTCGTGCCATCTTTACCTCCCTTTTCTATTCAAAACGTACTGCAATGGACTTGGCGTGAGCAGTCAGGCCTTCCTTTTCTGCAAACAGCTCAATATCCTGGTGTACCTCTTCAAGTGCTTCCTTCGAATAGGCTATAATGCTGGTCTTTTTTCTGAAGTCATCCACATTAAGGGGAGAAAAGAATCTTGCCGTTCCGTTGGTAGGCAGCACATGATTGGGGCCTGCAAAGTAATCTCCCAAAGGCTCCGAGGAATATTCTCCCAGAAAAATAGCCCCTGCATACTGAATCTTCGTCATAATCTGGAAAGGGTCTCTGGTGAGAATCTCCAGATGCTCACTGGCGATGGCATTGGCCGTTTCCACTGCCTCCTCCATATCCTTTACTAATAATATGTATCCATAGTTGTCTAACGACTTCTGCATAATTTCTTTTCGGGATAATTCCTGTACAAGCTGCTCTACCTGCCCGGCTACCTGCTCGGCCAGTTCCTCACTGTCAGTTACCAAAATGGCACTGGCCAACTCATCATGCTCTGCCTGTGACAGTAAATCCGCAGCAATATATCTGGGATTGGCAGTTTCATCCGCAATCACCAGAATTTCACTGGGACCGGCAATGGAGTCAATGCTGACATAGCCAAAACAGGCTTTTTTTGCCAAAGCCACAAAAATATTACCAGGTCCTGTGATCTTATCTACCTTGGGAATCGTTTGGGTACCAAATGCCATGGCAGCAATGGCCTGCGCTCCCCCTACCTTGTAGATCTCCTGCACCCCGGCAAGATCAGCAGCTACTAAGGTTCCCGGATTTACCTTTCCGCCGGCTCCTGCCGGAGTCGTCATGATGATCCTCTTTACGCCTGCAACCTTGGCCGGTAATACGTTCATCAATACACTGGATGGATAGGCAGCCTTTCCTCCCGGGACATATACTCCCGCTTTTTCAATGGGAAGGATCTTCATCCCCAAGATGGTTCCGTCAGGCCGGGCATCGAACCAGCTATTCTGCATCTGCTTTTCATGAAAATGACGGATATTCTCCGCACTTTTTTTCATGACTTCAATAAAAGCGGGCTCCAGATGCGTATAGGCTTCTTCAATTTCCTCCTGTGTTACTCTGAGGGTGTCCACAGAAGGCTGCCATTCGTCAAACTGCCCGGTGTATTCCAATAGTGCTTCATCCTTCCTTTCCCGGACTGCCTGAATAATTTCATTCACTTTTGCTTCATATTCCCCATATTGATTGGGGCTTCGCTTCAATAATTCCTCCAGAAGATTCTTTCGGCTTTCCTCAGTTAATTTTACGATACGCATACTCTTATCTTCCTTCTATTTTTCCTTTTCCAGTTCTTCCTTTAGCTTGGCAATCAGGGGCTTTATCCGATCGGCGTTCATCTGCATACTGACCTGATTGACGATCATTCTGGCCGAGAGAGGACAGATTTCCTCCAATACCATAAGCCCGTTTTCCTTCAAAGTGGAGCCAGTTTCCACAATATCGACGATTACATCACCCAGCTCCACGATGGGACCCAGTTCTACAGAACCGTTCAGCTTGATAATATCCACCGTCTGATGCTTCTTATTGTAAAAATACTCCTTGGCAATATTTGGATACTTACTGCATACCCGAATCATCTCATGGTGCTTTAACAGCTCCCGGCTCCTTTCCGGTCCGCAGACGCACATTCGGCATCTGCCAAATCCAAGATCCAGCACTTCATAAACCTGACGGCCTTCCTCTAAAAGAGTATCCTTTCCTACGACGCCGATATCTGCTGCACCGTATTCCACATAAGTAGGTACATCAGGTCCCTTTGACAGAAAGAATTTCAGCTTCAGCTCTTCATTGACAAAAACCAGCTTACGGGAGGACTTATCCTTCATTTCTTCACAGGTTATTCCGATTTTTTCCAGAAGCTCCATGGTTTTACCCGCCAGCCGCCCCTTACCAAGGGCAAAGGTAAGATATTGATTTTCTTTCATGAATTCATTCCTTTCCGCCTTATGGCAGCTCCTTTCTCTGATCGTCTGTCAAAAAAATAATTTCTTCGATTCCCTGCTTTTTAGCATACTCCTGATAAGCCTTTTGCCCTTTTTGGGCATCAAAGGGAATTAGCTGAACGGCCTGCCCCTTCTGCCGTAATTTTGCGGCAGCTTCCAATGCCTGTGGATAATGCACAGCCTGGTATACCAATACAGTTGGCTTTGGGGAAAGCTCCACCGGAATCCTCTGCCGGCTTAAGGCCTGCATAAGATCATCAATAACCACCACAAAGCCAATGGCCGCCGAATCCTTTCCGAAATAGGGCAAAAGTCGGTCATAGCGCCCCCCCTTAACTACTGCATCACCGATTCCGTAGGTATATACCTTGAATATAATCCCGGTATAATAGTGGTAGCTGTTCAGCATACCCAGATCAAAGGAAACATAACGCTCTACACCGTAGGCGCAGAGTACATCATAAAGCCCGGATAACCGTTCAATGGCTTTTTGGCAAAGTGGATTTTGGGATAAGGCTCTGGCCTTGTCAAGCACCTCAACGGAACCGAACAGTTCCTCGATCTGTACCATGGTCTCTGCCACCAGATCTCCTTTATCCTGAGCTTCCAGATATTCCTTTGCGGCGAAAAAGTTTTTATTGGAAATATACTCCCGGACATTTTCCTCTTCCTCGCCGGACAGAGATAATTCCTGGCAGATTCCCTTAAAAAAGTTCACCTCACCAACACTGACCTGAAAATCCTTAAGTCCTGTATGTAACAAGGCATCCACCAGCATACTGATGATCTCCCCATCAGCCTGAACAGAAGGCTCTCCCATAAGCTCTGCTCCCATCTGGGTGGTTTCCTTTAATTTCCCCTGTAAAAGGCTGGTATTGGAAAAGGTATTTCCCTGGTAGGTAAATCGAAGGGGCATATCCTCTTCTGAAAAATACTTTGCTGCACAGCGTGCCATAGAGGGCGTAAAGTCAGGACGAAGGCACAAAATGTTGCCATCTGAATCAAAAAACTTGTATAACTCCCTGGTCGGTGTAGTCCCGATCTCCTTACTGAACACATCAAAAAACTCAAAGGTAGGAGTCTGAATATCCTGATACCCGAAAAGCCGTATTCTTTCCAGCAGCCGGCTTTGAATCTGCAGCTTTCTGGCATATTCATCTCCATAAATATCTCTAACCCCTTCCGGGGTATGAATTAATTCCGATTTCATTTAGGCAAAGCTCCTCCTTTTCTTACTTTAACATGGTAGCGTGCTACTATGTTAAATCATGCTTAGTATACTTGAGGAAGGTCTATCTGTCAATCTTTTCTTCTCTGCTTTGCAGATCCTTTTGCAGCATATCCAGATAGGGAACCAGAACTCCCTGTTTTTTCGGAAGACAATACTGAGGATCGAGCTCCTCAAAGCGAAAGCTTTTCCTCCCTCCCTCCTTAGCTCTTTTCCAAAAAACGAGAAGCTGTTGAAGCGTAAGGTAATAGAACAAATTTCTATGGGAGTAGTAGATCAACAGAAACGAAATCCCGCCCTGACCTTCAAACCTTTCCATAAAGCCTACCTGATGCTCATGAATATTCTGTAAGGCAAAGGTATCCGCTGCACATTCCTTGGCATCAAAGCAGACGGGGATTCCCTGCACGGCACCGATATAGTCAACGGTACTCTTCTGGTCAAAATAAGCCAGGGTAATGTGACGATGCTCCTTGTCGATCCTTATGGGCGTAATGGGAGTGGGAATCTTCTGCATTAGAGCCAGTTCGTTTTCCATATATTTTTCATTCGTTCGATTAATCAATTCCTCCAGAGTAGAGCCTCTGAGGCCTCTGGTCTTCCATGTGGACATGGGTATTCCTCCGCCTTGCGTATGAAACCATCATTCTGCATAGTTCCCATAAACTTATTTTTGCTGTACTGAGCAAAGTAAATCTTTTAACTGTTGAAAACAGGAAGGTTCAGGAGCCGTAAAACTGCGTTTGTCCAGTTCCTCAAAGGGAGCCGTCAATGGCGGGAGCTCCAGTCGATAAGCATGTAATAGCTGCCATTGTGGAATAAAACCGGAAATACTTTGGTTAAACCGCCTGTCTCCATATTTGGCATCTCCCAGAATAGGGTGGCCAAGATGGGATAAATGGGCACGAATCTGGTGTGTTTTTCCTGTGATCAGCTCCACCTCCAGATAGGTGATCCCCTTATAGCAGGTTAGAGGAATATATCGGGTTTCCACCCGCTCATAGCCCTTCTTTTGGGCAGCCGGGGAGGAGGTAAAGCTAACCCTGTTTCCCGCCCTGTCCTTTAACAGATATCCCTCTATATAAGCCTCTTCGTGAATCCTTCCTTTAACAAAGGTACGGTAATACTTGTGTACATTTCGATTCCGGAGAAGCTCACTCATCTTCTGGCTGCCGGGCAAAGATTTTCCGCAAATGACCAATCCGCTGGTGTTTCGATCCAGTCGGTTACAGACAGAGGGCTTAAAGGTTTCCAACTGTGTTGGTGTAAGCTCCCCTTTATGCAGAAGATAGCCGATCAGCCATTCGTTTAACGACAGATCCGCATTCCCGGCCTTCTGACTGAGAATTCCGGCAGGCTTGTTAAGCAGCAGAATATTCTGATCCTCGTACACGATTTCAATTCCCTGAAGACGTAAATAGGCATCTTCATAAGCCAAAAGCGAATCGGTTCTTCCTATAGCTGTTTTTTTCTGGCTTTTATTCTCCTGTCTTCCGCAAAACTTGTGAAAGGTTTCCTCGGAAAAAAAGAACTGAATACGGTCTCCCTCCTGAAGAACTTCCCTTCCTTCGGCTTTTTTTTCATTCAGGGTAATATTTTTTTTGCGAAGCATCTTATAGATGAAGGCCGGTGGAGCTTCTTTTAAATATTTTTGCAAAAACTTATTCAGCCGCTGCCCGGCTTCATTTTTTTCAATCCTAAACTGCTGCATGATACACCTAATGAATATTTTAATTGCTGTTTCTGTAAAATGGATGGTTCTTTCCGCTTTCAATCACAGGGATACGGCAAACAGCGTAGATAACACGCTGTCCTCTCCCCCATTCTCCTGCTTCAGCAAGAGGAGCTGGTCAACACGATTCAGGTATTTGTCCAGATCCTGATATAGTTTAACGTTGTAATTGGTAATACCATCCCGCTTCAGGACAGTTTTGATATGCTCTTCGAAAGCGGCTGCCTCTGTTTTTTGATTCGAAGAATAAGCAATCACGGAGAGATTCTTTACCACCAGATGATGAATTTCATAATTCTTATGTTCACTGGTAAAATACAGATTATAGCTGCCAAAATCCTTACCAAAATGGCTGCTGATTATTTCCTGTATGTCCTGGGGGCAGCCCTTTATCCGCAGATACATAATCATGGATACGGCACTCTTGCTGGCGGGCAGACAGCCCAGTACAGCGACAATAGTGAGCAGATTGCTCTTGGTATTTGTGGTTATATAGCCAAGGATAAAAATGGCTGCAGATATCCCAAACAGCAAAATAGTTTGCCCAATCTCCTTACGTTTACGCCAGGAAAGATAGGAATATTCTCCTTTTTTTATTTTCTTCATTCCTGAATACCTTCTTTACTTTCATCTTTATACATATGCTGCACGATTTCCAGCATGAAATCATGGGGAATAAATTTACAAATTGCATGGAAGGCCTTAATCGGCATACTGCATACAGAAACGGTTTTTCTTTTCTTTGACGCATTCAATGCATCTTTCACCACCTGGGAAGCTGGTACACAGAATTTTTCCTTTGCCGGCAGCGTTTCTCCATATTGCTGAGCCCGTTCAAAAAAGGGAGTTTCTACCGGACCCGGGCAAACTGCGGTAATAAATATCTCCCTGCCTCTTACCTCCTCCTGTAATGCCCGGGAGAAGGAAAGGACATAGGATTTGGTGGCTGCGTACACAGCAAAATTCATCTGCGGTACAAAGGCTGCTGAGCTGGCCACCTGAATAATCCGGCCGTTCCTGACCATAAAAGGAAGTGCCATATAGGTAACTGCGGTAAGAGCCTTGCAGTTTAATTCGATCATTCCCAACTGCTCCTGAAGTGGAATTTTCTCAAAGGGTCCCATCAATCCGTACCCGGCGCAGTTTACCAGCATACAGATCCTGGGCTTTTCCACAGAAAGAAGCTGCTGCAGTTTTTCCCGCTCAGTGTCCTGCTCCAAATCCAGGGCAAGAATCCGTACCCTGGTGGAAATGCCCGCCGCAATCTCCTCCATCTTTCTTCGATTACGGGCAATCATCCAGATTTCGTCAATACGGGAAAAGCTCTGATCAAGCTGTCTGGTGAACTCTTCTCCAATTCCTGACGAGGCTCCTGTAATCATGATTATTTTCATTAGCTCTTATCCTTTCTCTTGTGTACGTTTCGGATGGTTTTCTTCGGTTTCCTTTTTCTTTCCCTGTGATCCGGTTTTCCTTTTTTCTCCCAATTCTGTCTGCCTCTGGCGGCATCCGCCTTTCTTGTCTCATCCCCTTTAGGTCGAATCAGACAGTGTCGGTCAAAGCCGATCAGATCCTCCCGGTGAGCCTTCAGCAGAGCCTCTCTTACCAGCTCATAGTTTTTAGGATTGCGATATTGGATAAGGGCTCTTTGCATCGCCTTTTCATGAGGATTTTTGCAGACAAAAACAGGCTTCATGTCCCTGGGATCAACCTGGGTATAATACATTACCGTAGACATCGTGGAGGGCGTAGGATAAAAATCCTGTACCTGTTCAGGCATATAGCCCATATCCCGGAGATATTCTGCCAGCTCTATGGCCTCCTTCAAGGTTGAACCTGGGTGGGAGGACATCAGATAGGGAACGAGATACTGTTTTAGTCCCAATTTACTGTTGATTTCTTTATACTTTCTCTGAAAACGCTCATATACCCGATTGGCAGGCTTATCCATTCGGCAAAGCACTGCGTCTGAAATATGCTCCGGCGCCACCTTAAGCTGTCCGCTGACATGATATTGCACCAATTCCCGAAAAAAGGAATCATCCTGATCCTGCATCAGATAGTCAAAGCGTATCCCACTGCGGATAAACACCTTTTTCACCCCCGGAAGACCACGCAGCTTACGCAGTAGATCCCGGTAATCGCTGTGATCAACGGTCAGATTTTTGCAGGGAGTGGGAGTCAGACATTGCCTGTGCTTACATACCCCCACCTTTAACTGCTTCTCACAGGAAGGGTGACGAAAGTTGGCTGTAGGGCCGCCTACATCATGTATATAGCCCTTGAATCCCTTTTCCTTCGTCATTTGCTCGGCTTCCTTCAAAATAGATTCATGGCTTCTGCTCTGTACGATTCTTCCCTGATGAAAGGTCAGGGCGCAAAAATTACAGCCGCCGAAGCAGCCCCGATTGCTGATCAGAGAAAATTGAATCTCGTTGATGGCAGGTACCCCGCCCTTTTCTTCATAAGAAGGATGATAGGTGCGGACAAAGGGAAGCTCATAAATGGCATCCATTTCTTCCCGATTCAATGGCTCCTGGGGAGGATTTTGAACCACATACAATCCTCCGGGGTAGCCTTCCACCAGCACCTTACCGGTAAAGGGGTCTGTATTTTCATATTGAATGTTGAAGCTTTTAGCGTATTCCAGCTTATCCTGTTTCATCGTGTCATAGTCAGGAAGATGCACTTCATCGTACAAGCCGCTGATGTCCCGGGTTTTGTATACCGTACCTTTAATAAAACCAAGATCGGAAACCTGAATACCGCTGTTTAAGGCATCGGCCACCTCGACGATAGACTTTTCCCCCATTCCATAAAGCAGCAGATCAGCCTGTGCATCCAAAAGCAGGGAACGCTTGAAGGAATCGGACCAGTAATCGTAATGAGCCATTCTCCGCAGGCTGGCTTCTATCCCACCGATAATGATGGGTGTATTCTTATAGGTTCTGCGAATCAGATTTCCATATACAGCGGTAGCTCTGTCCGGCCGTTTATTCACCTCTCCTCCGGGAGTATAGGCATCCATGGAACGACGCTTTTTGGAAACATAATAATGGTTGACCATGGAATCCATATTCCCCGCACTGATTAAAAAGGCCAAACGAGGCTCTCCGTATATATCAATGCTCTTTTCGTCTTTCCAGTCGGGCTGGGCTATAATTCCCACGGTATAGCCATGGGATTCCAGCACACGGCTGATCACGGCATGGCCAAAAGAAGGATGATCCACATAGGCATCTCCCACTACATAAACGAAATCAAATTGGCTAATTCCTCTTTCCTGCATATCTTCCTTACACAGGGGCAAAAACTGATGACTCAAGCTAATCTTCCTTTCCATGGCTTCGGTTTAATTAAGGGAACACAATATGGGAAAAATCTTCAATATAATAATCTGCCAGAGACTTCTTTTCTTCCAGCTGATATAGTGAATATTCATCCCCTACTGCACAGACCTTCATTCCTGCACTTTTCCCGGCCTTGATTCCCATAACAATATCCTCAAAAACCAGACATCTTTCCGGTCGGGTCCTGAGTGCTTTTGCTGCTGCAAGATAGACGTCGGGCTCAGGCTTTCCTTTCTGTACCTCGCAGCTTGTCATGATGCAGGAAAAATACTCCTCTACCTTCAGAGAACGAACCACGTTCTCCGCCAGCAATCGGGAGTTGCTGGTAGCAATTCCCAATAAAATTCCTTTTTCCTTACAGTAATCCAAAACTCTTTTTACCCCACTCTTTAAGGGAACCTCATGGGTATACTTGTCCCAGGCCAGGCGGTTCCATTCCGCCTTGATTTCCTCAATGGATTCCGGTATAGGAAAGGTTTCCTTGAAGTATACGGCGGTTTCGGAAAAACTCATTCCTTCGATGTTTTTCTGTAAATCTTTCGGAAGCTCTATTCCATATTTTCCCAGATATTCAATATCGATCTGCCGCCATATCCACATGGAATCTACTAAAGAACCATCCAAATCAAAAATAACTGCTTCAATATCTCTAAACATATAAAAACATTCAGCCCTTTCTCAGAATCTCCACCTCATCGTGGGTCAGTCTGCGGTATTCTCCCGGTGCCAGCTTCCTATCCAGGCATAGGGTTCCCATGGAAAGGCGCTTTAAATAGATCACTTCATTTCCTACCGCCTTAAGCATCCGCTTTACCTGATGAAACCGCCCTTCGGTAATGGTCAGCTCCATTTTACAGTCCTCTTTAAGCCGTACCAATGCCGGTTGGGTGGGTCTGGCATCTCCAATATCTACACCCCGCTCCAATATAGCCTTCATGTCCTGGGTAATGGGTAAGGCGGTTTCTACCTGATAGGTTTTGGGAACGTGCTTAACCGGAGAAAGCAGTTCATGACTCAGTCTACCGTCATTGGTCAGAAGCAGCAGACCCTCTGTATCCTTATCCAGCCTTCCTACAGGAAAAATTCCCTTTCCCGGGACTGCCTCCAACAAATCCAGAACCGTCTTCTCTCTCTTATCCTTGGTAGCACTGACTACTCCTGCAGGTTTATTCAGCATATAATAAACGAAGGGCTCATAGAAAAGCTCTCTGCCCTGGCATACCACCCGGTCACACTCTTCCCTGATTTTGGCATCCAGTTGTCTGCATACCTGTCCGTTGACCGTCACCTGTCCCTTTTTGATGAACTCTTTTACCTGACTTCGGCTTCCTGCCTCCATGGTACATAAAAATTTATCCAAACGAATCACAACTTAAATTCCTTTACCTGTCATATCTTTTAAGCCTGACCTCATAGAGTAGAGTATACTACATTTTCCTTCTCTTGGGGATGAATTTATTGAAAAATAAGATAAAAAAAGAATTAATGCTATTGCTGCTGGTCAGCTTCTTTGCCAATTTACTGCTCTTTTCCAGACAATCTATGGAGCTGGCCTCTAAAGGACTTTTAATTTGGTACCAAAATATGATCCCCTCACTTTTTCCTTTTATGGTCTTTTCCGGCTATCTGGTAAAAAGCGGACTTGCGGGACATTTCAGCAGGCTGTTAAAGCCTTTTTTAGGATGCTTTTTTCCTTCTGACGGCTCTATGCTCTATGCTCTTTTTATGGGCTTTTTCTGCGGCTTTCCCATGGGTGCCAAGGTAGTGGCCGACCTGTTGGAAAGCAGGCAGATTAACGAAAAGCAGGGGGAATATCTGCTGGCCTTCTGCAACAATATCGGTCCATTATATCTGCTGGGCTATGTGATCCCGTTGTTTGGCTGGAACCATATATCTACCGTTTTTCTTCTCTTTTATGGCGTTCCGCTGGCCTATGGCTTTTGCCTGCAGTTTTCAGGCAGTTATAAAAAAGAACTGAAAGAAAGGGCTATTCCCCGAGAGGAATATGCCCCTTCTTTTCCAGGCCCAATGGAGGTTCATGGCAGCTATCTTTTCTCCTTCCAGATATCTCTGGAAAAAGCCATTGAACAGATGACACTTTTAGGCGGCTGTATGGTATTTTTCAACTGTCTGCAGATATATCCCCGGCTATTGGGACTCTGTATGTCCGCAGGTCCCTTTCGGGATATTTATGTGCAATATCTTTATGGCCCTTTATGCTGCCTGTTGGAAATCGGAGGAGGACTGCAGACCCTTTCTCTGTCAGATTCTTCCCTGATGGCACTTTGCTATCTTACCTTTGGGGGCTTAAGCTGCATCATGCAGACCGGCTTTATTCTGAGAAAAACACAGCTTAGGCTTTCGACCTACCTGAAGCATAAGCTAATCCAGTCCGTAGTTCTGTTGCTATTATTTTTGCTGCTGAAGCAGTTCTGAAAAGAGCTGTCTGTCAGAGAAAAAGCAGTTGCTTACGCTACTATTGAATATTCAAAAGCATATCTAAATTTGGCATCATCAACATCGGTAGCGACTATTAGACTGCCAGGAGGGCAGCACATGGATTCAAAACAAAGATAGTTGCCACACAATACTGACTATCTTCCATTTACAACATAAGAGTAACTTCAATAAAAATGACAAAAAGATACTGCCGCATCACTGATGTTTTGATACGACAGCCCTTTCTAGCATTTCGCAAATGACAATTACTTTTTTTTAAGGGAAAGATATCCGATGATAGAAATAACGCACCAACTGATACCTAAAATAATACGATGGTTCATAATGTAGTAGCCAAGACGAAACGGCATAGGGGGTAATACTGTTAACCAAATAAATCCCCACGTATAATACAATAATACTATTGTTAATACAATTGCTACGGCTCTCATTATTATGTATAGTTTTTTTGTTATTTGTGGTTGTATTTCGTGAGGTATCAATCGCATATTTTTACACCTTAACAAGAAAAAGCATAAAATTCCCCAAAATAGTGGTTCCATTAAAAAAAGTTTTATCGTTAATAATATTGAAGAATTTGTACCTGTTATATTTGCTATCCAACCATCTGCCAAATAATTATTTTGATTAGGTAATAATAAGCAACATATACTTACTATTATTAATATAATAATTTCAGGTAGTAATTTATTTTTAATTTTCTCCATTTATCAGTTTGCCTCATGAAGATATTCCAAATTATTTGTAGTTCCATTTGTATATTGGTGCTTGATGACATATTTCACACCTATTTTGGGACCATCTGCAATGGGAGCAACTGCAATCCATTCTGACGGAACCGCATATAATGTACCATATTGAATTTCTCCATATTCTTTTTTCTGTTTTTGAATCACAGAAGGATCTGCTGGATATCCAGGGGTTCCAATTTGGATTGCCGTTGCATTTGCATTATAAAAGTTTTCAAAAGGAGCTGATGTATGAATTTCTCGTTCTAAATTAAAAGAGATTAAATCATAAATTCGCAAATATCCTTGATAATAAGTTGCATCTTAAAGTGCATCGGAATCGCCCCCCACCCTATATTTTTGTTTTTGTAATTTATAATACCATATCATTTGCTAGTATATCAAGAAAAAAATACAAATTAAATGTGAGTTAACAGAGAAAGAGAGTAAACTTGCACAAGAGTAATTCAGGATCAAAGATTTTCTAAAAGCAATTCCTAAAGTATTTATCTTTGTCGCATTCCTAAGATGGCATAATTTTGATTCTGAAATTAGGAATAATAAGGAAAAGAGCTGCTGCACCATCAGGCGCAACAACTCTGTCTTATACTCTAAAAGATGCGATACGGTGGATATCGAAACAAACGTTTAGCAAGATAAATTTATGATACAAGAGACCTATATAATATCCAAAGCCACCGGCTCAGCCGTGGGAACAACCTCATCCTCCAAATCCTCCAGTCCGGCCATGGGAAAAAGCTCTGCACGATTACTTTTTACAATATCGTAGCACTCATTCAGCCCCTTCATCAGCTCATCATAGCGGAAGGAAGCATTTTCCATGGAATGAGCTATGATATTCTCTACGTTGGCCAGCAAATCATCGGTGTAGCGCATTGCAGCTTCACGCATGGTGTTGGCTTCAATGGTGGCATTATCCAAAATCTCCTGAGCCTGATTGGTGGCCAGGGTAACTACCTCATTGGCCTGGGCATAGGCCTGCTGCATAATCTCATGCTCATTAATCAGTTCGTTAGTCTGCAGGGTGGCCTCATTAATCAAAGCAGAGGCCTTTTCTCTTGCATCATTAAGAATTGCTTCCTTATTACTGATGATCTTCTGATAGCGCTTTATCTCCTCAGGAGTTTTCAGCCTAAGCTCTCTGAGCAGTTCATCGATTTCCTCTTTATTCACTATAATCTGTGTATTGGACAAAGCCTTAAACTTACAGTTATCAATATAATCTTCAATTTCGTCAATTAACTGTTCAATTTTGCTACTCATTAGGGTACTCAGCCTTTCTAGAAACCAAATTTCTCATATACCTTTTCAACCACGAATGCCGGAACGAATTGGGAAATATCCCCATGAAAGCTGGCAATTTCTCTCACACTGGAGGAACTCAGATAGGAATATTCCAGATTCGTTGTTAAAAACACGGTGTCCAGACTGCCGCCGGACAGCTTATTGTTGGTCTGTGCAATCTGAAGCTCGTATTCAAAGTCGGTAATTGCCCTGAGGCCTCTTACCGAAACATGGATATCTTTCTGCATGGCATAATCCACCAGCAATCCGCTGAAGGAATCAATTTTTACATTAGGCAGGTGCTTCGTTGCCTCTTTCAGTATATTAACACGTTCCTCAACAGAAAACAATGGTGTCTTAGTCGTGTTATTCAGTATACTTACAGTCAGTTCATCAAAAATAGCGGCTGCTCGTTCTATAATATCCAGATGCCCAAAGGTAACCGGGTCAAAGCTGCCGGGATATATCGCTGCTCTCATTCGTTAGGCTCCCCTCTTTTTTAAGAAGATATGCTTATTGGTCTTGTATTTCTTCTCCCTGATCACCTGAAAGCCACAGGCTTCGTAGTCACTGCTCTTTTTGCTTAAGGCAGCTTCCACAATAATAAGCGTTTCTTCGTCTATACAGGAGGCATGGCTAAGAAGCTGTAGTACAGTCACATCCAGACCGGAATCATAGGGAGGGTCCATAAATAAAATATCCACCACCTCTTCGATCCGGGAAAGAGAAGCACACGCATCCATATTGATTATCATACTCGATTTATTCAGTTTCGTAAATTGTAAATTTTCCTGAATACAGGATAATGCTTTTGGATCATTTTCTATAAAATAGGCTTTGGCAGCCCCACGGCTTAATGCCTCTATTCCTATGCCTCCGCTGCCGCTGAACATATCCACAAAAACGGCCTGCCCGATTTGCTGTTGAAGCATATTAAACAGGGTTTCCTTAATGCGATCAGTGGTAGGTCTGGTCGCAAGGCCTGCGGGTGTTTTTAACGGAAGGCTTCTGGCTATTCCGGCAATCACTCTCATCCTCTGATTTTCGTTCCTTTCGTATCTCGTTTACCCAGCTTCAGACTGTTTAAGTTGATCTCCTTATCCTTGTAAGGAAGATAAGCATCGGCAGAATTTGCCGTATAATATACCTCTTCTACATAATCTCCGGCTCCCAGCTTCATTCCCCGTACACCAATAGCACCTTTTTTCTTCTCAGGAATCTCACTTAACGGAAAACGCAGGAAATATCCGCCCTTCGTTCGCAGCACTATATTGGTTCTGTCCTTCAGTACATAAACGCTTACCACCTGATCCTCTTCCCCCAGCTTGGTGGCGCTTACAGTCCGTTTACTGACGTCAAATTCTCCACCATCCACAATTTTCAGCATAGCCTGCCTGGTAACAAAAACCACACGGTAAAGATTTAACTCAGTCTGATTGGTTACCAGCACGATTTCCTCCCTGGCCGAAGAAAAATTGCTGACGTTGTCGATGGGCACACCCTTATCCCTGAATTTTCCGTAGGGAAGATCAGAAACCTTTATGGTATGTAACTGTCCCCTGTTGGTAAATACACAAATTTTTCCTGTACTTTTACAGGGAAAAACGAAACGGCTTTCTCCGTAAACAGCCTCCTTATTTCTTTCCAGAGTGGCCGGATCAATGGTCTTGGCATAGCCAAAGCGATCCATCAAAAAGATCAGTTCCATTTCCTCTGGTTTTTTCTCTTCATAAACCGCTTCCTCACAGTTTTCAATGACCGTTCTTCTCTTTCGGGCAAATTCCTTCTTTAAGACGTCCAGCTCATTGATCAAGACCTGAATCATAGAATCTCTGCGGGATAAAATATCCTCATAGCGGTAGATATTCGCAATGGTGTCCTCATGCTCTTTAATCAGAGCCTCAATTTCCAGACCGATCAATTTGTATAAGCGCATATCCAAAATGGCATTGGCCTGACGCTCACTGAACATCAACTGCGCTGCCATAATTTCGGATTCCCTGGATTTGAACCGGATTCCCTCCGTGACACCTTCCACCAGACATTTTTTTACGGTAGCTCGATCCTTGCTGCCCCGAAGGATTTCAATAATCAGGTCGATGACGTTGCAGGCCTTGATCAGTCCTTCCTGAATTTCCCGCTTTTCCTTTTCCTTTTCCAGAAGATTGGTGTATTTACGGGTAGCTACCTGAATCTGGAATTCTACATTGCTTTTAATGATCTGCTTTAAGCCCATGGTCTCCGGCTTTCCTTCACAGATAGCCAGCATATTGACTCCAAAGGTATCCTCCAGACGGGTTTTTTTATACAGCATATTTACAAAATTCTGAGCATCCGCATCCTTTCTTAACTCGATAACGATTCGAATGCCCTCCTTGGAGGACTGGTTGGAAATATCCACAATATCTGCCGTCTTTTTACTCTCTGAAAGAGCAGCTACATCGGAAAGAAATTTGGAAATATTGGCTCCGATCATGGTATAGGGAATTTCACTGATCACCACATTGGTCTTTCCCCCTTTCCCTTTTTCCAGCTCCACCTTTCCGCGGATCTTGATTTTTCCGATACCTGTGCGGTAAATCGCAGCCAGATCATCCTTATTGGTCACAATACCCCCTGTGGGAAAATCCGGTCCTTTAACGTAACGCATCAGCTCCCTGGTTGAGATCTGCTCATTTTTCATATAAGCCTTGGTGGCATCAATAATCTCTCCCAGATTGTGGGGCGGAATGCTGGTAGCCATACCTACCGCAATTCCTTCAGAGCCATTGACTAAAAGGTTGGGAAATTTAGCCGGAAGAACCCCGGGCTCCTTTTCCGTCTCATCAAAATTGGACTGAAAATCCACCACATCTTTATCCAGATCGGCAAGCAGACCATCCTGCGTAATCTTTTCCAGACGGGCTTCCGTATAACGCATGGCTGCTGCACCGTCACCCTCAATATTGCCAAAATTGCCATGGCCGTCAATTAGGGGCAGACCCTTTTTAAATTCCTGGGTCATGACCACCAATGCATCGTAAATTGAAGCGTCTCCGTGGGGATGGTATTTACCCATGGTATCCCCCACTATTCGGGCGCTCTTTCGATAGGGCTTATCATAGCGGATACCCAACTCATGCATATCATAAAGAGTTCGTCTTTGCACCGGCTTTAAGCCATCCCTCACATCCGGGAGGGCTCTGGATACAATGACGCTCATGGCATAGTCAATATAGGATTTTTGCATAATCTCGGAGTATTCCGTTTTGATAATATTCTCTTCCATGTTTTACGATTCCTTTCTGAACTTCCGGGCTGATCTATATATCCAATTGAGCATCGCCGGCGTGCTCATAAATAAAAGCCTTTCTGGGAGGAACATCATTTCCCATAAGCAGCTCTGTCACCTGGGAAGCATAGAGGGCGTCTTCGATCTCCACCAGCTTCAATTTTCTGGTTTCCGGATTCAGCGTGGTTTCCCAAAGCTGATCTGCATCCATCTCGCCCAGACCCTTGTATCTTTGCAGAGTAAACGGACCCTTATGGCTTTTCCGATATTTTTCTAAAGCTTTATCATCGTAGAGATATTCCTCCTTCCCTTTGGCCGGCATAGCCTTATAAAGGGGAGGCATGGCAATGTAGACGTGTCTTTCAAAAATCAACTCCGGCATAAACCGATAAAACAAGGTTAAAAGAAGGGTGGAGATATGGGCTCCGTCTACGTCTGCATCGGCCATAATAATAATCTTGTCATAGCGCAGTCTGGTGATATCAAAATCGTTTCCATACCCTTCTTTGAATCCGCAGCCAAAGGCATTGATCATGGTCTTGATCTCCGCATTGGCCAGAACCTTATCGATACTGGCCTTTTCTACGTTCAGAATCTTTCCCCGAATGGGTAAAATTGCCTGATAGGCCCGATTTCTTGCCGTTTTGGCGCTTCCTCCCGCAGAATCACCCTCTACAATGAAAATCTCGCATTTTGAAGGGTCCCTGGATTCACAATTGGCCAGCTTTCCGTTGGAATCAAAGGAAAACTTCTGTTTGGTTAACAGGTTGGTTTTGGCCTTTTCCTCAGTTTTTCTGATTTTTGCAGCCTTTTCGGCACAACCGATGACCGCCTTTAAGGTATCCAGATTACGATCAAAAAAACGGACAATCTCTTCCCCGGTCACCTTGCTGACCACCTTGGAAGCATCCTGGTTATCCAGCTTCGTTTTGGTCTGCCCTTCAAAACGGGGATCGGGATGCTTAATGGAGACCACTGCAGTCATTCCGTTTCGAATATCTGCACCGGTAAAATTGGCATCCTTTTCCTTCAGAACATTTAGCTGTCTGGCATAGGTATTGATAACCGTAGTAAACATGGTCTTAAAGCCGGTAAGATGAGTACCGCCTTCCGCATTATAAATATTATTGCAAAAGCCTAATACGGTTTCGTGGAACTCATTCACATACTGGAAAGCCACTTCCACACTGATGCCTTCACTTTCGCCGGTATAATAAACTACCTCATGAACCGGTTCCTTGGATTTGTTTAAATCCTTTAAATAGCCGATCAGCCCCTGCGGCTCATGAAACTCTATGTATTCCAGCTCTGTTTTCCGCCTGTCCTCATAGATGATGGTCAGCTTGGGATTCAGATAGGCGGTCTCATGAAGTCTGCTTTTTACCTCATCCTCTTTGAAGCGGGTTTTATCAAAAATCGTATCGTCAGGAAGGAAATTGACTACCGTTCCCGTCTCTCTGGTTTTTCCCACTACCGGAAGAAGTCCTGCCTCTAATTCAATCACAGGATTCCCCCGTTCATACTTATCCTCATAGATAAGTCCGTTTTTTTTGACTCTTACGGTTAATCTGGTGGAAAGAGCATTGACCACAGAGGAGCCCACTCCATGAAGACCTCCGCTGGTTTTGTAGGCGGAATCATCAAATTTACCTCCGGCATGAAGGGTAGTAAATACCAGACGCTCTGCACTGATTCCTTTTTCATGCAGCTCCACGGGAATACCGCGGCCGTTATCCGCAACCGTACAGCTTCCGTCAGCCTCCAAAGTGACGAAAATTTTATCACAGAAGCCGGCCAAATGTTCATCCACAGCATTGTCGACGATCTCGTAAATCAGGTGATTTAATCCCTTTGTGGAAACACTCCCGATGTACATTCCCGGTCTTTTTCTTACTGCCTCCAGTCCTTCAAGCACAGTAATGCTGGAAGCATCATAGGTGGTCTTTGCCGCCATTTAAAGTTTCTCCTCTCTATGTGTTTTCCTCTCCATGAGAGAAAATCCTGTATAAACCATTTTGTTCATACAGGATTTATATGTGTCAGTACACTAGGACAGCTTCTTGGTGCAGGCAACAGCCAGAGCCCCCGGCCCTATATGACAGGCCACACTTAAGGAAAGGGGATTCATTACGATCTCCATATCGGGAAATTCCTGCTGCACTTCCTCCTTAAACTGCAAAGCTGCCTCTTCATTATAGGTATAAGCCATTTGCAGCAAAATATTTGTCACTCCTCCAAAACGGGTATCGATGTCATTTTTGATGGCATTGATCATCATCTTCTTACCCTGGGAAGAGGTTCTGGCCTTGGCAAATGCATCCAGCTTTTCTCCCTGGATAGTCAGTACCGGCTTTAACTTTAAAATGGTACCCAGGGCGGCTGCCGCAGGAGTTATCCGCCCCCCTTTCTTCAGATAATAAAGGGTATCCAGCATAATATAAATACTGGAATTAAACTTGTCCTCCTCCAGAATATCCTTGATCTGGGCGCCGCTCTTTCCGTTCTCAGCCAGCAAAAGTGCATCCAGAACAGACTGCCTTTGGGTTACGGAAATGCGCTGGTTATTGACCACATATACCTTTCCGTCATAATCCTGGGCGAGCATGTGTGCGGTCTGACAGGAACCGCTTAAGCCGCTGCTCATGGGAATATGCACCACCTCATCATACTCCTTAAGAAGGGCATCAAACATATTCGTTACAGATTCCGGGGAAGGCTGAGAGGTACTGATGTCACAGTCCCCAACAAGTCTTTCGTAAAAATCGTTCTGAGTCAGAGTTATATCTTCAAAATAGGTTTCCCCATCCATGATGAAAGGCATGGGCAAAACTGCAATTCCCATTTCCTTTCCTTCCTGTTGGGTGATTCCACTGTTACTGTCGGTCATAATTGCCACTTTACGCATTAAACTATTCTCCATCTTTTCTATCATAATCAGAACATCAAACGTAACTATTCAGAGCCCATTTGCAAAGTTGCTTCTTTGCTCATGTATGGCTTCTTGCCATATAAATTTTCATCAATATGTTCTTCCCTGCAAGCAGGGCTCACCTATTGCTGAAAATTTGCATGGCTCTGAATAGTTACCATTTTACTTTCAAATGCTTCTAAAGTCAACCCTGGCTCCCTGGGATGCCCGAAACTGTTCCAGCTTGGGGAACATCCTCTGAGGCTCATGGGACTGAAGGATTTCTTCTGCCAGCGCTGCCGTTTCTGTCAGCACTCCGGCGTCTGCATATACATCTCCCACCACGAATGGCAGCTCACCGCTTTGACGGATACCAAAGATATCTCCCGGTCCTCTCAGCTTCATATCCTCGCTGGCCAGATAAAAGCCGTCATTGGAGCGGTTTAGCAGCTCCAGACGCTTGGAGGTAGACTGGTTCTGATTTCCATTGATAAAAATACAATAAGACTGTTCCTTGCCGCGGCCTACCCGGCCTCTCAACTGATGGAGCTGTGCCAATCCGAAACGCTCAGCATTTTCCACCAGCATAACCGTAGCATTAGGAACGTTGATTCCTACCTCGATTACGGTGGTGGATACCAGAATATCAATTTTATGTGCTCCAAAATCCTCCATAATCTGATTCTTCACAGCCGGCTTCATCCTTCCATGAAGGAAGGTCACACGGGCTTTTGCTCCAAAATAGGCGGTCAGCTTTTCATGATAGGTGACTACATTCTCAAGCTGTTCCATTTCTCCTTCCTCTACCATGGGACAGATACAATAAACCTGATGTCCCTTCTGAATCTCCTTTTCCATAAATTGATAGGCCTTTGGGCGGTAGGAGGGATCTACCACGCAGTTTTTTATGGGAAGACGCCCTACAGGCATCTCATCCAGGACAGACAGGTGCAGGTCGCCAAACAAAATAATGGCCAGGGTTCGCGGGATGGGTGTCGCACTCATGACCAGAATATGAGTGTTTTTCCCTTTTTCCTGCAGACAGATCCGCTGACGAACGCCAAAACGGTGCTGTTCATCGGTAATGACCAGGGCCAGATTGTGAAAGTTTACCTTATCCTGGATCAGAGCATGGGTTCCCACAATAACATTGACCTTTCCCTCTGCAATCTCCTCATAAGCCATGCGCTTTTGACCTGCAGTCAATGAGCCTACTAATAAAAGGGGGGAAATACAGAGCTTATAACGCTCACTCATTTCCTTTATGGCCTCGTAGTGCTGTCTGGCAAGTACCTCAGTGGGTGCCATAAAAGCTCCCTGACGCCCGTTTGCCGCACACAGTAAAAGAGCCAGAATGGCCAAAATCGTTTTTCCGCTTCCCACATCCCCCTGAACCATCCGGTTCATGGCTGCATTACGCTGCAAATCCTCCTCTATCTGCTGCCAGGCTCTTTGCTGAGCCGGTGTCAGCCTATAGGGAAGCTGCTCCAAAAGCCTTGTGGTGTCGGCAACGGGCAAAAGGGGAGGAGAAAAGGGCAGGTTGACCTCCTCCTCTTTTCTTATCTTCATTTCCAGGCAAAAGGCTAAAAATTCCTCAAAAACCAGTCTTCTTCTCGCCTTTGGCAGCAATTCGGAAGAGGGCGGAAAATGAAGGATTGAAAAGGCCTCTCTGGCGCTGCAAAGCTGATACCTTTCCAGCAGATGGGCGGGAAAAATCTCTTCCTCAAGAGGCAGCCTTTGTAGAATGTCCTTTATCGCCTTTTGAATAAATGCACTGCTCAGCCCTTTAGTCAGTCCATAAACGGGCTGTAAGGTATCCAAAAGCTTCTCATATTCCTCAGGTCGGTAGCATTTGGGCTGTTCCATAACCAATCTGCCTCTTTTTTCTTCCAGCTTGCCACGGAAGATGTACTCATTCCCACATTTCAGCGTATTTTTCAAAAAGGGCATATTGAAGTAGGTGATCTCCACCCTTGCCGAAGGATCCTGCACAAAAAAATGGAGCAGGGTATATCTTCCGGCCTTTCTTAATTCAAGGTTTTGAAAGGGCAGCCTGACCTGCAGAACAGCCATTCTTCCTCTTTCCCATGTATCCACAGGCTGCGGCTTTTCAAAGCTCTCATAGCCCTTTGGTAAATAGTAAAGCAAATCCCTGATCGTATATAAATCCAGCCGATGAAAGAGTCGGATTGTCTTATCTCCAATTCCCTTCACTTCCCGCAGGTCACTATCCCAATACATTCTTCCCTCCATTGGTAAAAAAACAGGAGCTGATTAAGGCTCCTGTTTTGGTAAACGATGCTTATTCTACAGAAATAATATAATAGTATACGGGCTGACCACCATACTGTAATTCCACATCACAGGTATCGTATTTTTCTTCAATTTTATCTGCCAATAGCTGAGCCTGATCGGCAGAAACCTCTTCTCCATAGTAGATGCTGATCAGCTCTTTACTGTCATCCATCATCTCATCTACCATTTTCAGGGTAACCTCTTCCTGATCGGTTCCCACCGAAAGGATACCATTGTCTCCGATACCCATATAATCTCCCTGGTGGATCACCTTATCCTCTATCTGGGTATCCCTTACCGAATAGGTTACCTGACCGGTCTTTACCTTGGTGATCTCCTCCAGCATAATGGCTTCATTTTCCTCCACACTTAAATCAGGAACAAAATTAATGACTGCCGTAATCCCCTGGGCAACGGTCTTGGTCGGTATGACGATAATTCGTTTGTCCTCAACCAGAGATTTCGCCTGGTTCGCAGCAAGGATAATATTGCTGTTGTTGGGCAAAATAAAAATATTATCGGCATTCACCTTTTCAATGGCATTCAGCATATCCTCTGTACTGGGATTCATGGTCTGTCCACCGGCGATCATATAATCCACACCCAGGCCGGTAAATATTTCGTCCATACCTTCGCCCACAGAAACGGAAATAAAGCCTGCCTCCTTACGGGGAGCCTTCTCTTCTGCCTTTTTGGAAGAAGCCGCCTCCTTCTGAGACATCTTAATCACCTTCTCCTGATGCTCCAGTCTCATATTGTCGATCTTCATATTGGAAAGCTGACCATACATCAGAGCCCTCTGAATGGCCATACCGGGATCGTTGGTATGCACATGCACCTTCACAATATCATCGTCTGCCACAACCACGATAGAATCACCAATAGACTCAAGATAAGCCTTAAAATCCATCTCCTGCTTAATATTAAAGGTTTTATTCAATAAAATGATGAACTCCGTACAATAGCCGAATTTGATGTCACAGGAGGCCTGTGCATCTACCTTCACTGCTGAGGCTCCTTTGGTTACTGCCCCCAGCTTAAAATCCAGTTCTTTGCCATGAAAGGCATCATTGGCGCCTTTTAATACCTCCAGAAGTCCCTGTCCGCCGGAATCCACCACTCCGGCCTGTTTAAGTACCGGAAGCATTTCCGGGGTCTGGCTGAGCACATATTCTGCGTGTTTAATCACTTCATCCAAAAACTGACCGATATCCTTAACTCCGGCCTGCTCCAGCTCCCTTGCCTTCAGTGCGGCACCCTTAGCCACAGTAAGAATGGTTCCCTCCTTGGGCTTCATTACCGCCTTGTACGCCGTTTCCACTGCACACTCAGCAGCCTGGGTAAGCAGGGCAACATCCACCTTCTGGTGAGATTTGATTACCTTGCAGAAGCCTCGAAAAAGCTGAGAAAGAATGACTCCGGAATTCCCCCTTGCCCCTCGCAGGGAGCCGGAGGAAATAGCCTTTGCCAGACTTTCCATATCGTCATCGATCAATCCCGAAACTTCCTTGGCTGCGGACATAATCGTCAGGGACATATTGGTACCTGTATCTCCATCGGGAACGGGAAAAACATTCAGTTCATTGATCCATTCCTTCTTTGCCTCCAGATTCTGGGCTCCTGCCAAAAACATTCTGGAAAGCATACTCACGTCAATTATCGTTGAAGTCACTTGAATATCCTCCTTAATCAATCGCTCTTACTCCTTCCACATAGACATTGATTTTCCCTACGTCTATGCCTGTAAATTCTTCCACCCTATACTTCACATTTTCAATCAAATTATCAGAAACAGCAATGATGCTCACTCCATAAGCCACGATGACATGAAAATCCAAGGTCAGCTTGTTGTTCTCCATTCTAACGGCAATTCCCCGGGTAATACTGTCCATCTTCAACAGCTTAACCAGGCCATCCTTAACACTGATGCCTGCCATGCCCACAATGCCAAAACATTCTACAGCCACACTGCCTGCATAGCGGCAGACAACCTCCTTGTCAATAGTGATTTTACCCATATGAGTGTTCATAGAAGATCCTTTCATGTAGTACCTCCTTCATCGTTTAACCTTATATAACGTACCCATTATACTCGTTTTAAGAAAAAAAATAAACCTTTAAATAATGATTTCACAAGATTTTGTATATTTTCTATATTTTCTGCTTGCATTTATATTATTCTTCTGCTATTATACTACTGTTGTGATTCGTAAGGATGATTTTACGGTTAGGAGGTGTCAACATGGCAAAATGCGATATTTGTGGTAAAGGCGTACATTTCGGTAATAACGTTAGCCATTCTCATAGAAGATCCAATCGTATTTGGAAGTCGAACGTTAAGAGTATTAAATGTAAGGTAAACGGAGCTGCAAAGAAGCTGCACGTTTGTACCAGCTGCTTAAAGTCTGGTAAAGTAGAAAGAGCTTAGTTGACTCACGGGAACTGTCGTAGGAATACGGCAGTTTTTTTGTTGTCCCACCTCAGACAGCCGGGAATTCAGGGCATTTCGTTTCTCCTCTTCTCTCAGGATGTTGTATTGAAAAAAAGACATGACAAATTATTGTCAATCTGAAGTATTTACTGTACAATAGCCCCGAAAGATATTTACCTATACCATTCTGTAATGTGCAGATAACCTGAAGCTGTTCAGCAGGCACGCACATCTGCTTCGGATACCCAGTAAAAGAGTGTATAGTAGCCGTAACGATAAGGGCGCTGAATAGCTGCGATATCTTTTTAACTATATGAAATGGAGGAACCCTTAATGAAGATTTCAGATTCAATCAAATATATAGGTGTAACGGACACAAAAATTGATTTGTTTGAAGGACAGTATGCTGCTTCGAACGGAATAACCTATAATTCTTATGCCATTATAGACGAGCAGATTGCGATTATGGATACGGTGGATGTTCATTTCACTCAGGAGTGGAAGCAGAATTTGGAGGCTGCTCTTGAGGGTCGAACACCGGACTATCTGATTGTCCAGCATATGGAGCCGGACCATTCGGCCAATATTCAATTCTTTATGGAAACCTGGCCGGAGGCTAAGCTGGTAGCATCTGCAAAGGCATTTTCTATGATCAGGAATTTTTTCGGAACGGATTACGGCGACCGGGGAATGATCGTAGGCGAAGGTGACAGCCTTTGTCTGGGAAAACATGAGCTTACGTTTATTACCGCACCTATGGTACACTGGCCGGAGGTGATTGTGACCTATGACAGTCATGATAAGGTTCTGTTTTCTGCAGATGGCTTCGGCTGTTTTGGTGCCCCTGAAAGCATTGAGGAATGGATTGCTCCGGGGCGTCGTTATTATATGGCAATCGTTTCCAAATATGGCGCTCAGGTTCAGGCGCTGCTGAAAAAGCTGGCCGATCTGGATATTCAGAAGATATGCTCTCTCCATGGTTCTGTTTTAGACAAAAGTGTAAGCATCTGTTTAAAGCTTTATCAGACCTGGTCATCCTATCAGCCTGAGAGCGACGGTGTGGTTATTGCCTATGCCTCAGCCTATGGAAATACGAAAAAGGCTGCTTTGCTTTTGGAGGAATATCTGAAAAAAGAAGGCTGCCGGGAGATAGTTCTGTATGATCTGGCTCGCTGCGATCTTTCAGAGGCAGTGACCGATGCCTTCCGGCTCAGCAGACTGGTGTTGGCCTCTCCTACCTACAATGGAGATGTATTCCCCTTCATGCGAACCTTTATTGAGCATTTGACGGAGCGGAATTACCAGAATCGCAAGGTTGCCCTTGTGGAGAACGGAAGCTGGGCACCTACCGCTGCTAAAGTGATGCAGGGAATGCTGGAAAAATGCAAAACCCTTACCTTTACGGACACTACCGCAAGAATTCTTTCGGCAGTTAAGGATGAAGACATGAAACAGCTTGAACAATTAGCAAAAGAACTGTGCCGGGATTGACCCGTCACAGTTCTTTTCTTTAGACACCGTTATCACTTTTTCATCTTCTTTATCTGTATAGCCAATAATTCCACCTATATTCTTTCCTCCAAGCAGGAAGGAATTCTGGTCTTTTCCCTGTATCAATACCGTTGGTCAGCTCTGACAGCATACGGTTTTCAATAAGCTATGCTTCGCTTTCACTGCTCTCCTTGGGAAAAGCCACCTTCTTTGCCTCTTCATCCGACATCAGCTCATTCTTTGTCTCTTTGGCGGTAAACCGGTCTACCACATCCGGAATCATATCTAAAATTTTGGTCATACCATCCTGTTGTTTGATGTTGACCAATTTAGTATGCCCGTCTTTAATTACCAGCACTGCACTTGGACTCATCTTACCTCCAACGCCTCCGGCACCATTATTCTTTTTCTCCTGGCAGCCTGCACCGGCTCCCAGGCCAAAGGACACATCTACCAGGGGAAGAATGATGGTATCCCCGATGGTAATTGCCTCTCCTACTACGGTCTTCGTACTTAATACACTATCTACTCCCTTTAACAGGGAGGTCATTACGGAACTGAAACTATTGTCTGTCATGTGTTACCTCCTGCATATTATTATCTTCGTTTTCTTTCTGATTATCCCTTGCTGTTCCCTGCAGAATCCATTTGAGAAACGCCATACAATTCTTATCCAGGATAAGGATGAGCAAATGATAAAGGACTACGCATAAGACGATTTTTCCCTTTGCATAGCCTTTAACTTCCAAATGGCTCCTTTCAAAATCCGGAATAATCTGCAAATGACCGCCATGTATGGGATAGAGAATGCCCATACCGGCCATTAGCTGCCCTGTCAGAGAAGGGTCATCAAATCCGATATTGCCTGTCAGCAGCCACTTACGGGGAAGAGTCGGTTTCAGTGCCCAGCCTATCCTTTTTCTGGCCTTCTGCCAGGTAACCTGGGTACTTTCTCTCTGCCAGATATCCCGGTAATGTTTTACCAGCTCGACCTTATTCCCACAGCTCTTCCAAAGCAATTTTAGTTGATGGATTAGATTCTGCAGCTTTTGCCAGATTTCTTTCCCCTTATTCCAAAGGCTTTCCAGGCCTCCCTTAGTTCTTCCCGATAGCCCGGTGAAAGCCTTCACCGGCTCTTCGGCCATTGAATCGGACTTGGAAAGCTCTGGCTTCTCTATGCTGTCTGCTTCGTCTGATACAGCTTCTTTCCTTAAATCCTTTCTCTCCGAGTTGGCCTCCTCCTCTTTGGCTGCCTCCCGGTTTGGATCAGCTATCCTGTTCCCAAAAGCCTTTCGAGATTTTCTTTTCTTCCTTGATGCCTTTTGGGGTCTGTCTGAGTCATAAAGGGTAATCCCAAAAAGCCTGAACCTCTTTTTCAACCCCTTTTGGTAGACAAAGGAAAACTGTACTGAGGACAACAGCCAGCTCACCCTTCCGGAGATATCCTCCGCCTTTTCATGATATTCTCCTTCGATCCGATAACGAACCGGCACCAGAAGAACCAAAAGCGAAAGAACGACTATGCCAAGCAAAAGGCATAAAATAATCCATAAAATCCATTTTAATACCTGAAGTATCAATAAGCCCATGAAAACCTCTTCATCTCCCGCTTAACAGATATTCCTTGACGTTGGGAGTTCCGGTTAGTCTTAGGGAGTCCTCGATCATAGCGATCATTAACTGCTGTGCCTCAGGATATCCCTTTGCCAGCCCCACAATTAATCCGACGTTTTCCCGAATCAGCCGCTGTTTAAAGAAACTGCAATGTGTACACTCCAACTGATTGCTGCCGGAAGCAATGGAGATCACATACAGATTAAGCATTCCGGCCCCGGTTTTAAGCCTTCTCCTGATTTTCCAGCTATTTCTTATTCCCTCACCCAGATAGAGTTCCTTTCGAAATCGCATATTAATCCCCATTCCGAAGCGTCTTGCGCCGAGGAACGCAAACCGAATTTCAGATTCGTCTCTGCCATCAGAGGATTTGTGACGCTTCAATACAAATCCCAGAGTTAATCCCCATTTTTACTGCCTGAAATAATAAAGTGAATACAAAAGAGGCGACTAACGCCTCCTTAGTAGTATTTTCTGCTTCCCCAAAGATTACTTTTTTTCAGTTCCAGATACTCAGTATATGCCTTCTCCAATATCTGACGCTCATTCGCAAACTTCAATAAATGGTAGGCTTCATGATATTTATAGTAACCGGAATCAACAAAAAATTCTTCGCGTTGTGGTTTACTGTAATAGCTGTCGGCCATCATCAAATACCAGTGGACCTCCTTCTCCACTGTATCCTCCGGCACATTGAAAGTATATTCACTTTTTCCTATATACTTAATAATTGCGGCCGTGGCTCCGGACTCCTCCAAAACCTCTCTGGTGGCAGTATCCTTAAACTCCTCGCCCTCTTCTACAGTACCTTTTGGCAAAACCCAGCCTTCGTACTTATTCTTAAAATTCTTATACAAAAGCAATATCTTACCTCGAAAAATAACCACACCGCCACAGCTCGTTGCTTCTATCATTGCAATTCCTCCCTGATTGGTGTGCTGCTCCCATTATTGGAAGCACATCTAAACTGATTACAGTATAGAACACTTTTGACCATTAAGCAAGGAATTATTTCCAAAGTAAAATCTCAGTGAAATTTCAAACTCCAAAATAGGCATCAAAGATTCGTTTGGCAATGGGAACCGCATAATCCCCGCCGGAGCCTATACGCTCTACAATAATGGTAACCGAAATCTCGGGATCATCTGCCGGTGCAAAGCCGGTAAACCAGGCATGAGAATCTGCCTTCACCTTATTATACTCTGCAGAACCGGTTTTTCCTGCGGCCGTGTATTCCAAGCCTCTTAATCGGGTAGCCGTACCGGTTTCCACCACAGCAGTCATCAGTTCCTTTAAGGTTTCGGCTTCCGTTTCCGTCATCAATGCCTTGTAGCTTACCGGATTAAAGGTTTCTACCGTATTTCCCTGGGCTGAAACTATCCGATTGATTAAAGTGGGCTTCATCGGAGTGCCCCCATTGGCAATAGCATTAGTAATTAGATGCAGATGCAAGGGGGTCATCTGCACACTGCCCTGCCCAAAGGAAATCTGAATCATATCCTCATCCGAAATACTTTCATCCACCGTCAGATTGCTTCTGCTGTAATTAAAATTAACGGGAAGATTCTGGTTAAATCCTAACTGGGTGATGGTATCATGATAGATTCCTCTGTCCAGCATAAGTCCCATATTGGCAAAGGAACAGTTGCAGGATTTAGCAAATGAACTTACAAAATTCACGCTGTTATGAGCCGTTCCATGGTAGCAGGTGATCCGACTGTCCCCATAGGTAAAATACCCATTACACTGATACCGATAGTTGGCATAGTTACCGTTATTCTGCCTAAGATAGGCCAGTGCAGTTACCATTTTAAATGTAGAGCCGGGAGGATATATTCCCTGGGTAGCGCGGTTAAGAAGGACAGAGCTGTTCTTATCCTCCACATATGAGTCCCAATCCTGAACGATAGTCTCAGGATTAAAATCGGGTTTTGAAACCATAGCAAGGATCTCTCCTGTTTTTACGTTACTGACGATAATGGCTCCCTGATACACTCCCAGGGCTTTGCTGGCAGTTTCCTGTAAATCCACACGCAGAGAGGTATACACATTATCTCCCGGGTTTTTCACTGCCGCCACCTCATTTTCCACCTTTGCAGACAGGGATATGCTGGATTGAATCAAATAGGAGTTGGCCTGCGCCTCAATTCCTGTTTTCCCCTTGGTAGAAAAGCCTACCACATGGGCAAAAAGGTTTTGATAAGGATAAGTGCGAACCTCCTTTCCATCAGCACCGATAAGGGTTTCAGCCAGCACCTCTTCATCGGCAGAATATATTGTCCCCCGGGTATTTTGGCTGGCCAGAATATACTGGCGGGAATTATAGCTATTGTTGATCATCTCCCGCCCCTTTTCCTGTACAAAATAAACGTAATAAGCAATCATAGCCAGAAACAGCAGCGAGAAGAAAGCTCCGGTAAAATAAAACTCTCTGTTATTTCTGCCCCGTTCCTTCTTCTCTTCTTTTTCCAGCCCTGCTTCTTTCCTTTTTTTCCACATCCTTTTATTCCTCTTCTATTCCACTGACCTGAGCAATGAGCTTTTCATCATGCCGGATCAACTGCAGACCCTGCATAATGGCAAACATGATTACCGTAGTCAGTACACTGCTCCCACCATAACTGACCAAAGGCAGAGTAACTCCCGTCAGAGGAATAAATTTCATTCCGCCGCCTATGGTAAGAAAAATCTGAAAAATATACATCACGCCCAGACAGCAGCCCACCAGACGGTAAAACCTGTCCTCCAGCCCCATGGATATTTTTAAAAAAGCCAGAAAGCAGGTGAGACAGACCAGGATCAGGCAGACAGCAAAGATTCCCCCCAGCTCCTCTGCCACTGCGGAAAACATGAAGTCCGATTCTACAAAGGGAATATCAGAGGGGGTACCCTGATAAAGCCCCATGCCAAACCAGTTGCCGCTTCCGATGGCAAACAGAGATTGTGACATCTGGTATCCTTCATTATCAATGACGGTAAAGGGGTCTAAAAAGGCCTGAACACGAACTCTCACATGACCAAAAAGGTGGTATGCCACTACAGAAGCAAAACCACCTGCAATTAATCCCCCGCCAAAATACAGATAGTTTCCTGTGGAAATAAGTAAAACAAAAAGATAGCCCACGAAAAAAATCAGTGAGCTTCCCAAATCCTTGGAAACCACCAGAATCAATATATGAATACCGGCAAAAAAAGCAGATATGGCCACCTGCCAGAATCTTTTAGCCTTATACAAAAGAGCTGCTACAAAAAAGGCATAGAGGATTTTTACAAATTCAGAGGGCTGAAGAGTTATCCCAAAAACCGTATAGCTGATCTTTGATCCCTGGGTCACCTGTCCCAAAATCAATACTACGGAAAGTGCAAAAATCCCACCAAAGCCAAATAGCCATTTTAAATGCTTTATTCCCCGCAGCTTCTCAATAAAATAAGGAATAATCAGTGCCAGGATCAGTCCCACCACCACAATGAAAAACTGTTTAATGGCCTTTTGGTAATCCAGCCTGGTCAGCATAATGAAGCCTATGCTTAACAGCATACACATATTATTGATCAACAGCCGGTTTACCGACGGATAAAGCATCTGATACAGTACCATGGTAGAAAACAGGGCAATCTGCAGAAAGGCATAGAAAAACAGATATTCAATCTGACCGGTCCTAAGACACATACTTAAATAGGCCAGAAACTGAATCAGAAACATTTCGATACCCTGACGCACAAAAACACCGGTCTTAGGGCTGCTTCCCTCTCTTTTCAGAGCCAGAAAGCACTCCAGCGTGTAAATAGCCATGAGAAACGCAATGGCATATTTAGAAAGCTCAACAATGTAATAATACATAAGGTTTTATAAAGCTCCTTTTTTAAAATGTCCTGTAGTGTACTCCTTCAGGAAAGAAAAATCATAGACTTCATGGCAGATATATTTTTCGTATTCCCGGACAATCCTTTCCATTTCCCGGCCGGATTCCGTGGTAAAATCCAGTCTGATCATTTTCCCCGAAAATTCCCTTATCTCTTCTAAAAATCCATGAAGAGACAGGGGTACGGAATTGTAGATCGTATTATAGCAATAATTACAGTTGACCTCCACCGGAAAATGAGCTCCATAACGATCCTCCAGATGCTCCTCCAGAGATACCCTCTCTTTTCGGCAGCCCTGCTTCGTCTTACGGATGCAGTTGGCCGTTACCATCATGGGAATTCTTCCATAACACAGATACATAAAGCGGGGATGGCTGAGCGCCTTCCACTCCCGTCTGCTTAATTCCAGCGGCGCTGAAAAAAGCTGGCTTCGTTTGCTCCAAAAATTAAGACTTTCCCGGTTCCAGATGTACAGATGATGATTTAAAGCCAATTTCCCCGGATACTTCTTCTGCATAAGATAACCATAGCTCTCCATATTGGAAATCAATACGCCCTCTGTAAAATCTCCTGTTTGCTGCAGTAAAGCATCCAGCCTGGGCAAATCCTTAGTTCGAAGCACCGCAGGCAGTCTGATCCAGACTTGACCGCCCTTTTGAACCCGGTCACGCAGCAGAGAAAAAAGCTCTTTATCCCTATCCAGTAATAAATCCGAAGCAACAAAAAGCAGCCATCGGGTAGAAAAGCCACAAGCCTGAATACACTGCTCCTTAGTAGAAACTACCAGCATTAGCTGCTGTGCTGCCTTTATTTCTTCCTCCTCCGCAGAAATAGGAGAGAGCTTTTCTCCCATACTTTCCTGCCTTTGCATTTTAACCTCTCCGGTCAGCTTCTTTTCCAGCAAGGCAAAGGCCTCCCGCCTGATTTCATTCAATGCCTTAAGAGGAAGAAAGGTATCCTCCTCCATATTGATTTCCAATCGGGAAAAGAAAAAGGGAGTGTTTCCTGTCTTCCCTAACTGTTTTTTTACATCCTCCCGCTGGAGAGCTCTGTTTTGAGCCTGCATGACAGGCTGACCCTGACAGCTTACCTGATACCCCTTGCAGCTCAGCGTGAGGGCAAGGGGCATTCCCTTTTTCAGTAGGACCTGCCCCTCTACGGCCAGCTTCGGTTCTTCTTCGATGTACTGTCTGCGAATTTCCTCCACCAGGGCCTCGTCTGTTCCTGAATACCCCGGTTTTTCAAGAGTTACCATCTGGGGTCCGTTATGCCGGAAATAATAGCCATCTTGAATTTCCGAGCGAATATACAGCTTCTGTAATCTGTTTTTCTCCTCCCAATCGAGAGAAACGGTTTGACAGCCGGTTTCATAATACTGATCAATTGCCTTTCGATAAATAGCAGTGACTCCCGCTGCATATTCCGGCCGCTTCATTCTTCCTTCAATTTTAAAGGAATCGATTCCCTCCTCAATCAGCCTGGGAAGGAGCTCGATAGCACACAAATCCTTAAGACTCAGGGGATATTCTTCTTTCGTTCTGTTTCCTTTTTGCTTCTCTGAGCCAACCTTATAAGGAAGACGGCAGGATTGGGCGCACTTTCCCCGATTTCCGCTGCGCCCACCCAAAAAAGAACTGAAGAAGCACTGTCCTGAATAACAGTAGCACATTGCCCCGTGGACAAAGGCTTCTACTTCTATCCCCTCTTTCTTTATTTGAATCAGCTCTTTTAAAGACAGCTCTCTTGCCGGTACGATGCGGCTGGCTCCCATCTGCTTTAACAACCTGGCTCCATAAGGTCCGGTAATCGCCATCTGGGTACTGATATGGATATCCAAAAGGGGAAAATGGCTCCTGATATAGGGTAAAAGTCCTATATCCTGCAGGATAATTGCATCAAGCCCCTCCAAATAGAAGGGGCACAAAAAAGAGTATACCTCCTTGAACTCATTCTCCTTGACCAGCGTATTCATGGTCAGATATACCTTTCGCCCAAATAAATGAGCATAAGAAATAGCCCTGCATAGGGCTTCTTCATCAAAGTTATCGGCAAAGGCTCTGGCGCCGTATTTCATTCCACCCAGATAGACGGCATCTGCTCCTGCATGAATAGCTCCCAAAAAAGCCTCATAATTTCCGGCAGGGGCAAGCAATTCAACTTTTTTCCTCGTCTGTATATGATGACTGTCGGTCAATTTTACTTCTCCTTAAATTTCTTTTCACTGCTTCATGTAAGAAAAAAGCTGTCAATGACAGCTTTATCCATGTTGTTCCCATACACAGCGCAAGTCTTGCCTGCGCTAATGCTTAAACGATAAATGAAAAATGATCACGATTCACTTTATTTGCTCTTATTTTCCTTTAATTCTGTTTCCAGGCGAATGACCTTCTTCTCAGAATCATTCAGCTCCTTATTGACATTACGCAGGCTCTTTTCCGTACTTTCCAGCTTGATCTGGGCAGCCACCAGTTGATGCTTCAGCTCATAAAGCTCTTTTTCCTTATTTTCCAATTCTTCTTCCAGAGAGGATATCTGCTTTCTGGCCTTGAAATAATCATCCGCTATATTCAGTTGAAGAAGAATATTCTGCATATCCACAGGCTGTCTGCGAAAGCTGTCAACCTTATTGTATTCAGCCATTTTATTATTGATATAGGATGCCACCTTCTGTAAATACTCTTCACTCTCATAACCACAGAGGGTAAGTACCTTTCCGCCGATAATTACTTCTGCATCTGTTTTCCCTGCCATATGCCCGACTCCTATACACCAAAATCATCCTGCACAGTTACTATCATATTATATAAAAACAGATATTACATTTCAAGCCCCAAATGCTTATAGGCATACTCGGTAACCACCCTCCCGCGGGGAGTACGGTTAATGAATCCATTCTTGATCAGGTAGGGCTCGTAGACGTCTTCAATGGTACCTGAATCCTCTCCTATGGCAGCAGCAAGGGTATCCAGCCCCACCGGCCCTCCGGAAAACTTCTCGATCATGGTAAACAGAATATTTCTGTCGATATGATCCAGTCCCATTTTATCTACGTCTAAAAGATCCAACGCAATATTGGCTACCTCCTCGGTAATAACACCATCATACTTTACCTGTGCAAAATCCCTGACCCGTTTTAATATCCGATTGGCAAGACGGGGGGTTCCCCGGCTTCTTCTGGCCAGCTCCCTTGCCCCCTTTTCTTCGATTTCCACCTCAAGAATTCTGGCAGAATGCTGAATAATCAGCTTAAGCTCCTCCACCGAATAGAATTCCAGACGATGAATGACACCAAAGCGATCTCTTAAGGGTGCAGTCAAAAGCCCGGCCCTGGTGGTGGCCCCAACCAGGGTGAATTTGGGCAGATCCAGACGTATGCTTCTGGCTGTTGCACCTTTCCCAATCATAATATCGATGGCAAAATCCTCCATCGCCGGGTAGAGAACCTCCTCAACCTGACGATTCAGTCGATGGATTTCGTCTACAAAAAGTAGGTCGCCTTCCTGCAGATTGTTTAAAATCGCTGCCATCTCCCCAGGCTTCTCAATAGCCGGGCCGCTGGTTACCTTCAGGTTAACTCCCATTTCATTGGCAATAATTCCGGCCAAAGTGGTTTTCCCCAGGCCGGGAGGCCCATAGAACAGCACATGGTCTAAGGCATCCTGACGCTGCTTTGCTGCCTGAATATAAATGTTCAGGCTTTCCTTGGCTTTTTCCTGTCCAATATAATCCTTCAAATACTGAGGCCGAAGGCTGCCTTCTATTTTAACGTCTTCCTGTTGAATATTAGTTTCAATGATTCTTCCTACCATGAAGCCGCTCCTTTAACTGCTTATCCTATCATTCGGTGTGCCGGGTTCAGAACATTTTTTTCAGGGCCTCCTTCAATACTACCTCGCTGTCCATATCCTCTGTGATGGTAACTGCTGAAACGGCTTTAAGGCTTTCCGAGGAACTGTAGCCCAATGCAGTCAGGGCTTCTATGGCATCATTGCGAGCCTGACTGTAACTGTCCCTTGCTTTGGCTGACGCCACCTCCTCCTGTACGATACCGAAAGCATCTTCAAGACTGACCTTACCTTTTAAATCGATTAACATTCGCTGAGCCGTCTTGGCTCCTATACCCGGAGCCTTAGCTATGGCCTTCGCATCCTGAGACAGAATGGCCACACGAAGCTCTCCGGCAGAAAAGAGAGATAATATTCCCAATGCTCCCTTAGGACCCACGCCGCTTACCCCCAGCAAAAGCTGAAACATGGACAAATCATCTCTGGACAGAAATCCGTATAAAGCCAGAGTATCCTCCCGCACATAGGTATAAGTGTGAAGCTTGACCGTACTCCCCATGCCATGAACTGCCTCCAAAACTCTTCCCGGAACCTTTACCTGATAACCGATACCGTTCACTTCTATGATAAGGCAGTCCTCTCCCGTTTCCGCTAATGTGCCCTTAAGATATGCAATCATCCGCTCTCTTTTCCTTCCTTTCCCTCAGCAGCCCTTTATCGTTTTATTCGCTTCTTTGGAAAGTATAACATATCCGAACATACGTTTCAATAGCTCTTGCACTATGCTTCCTTCCGAAATTGCCGTTTTCTCTCTCTTGCTGCCCCAGGCTTTACCCGGTATAAATTATGATTCGATTTCCCTCTGCGGAAGCAAAGCGTTTGATGACCCTGATCCCCAGCTCTTCAATCATTTTCACATGGCTTTGGATGTTTACACTGTTCTTTTCATATTCCTCAACCGTGCAGTCCAGCAGTGCATACTGAGGCTTTGTGGCCTGATAAAGAGCATCGGTGGCAATTCCCGCCATATAACCATGATGAGGGATCTGAATCACATCGGTATTCCATATCCCTGCTTCTTCATCTGCAGTAAGCTGAATATCCTCCAGCGTAGCTTCTGTCATATCCCCCGTAAGCAACAGCGTAAACTCCCCGTAGGAAAGAGTAAACACAAGCGAATTGGCATTCACGTCTCGCCTGTCGGCATCAAAGGAGGCATAGCACTTAAGCTCCAGCTCTCCCAGGAGAAGTCGGTCTCCCATCTGTAGGGGGAGATATTCCACCGAATCCTCAGTGGCCTCCTGCACGGCCAGAAACTCATAAAACAGAATTGCTCTGGGATTATTGATGATGCTGTAAATCTCAGGATCCTGTTCTTCCTCAAAAAATTCTCGGGTAAAAGGAGAATAATACACCTTTTCCACATTGGCGCTGTTTTCCTTCATATAGTCCAAAAAGGCACCAATATGATCTACATGGGGATGGGTCAGAATCCATCCCTTGACTCTTCCTCCATGCTCATCTATATACCGGGCAATTCGCTCCCCGTCTTCTCCCTGAAAACCACCATCGATCAGATAAAGCTCACCCTCCGGAGTAATAATGGAATAAGCCTCACCTCCCCAAAATGTAGGGAAGGGAAGCTGAGTAATTTGATAGTAACGCTGAGATTTTTTACCATAAGAGATCGTACTTCCGGTTTCTTTTTCTTCCAACTCGATTTTGCTTTCTCTGACCTCTGTGCCGCTCTCTTTTGGTAAATCCGCCTTCGGGGCGGCATTACAAGCCAGCAAAAACAGATTTATAAATAAAAGCAGAGTTCGGGTGAATGTCTTTACCATATTCCTTTACCTATTCCTTCGTGCCTCTGGTCCAAACAGCAAAACAGCTGCTGCTATAACCTGCTTTCGTAAATTGTATGGTTTCAATTTTAGAATTATGAGCTGTTTATTGTCAAGGTAAATTTTTCTCTGCCATCACTCTATTATTTTTTATGGTTTTGACTCCAAAGAGAAAATAAAGGATATGAAACATCCACACGAACGCCAGAATGATTCTTCCCACGGGAACCCGACCCATCATCATAAATCCTATGGCCATAAGGATCGTTACCGTAATCATAATACGCACTTTGGTTTTTGTGGTCATTCCCCTTTCCTTTATGTAGCTTTCCAGATTTTCCTGATAGAGCTTTGTATGAATAAACCAATCATTCAGCCGCCTGGAGCTTCTGCTAAAGCAAAATGCAGCCAATAGTAAAAAGGGAAATGAGGGAAGCATTGGTACTATGGCTCCAACAGCTCCCATTCCGACACCAAAACAGCCTGCTACAATATATACGATTTTTTTTATGCTCATCCTAATCTCCATTCCGAAGCGTTTGCACTGAGGAACGCAAGCCGAGTTTCAGATTCGACTTTGCGTCAGAGGATTTGTGACGCTTCAGCACAAATCCCGGGGCTCCGTCTCAAATATCTTCTGTGACTCAGTCATTATTCTTTAATCTTTGCTTTTCCTTTTTGGATTCTATGACATGGCGTATAGCCAATGCCGGATGATAAAGGATCATTCTCGGCCCTGAGAAGCGCATTACCTTCCTGATCTTTTCCCGCATCTCAGGCAAATAGCAGTGTACCCTGCAATTGGAACAAAAGGTTTTTGTTTCCATAAAGGGACATTTGTCGGTTCTAAGTCTGGCATATTCTTCAAGCCTGGCGCATTCAGGACAAAGTCCGTCGGCTTTATGCTGCTTTCTGCAGTACAGGGCTATCATCTGTGCCACAATCATCTTTTCTCTTTCCTGCTTACTTTTCTTATCTTTTGCCATCAGCTTACTCTCCCTGTTTTCGATAACTCCTCTATGGAATATACCATATCTGCAATACACATGGTAGATTTCCGGTGAGAAACCAAAATTACGGTCTTATCCTTACCTTCTTCCTTTAACGATTTTAAAATCACAGCTTCATTCAGGCTGTCCAGATTACTTGTAGGTTCATCCAGAAGAATAAACGGTGCATGATGCAGAAATACCCTGGCAAGACCAATCCTTTGCCGCTCTCCCCCGGACAGTGTGTCTCCCAGTTCGCCGATGGAGGTATCATAGCCCTTCGGCAGACTCATGATAAAATCATGTAATGACGCTTTTTTGCAGGCTTCTGCAAGCTCTTCATCGGTAGCCTCCGGTCTGGCAATAAGCAGATTATTTTTTACACTGTCATGAAACAAATGGGTTTCCTGGGTCATAAAGCTTTCCAGCTCACGCAGATTGACGGTGTTGATTTCTTCAATGTTCCTGCCGGAAATTTCCACCCTTCCCTTTTCTACTTTCCAGAAGCGCATGAAGAGCTTCAAAAGGGTAGATTTACCGCTTCCGCTTTTTCCCACAATGCCAACAACAGTACGCTCGGGAATTTCAAGATTTACGTCTTTAAGAATAATTTCTTCTCCATAGGTAAAGGTAATTGCATCGGCCTTTGCCCGGGTAAATCCAATATCCTGTTTCCCCTGTATTTCCTCTACTACAGGAGTTTCCTCTAAAAGATTAAGCACTCTGTTTCCAGCGGCAAAGGTATTTTGCAGTGTGCTGCCCAGATTTGCCAGCGCCGCCGTCGGACCAAAGGAGCTCATCAGTGCAAAATTGGCAAGCAGGACTTTTTCAAAAGTAATCTGCCCTTTTTGGGCTCTTCATTAGGATGTGTGGAATAGAAAATAGGCTGAATGCCACATAAACATTGAAAAAGCATATGTGTTCGGTTATGATTTTTTTGCGAAGAAAA